>CAZFWM010000010.1:0-25643 GCA_964522545.1 uncultured Thermodesulfobacteriota bacterium
GAGCACGGCCGCAGATGGCGTGCTCTGGCGCGAGCGTTAGCGATTTCCGCCTGCGACTTTATGCAACGTTGGGGTAAACTCATTGGTAATAACCGGACCTCTACCCCGCCGCTCTCCCGGCCGCGCCCGTGGACAGCAGGCAGACGCCGGCGACGATCGTCACGATGAGCAGGACTCGGATGATCTCGGGAAAGGCACCATAGATCGCGCCTTCGAGGAGAAGGGGGGTGAGGATGACGGCGGAGTTGATGGCCGGCACCACCTCCAGGGCCCGGCTGCGGAGGAAGCCGATCTGGGTAATGATCACGGCAAGGATGGCGAGGAGGACGGCCGCGTAGGGGTAGGGGTTCGAGAGCTGTCCGAAGAATGACCCGCCCGCCCGCACGAGGGCCGCATCGGCCAGGAAGAGGGCCACTCCGATGAGCATCCCTGCGGTGAGGCCGAAGGTCACGCCGTGGATCCGCCTCCATTTCAGCGAGGCCGTGCAGGCCCCGGCCGCCAGCAGGACCAGAAGGCCCGCGGTCTTTGCCAGGGCGAGGTCAGTAAACTCCCGGGCCTGGAGCTCGCAGCCGGCGCCGAGAAAGCCGAGGGTGGATGTGCCAACCACCACGAGCCCGATGCCGACGGCGTCGGCGGGTCCGATCTTCTCGCCGATCACTCGGACGGCGTACACGGCCAGCCCGATCAGCCCGACCCCGGTCATGGCCGAGATCGTGGAGGGCGATCCGGAAAACTTCAGGCCCAGCGAAAATGGAACCATGGCCCCGCCTGTCATGGCCAGGCCCGCCAGCCAGATCCAGAGATCCCGCCGGTACTCTCCAGAGAACATCCCCCGGCCCTGGCGAAAGACGTGGACCTTCTGCTTCTGGACGCCCTTGCCGATGTTCATCATCAGGGCCGCCAGCATTCCGAGGACGATGCCCAGTAGAAATATAGCGTTCATGGAGATCCCACCTTCTCTTCTCCGATCAGCTCCTTTTTCACAGCTATCACAGCCATAGGTTTATACTCGGCCTGGGACTTTGTCAAAATGGCACTTCGAAGGCCGATGTGTTAATGTAAATTCCTGGTTATCTGTAAAGAGGAGGATTTCATGGTCGGCAAACATCTGTATTTAGCGCTCCTCATGGTGGGAGCCCTGGCCTGCGGCCCTGGGCTTATGCAAGGCTGCCACAGTGGCGATAATGAAACCAGAGATGAAGACGGCGTCGAAGTCGAAGGCGTCCCGGTCTTCGGGGCGGTGGCGCCCCGCCCGGCAGGATCGGTCCTGCCGGAAGGGCTGACCTCGTGCGCGGTCTACAAGGAGACCGCCTGCCGGGAGGGGACGGTTCGCCGCTGCGAGCTCTATAACGGGATCGCGGGCCGCTGGGTTGAGGCCCCGGACCCGATGCTCGAGCAGGCCTACTGGTACGACCGGTACTACGACCTCTACCACCGCATGGAGGGGCAGTACACGGACCTGGAGTTCACCGAGCCGATGTGGCCGGGCACGCCTGAGAGCGTGTGGGGCGACCCGGCCTACTTTCGCGAGTATGACGGCTTCGGGGACGGCTCCGGATGGACCGGCACGGCGCTCTGGGCCGCGGCGGCCCGCTACCTCGCCACCGGGACCGACGCCGATTATGCCCGCATGCTCGACCACTTCGAGTCCATGGCCTTCCTCTACGAGGCGACCGGCATCCCGGGCATGCTCATGCGCAGCCACTTCGCCATGCTCGAGCCGGGCGCGCCCCCTCCGCTCGGCAATCCGGGCAAGGCGGTCACCAACTACATCGAACCCTGCGACTGGCACTTCCGCTACCCCCTTGCGAAGAGATACCTCGACAGGCTCCCGGCTTACTACCGGGTCGGGGTGGAGATCGAGGGCACTCACTACAACGTCCTCCCGGTCTGGATGGGCGATGCCTCGCGCGATATGTACGTCCGGTCCCTGCCCGGGGTCATGCTGGCCTACGACATGCTCGGAGAGGGCCCGGCCGAGGATCGGCTCCGCAGCGTGATCGAGCGTGAGATCCCGTGCACGCTCAGGCGCATGAAGAAGATGCGCATCACCAACATCCAGTCCAACCCCTTTCTGCTCGAGGCGCTCGCCCCCTACCTCGGTACGGGCCGCGTGATCCTGGAGCCGGACGACATGGACTTCACCAAGATAGACACCCTGATCGGCTACGTGATGGAGCAGCCGAACCCGGCGCACATGGGCGCCTTCGACGCCGAGTGCCCGGAGGGCCTGCCCACGGAGTTCGACCCGGCCTACGACCTGGACGCCTCGAACTGGATGGAATTCTTCGTGCGGTTTGCCGACATCGCCATGCGGATGGAGAGGCAGGGGAGGGTGCCCATTTCGTGGATCCAGTTCGTCTCTGTCCGCGGCTCCGATGCCCTGTACATAACCCAGTGGGCCCTGGCCGCCCACTACCTCACCGGGGACGAACGTTACCTCGACTTCGTGGAGGGGCTCATGGAGGAGATCGACTACTGGCCGGTCATCGACACCTACGGCTCTTTCTGGTCGCCCAAGTGGTGCCGCCCCCACTTCGGGCCCAGCCTCCTCTACCCGACCCTCTGGAACATCCAGTCTCGGGTCAGCACAACAGACTTCCCTGCGTATTGGGAGCGCCTCGGCACGGCGATCATGGAGGAGTCTCGCTACAAAGAGCTGGAACAGACCAACGACGTCTTCTTCGGTATCCTCTACGACAACATGGTCGACGCCGACATCGACCCCCGGGGCCACGCCTATGCCCTGGAGATGGCGGAGATGCTCCGGGGGATGGGGCAGTACCAGGTGCCGGACAAGTTCGAGCCGCGCCGCAACTACACGGTCGACCTGTTGAGCAGTCCGCCCCCGGGCATCGAGATCGAGGAGCTCTCGCAGGAGGACTACGATACCTGCATGGAGCCCCTGACCATCTTCGGGATCGAGGTCGAGCCGGGGTCCATCGAGGACGAGCTCCCCCGGGCCGTGGAGGGGCTGCCGCTGCACTACCGGATTCCGGGCCCCTTCCAGTGGCAGATGGACCCCTTCATGCTCTGGCGAGACTACGGCTGGGGTGAGGCCAGAACCCAGTTCCCTATGGCGGGTATGACCGTGGCCTTCTGGAACGGCAGGATACAGGGCACCCTCACCGAAGGGCGGGGAACGGCACTGGCCTGGCGCGACACGGGTGAGGCCTGCCGGGGGGTGGAGTTTTAGGCGCTTATTGGCTCTAACGCGTCCGAGCCGCAACCAAATCACTCCCCCCTCCCCACCTATTTTATCGCGCAAAGCCGCAGAGCTCGCAGAGGATTAGATAAAATTTCCCTCAGCCTCTGCGTCTCTGCGCCTCTGCGCGAGACAAAAAAACTCCAGCCACCTTTGCGACATTCAGCCAACATCTACGCAAGCCGCGTACGTGTAAGAAAAGGAGATGAGGGGATAGGGAGAGATAGGGAGATAATTGATATGAATTGAAAATGTCATTCTCTCGAGGAATCCCCCGATCTCTTTCCATCTCCAAATCCCCTTTTCCCATCCCGTGAGTCAACTGTCGAGAGAATGGAGGGTCCGGTTCCACCCGGACCGTAGACGGCGTGGAAGCCGTCCCTCCAGGAGACTTTGACTTAGTTGTAATTTTTTCCAAATCCCTGTGGTCATTTTATTTAATGAAGCCTTTTCACAAAGCCCCCGGCCGAGAGGAAAGGAGAATCGTTATGAGGAATCGAGGCCTGGTACTGAAAACCTTTGTCATTCTCGCAACCTTCCTTACTGTCGCCCTCTTGACGGGCCCCGGCGCATGGGCCCTCGTCGACCCCGGCCTGACCCTGACCCGGCTCCACTCGGAGGCCGCCTGGGTGGTGATCGGGGAGGTCGAGAGGGTCAGGGTCGAGATGGGATCCTGGCCGAATGTGGCCCACGAGGTGCCGATCACCCATGCGGAGATCCGCGTGGAAGAGGGCCTCAAGGGGGAGACGGACCGGCTGATAACCGTGAGCGCCCCCGGCGGCGAGGCCGCGGACGGGACCGAGGTCCATGTGTCGGACACGCCCGAGTTCATCGAGGGCGAAAGGGTGATGGCCTTTCTGGCACGGTGGCCGGGCCTGCAGGAGCGGACCATGGTCTATGGCTGGAGTCACGGCCTCTTTCCGATCGCCATGGACGATCAGGGCGTGGAGCGCGTCCTCAGCGTGGCCAACCCGAATGTCTTCGACGGGGCATCGCTGGACGAAGTTCGCGCGATCATCCGGGGCGAGGCCGTCGATGATCTGATGATCCGGGTGAAACAGGCCCACGCCGACATCGGGGCCGACAGGGACACCGACGGGTGCCAGTGGTGCGGAAGGCACAACGACGGCGTGGCCGACTTCTATGTGAACCCGAGCTGGGTCGACTCGTGCGCCGGCTCCACGAGCCAGCAGGTCGATGCAATCAGGGCCGCGGCCGATGAGTGGACCGACCGGGGCGAGGCCTGCTTCGGCTTCAGCTACAAGGGGACGACCTCCATCGCTTACATAAGCCTGAGCGACGGCAAGAACGTCACCTTTGCGACCAACAGCTGGGGCGGAGGGGCCCTGGCCGCCACGTGGTGCATCGGGAGTGTGAACAACGGGACCGACACCGAGTTCTTCGATTACGGGGTCTCATTCTGTCTCAATCCGACCTGGGGCCAGGTCGACATCCAGGGCGTGGCCACCCACGAGTTTGGACACCAGATCGGCATGAACGAGATCTACGTGCAGGGAGCGACCATGTATCCCTACATCACTGGAACAGGGACGTCGGCTCGCTCTATTGAGCAGGCCGACAAGAACTGTATCCAGTCGATCTACGGCTACTGCGGTAGCTGCTGGGATGAGGACGGCGACGGCTACCAGGACGAGGCCTGCGGCGGCAGCGACTGCAACGACTCGGATCCGTCCGTCCACCCGGGAGCCACCGAGATCCAGGGCGACGGCATCGACAGCAACTGCAACGGTCAGGACGACTGCGCCGCCATCCCCTCGGCCCTGAATGCGGGGCCCGGCTCGATCGCCTGCGCCATGAGTGTCTACCTGCTGCCGGTCCTCTTCATCTGGTGGCGAAAGAGCAGAAGCCGGCTCCAGCCTTCGTAGTTAAATTGGATGCGTATAATAGAAACGGGCCATCCGGTCTGGACTGGATGGCCCGCTTTTTATTGCTTCGGCTCTCAGCCGACCGATCCCTCAATGCTCACTAGGGATTGTAGGAGACACGAATATCATAACCCTCCGCCGAACATTCCCCGAAATATCCAACGAGGACCAGATAGACGCCGCCTGTGGCCGGGACGGGCTCGGTGAGCGAGAACGAGCACCCAGTCAAGCACCCATTGATGAGGCCCCAAGTGCCGCTCAAGACCTCAAAGGTGACGGCGAATATGAGGTTGCCGGGAAGGTAGAAATCCGAGATGCTGACGTTCAGGGTTCCGCCGCCTAAACAGATGATGGGCCAGGCGTCGTAGTTAGGGGGCCAGCACCCGGGTGAAAGGCTGAAGAAGTTGAAGGCGCCCCCTGGAGACAGGATCTGAATGGGCTTTATGGCCCTTGTTCCAGCCCCGTCATAGTCGGCAGCCATTGCTGGAACTGCAATGACAAGAACAGCGATCATCACCAAGTACTTTTTCATTTCTCTTTCTCCTCTCTTTGGTTGAGTATTCGAAAAAAAGTAGGCATTCACTATAGATTAGACAGTATGAAACGGAATCCGTTACATGGAGAGCATGAGAGGCCGGCGTCCGGGACGCCTTTTACGAGGGAGGATGGATCGACACCGGGGCGACCGGCCGGTCGCCCCTACCGTGTGGTTAATTTATCGATAGCCTCGGCGATTCCGCCCTGATCGGCGCTCGGCACCACGAGATCGGCCGCGTCCAGTACGGCCCGGGAGGCATTGGCCACGGCCATGGAGAGGCCGGCCACTTCGAACATGCTGAGGTCGTTGTCGCCGTCCCCGATGCAGGCGGTCTGATCCAGCGGAACGCCGTACTCCCGGGCAACCTGCCGGACCGCCGCACCCTTGGATACGCCCCGGGCCATGAACTCCACGTAGCGCTCGCACGTGCGGGCCACCGTCATGCGGGAGCCGAACCGTCCGGAGTAGTCGTCCCGGATCCGGTAAACGACCTCCGGGTCTTCATGGGCGACCAGGACCTTGGCGATCGGGAGGCCCGAGAGTTCGAACAGGGACTCCACGAACCGGTTGGTCGGCTCTCCTATTTCATCGAGAGAGGTCGATGCATAGTGCCTCCCGGTGCAGAGGATCTCCGCGTCGGTGCATACGGCCACGGCGTCCCACCCATGAGCCTGGAGGTCCCGGATGAGCTCGAGGAAGAGGCCGTCCGGTATGAAGCTCGAGTGGCGGGGGCGGCCCGAGTCGGCCTCGACGATCACCGCGCCGTTGCAGGTGATCATGAGGTACTCGAGTGAGAGATCGTGGCAGACTCCGCGGGCGCTCGGAAAGGTCTTGCCGGTCGCCAGGACTACGATCAGGCCTTCATCGGCACAGCGCCCGAGGTCGGCGGCGACCCGATCGGGGATGGTGCTCGTGCCGGGTATGGTGAGCGTGCCGTCGATATCGACGCAGAAAAGCCGGTATTTTTTTTCCGTAGGTGAATCCATAGTGAGGTATCTTGTTTTGACTCGATTGTAGGGCGACCGCCGGTCGCCTCTACATTTCTCCTGTTCGCGATTCTGTCGTAGGGGCGACCGGCGGTCGCCCTCACGAACACGCGCCACGCAGCGCGGCGAGTCGCTCGGCCAGCCGGGTGTGCCTGGCCACGATCCGGTTGTTCCGCACCGCGATGCCCATGGCCTTGCGGCTGCCGACCACGATCACCAGTCGCCGGCCCCGTGTAATCCCCGTGTAGAAGAGGTTGCGCTGGAGCATCACATAGTGCTGGGTGTGAATGGGGATGACCACGGCCGGATACTCGCTCCCCTGGGCCTTGTGGATCGAGCAGGCGTAGGCGAGCACGAGTTCGTCCAGCTCTGCAAAATCGTAGGTTACGAGACGTCCATCGTACCGGATCGACAGGGCCCGCTGCGACTCATCGATGACCTCGATCCTGCCTATGTCGCCGTTGAATACGTCCAGATCGTAGTTGTTCCGCACCTGCATCACCTTGTCGCCGCGGCGAAAGGATCGGCCCCCGCGCGTCAGGGACTCGCCGCCGGGGTTGAGGAGTGTCTGGAGCTCGGAGTTGAGATTGGCCGCCCCGAGGGTCCCCTTGTGCATGGGCGAGATGACCTGCACTTGGTCGACGGGATCGAGCTTGAAGCGCCCGGGAATCCTTTCGGCCACCAAGTGCTTGATGAGGTCCAGGGCCTCCTCGGGCGTGGTGCGCTCGATGAAGAAGAAGTCGCCGCGGCCGTGCTTATCCTTGAAGATCGGCATCTCGCCCCGGTTAATCCGGTGGGCGTTCACCACGATGAGGCTTTCACTGGCCTGGCGGAAGACCTCGGTGAGGCGCACCACGTCGACCACGCGAGATCGGATCATGTCGCGAAGCACGCTGCCGGGCCCCACCGAAGGGAGCTGGTCCACGTCGCCCACCAGGATGAGCTGACAGCCCGCGGGCACGGCCCTGAGGAGGTGGTGGAGCAGGGGTACGTCCACCATGGAGACCTCGTCTACCACCACGAGGTCGGCCGGCAGCGGATTCTCTTCGTCGCGGCCGAAGCCCCCTGAGCGCGGGCTGAACTCGAGAAGCCGGTGGATGGTCTTGGCTTTCCGGCCGGTCGCCTCCTCCATGCGCTTGGCCGCGCGCCCCGTGGGAGCACACAGCATGATCCGCAGCCCCTTCTTTTTCAGGATTTCGATGATTCCGTTGAGCAGGGTCGTCTTCCCGGTCCCCGGCCCTCCGGTGATCACGAGGACCCGGCTCCCCACCGCCCGGCGAATCGCTTCGCGCTGGCCCTGAGAGAGGGTCAGCCCCTGGGTGCTCTCCACCCATGCGATCGCGCGTTCCACGTCCACCCGGACCCGGGGCGGCCCGGCGGCGAGCAGGCCCGCCAGCCGCTCGGCCGCGTCGACCTCGGCGGCGTGGAGGGCGGTCAGGAAGACGGCCTCCCCGGAGGGAAGGTCTTCGAGGACCAGGCGCTCCTCCCCTGCAAGCTTCCCGATGGCCTGCTCGATCACGAGGGGATCGATTCCGAGGATCTCCCTAGATTTCTCGACGAGGTGCCCCCGGGGTGTGTAGACGTGCCCCTCGTCGGACTGCTCGCGAAGCGAGTAGAGCACCCCGGCCTCGGCCCGCCGGGGCGAGTCGGGGGCGATGCCCAGCCGGGCCGCGATCCGGTCCGCGCTCTTGAATCCGATGCCGTAGATCTCCTCGGCGAGACGGTAGGGATCGGCCCGAACCTCCGCGATGGCGCGGCTGCCGTAGGTCTTGTAGATCTTGATGGCGTATGTGGTGGAGACCCCGTGGGACTGGAGGAAGATCATCACGTCCTTGATCTCTCTCTGTTCCGCCCACGCCTTGCGGATCGCCTCGGACCGGACCGGTCCGATCCCCTCCACCTCGGTAAGACGATCCTCTTCGCCGTCGATGACGTCCAGGGTCTCCAGGCCGAAGTGCTTGACCAGCCGTGCCGCCATCACGGGTCCGATCCCCTCGACCAGGCCCGAGGCCAGGTACTTTTCGATCCCCACCAAAGTTGCCGGCTTGACGGTGATGTACGAGTCCACCCGGAACTGCTCGCCATACCGACGGTCCTGGACCCACCGGCCCCGGAGCCTCAGGTTCTCTCCGGGCTGAACGCCGAGGAGGTTGCCCACGGCCGTGACCGTGCCCGGCCGGCCGGCGACCGAGAGGCGCACCACGCTCCAGGCGCTCTCTTCATTGCTGTAGACGAACCGCTCCAGTACCCCCTCCAGGGAAGAGAGAGAGTCGCCGCCCTTTCCGCCAGAGCTCCCGCCTCCTCCGGGGTTGTGTGGGCGGGAGGGCCGGGGGCGATCCGTATCCTTCATTATGAATAGGTCTTTGTTCATTTGCACACGGATCAGGATGTTGACCCATTGCCGTGCGATAAGGTGTCCGGGTGAGTGGCCGCGCTGCGGCTTTTGCTGGGGACCTCGAACTCGAAGGGCTGTGGAATCTCTTTGTCGCCCACCTCGACGAAGGCGTAGGCGCTGTGATTGTGGATGCTCTCGAAGTTCTCGACCTCCACGGTGAACCAGGGAAAATTGCCATCGAGGCTGAGCATCGAGGCGACCTCGCGCGTGATGTCCTCGACGAACCGGGGGTTCTCGTAGGCATGCTCCGTCACGACCTTTTCGTCGTCCCGCTTGAGCAGGGCAAAGACCTCGCTGCTGGCACAGTCCTCGATCAGGCGTATAACGTCCTCGATCCAGAAGAAATTCCTGAAGGAGAGGGTCACCGAGACAAGGCCCCGCTGGTTGTGGGCCCCGCCGGTGCTGATCTCTTTGGAGCAGGGGCACAGGGTAGTGATCGGAACCTGAATCCCCACGAAGAATTTTTTCTTTGAATCATCCAGCGCGCCGATGAGCCGGCACTTGTACTCCATCATGCTCCGGGCCTTGGAGATGGGGGCCTCCTTTTCGATGAAGTAGGGGAAGGTCATCTCGCAATGCGTGGACTGGGCATGGAGGGCCTCCTTGAGCTCGTCGAGGATGGAGAGGAAGTTCCGGAAATCGATGCGGCCGTGAAAGTTGTTCAGGACCTCTATGAAACGGCTCATGTGGGTCCCTTTGAAATCGTGGGGGAGGTCGGCGTACATATTGATGCTCGCCACGGTGGGCTGGACCCGGTTGGTCTTGTCGAGCACGATGACCGGGTAGTTGATGTCCTTTACTCCGACCTTCTTGATCGGGATGTTCCTGTCGTCCGGGAGGTTCTGAACGTCTACCATTTCTCCAGCCTCATCTTTCACGTATAGGATTCATTGCAGAATAACTGACACATTTTAGTACAAGAAGCCCTCAAGCCTCAAGCCCCAAACCTCAAGCCTCAAACCTATTTTCCCTTTGTGCGGTTTCCTGATATAGTGGACCTGTTGTGTTCTTTTCGGAATTATCTGGGAATGCCCTTTATGGCCGACGATGACAACAAGCTCGTAAAGCGCTGCCTGAAACAGGATCAGGACGCCTGGACGGAGCTCCTGGAAAAGTACGCCGGGGTGACGAAGGGGCATGTGCTCTATCTGCTCAAAAAGCACCAGTGCACGCATTTGATAGACGACCACATGGAGAAGATCATCCTCCACATATTCGAGGAGCTCTATATCAATCTTCCCAGCTACCAATTCGTGAATTTCCGCTCCTGGTTCACGATGCTGCGGATTTCGAAGACACTCCAGTACCTAAAGGATGAGCTGCGCTTCCGGTCCAGGACCGTCCAGCTCGGTGGAGAGCGGGAGGGGGACGAGATGGCGGTGGAGAATATCCCCAGCCGGACAGCGGATGACCCTTCGAGCAATCTCTACCGGCAGGAGATCCTTGCCGTGCTCGACACTCTCCCGAGCCGATATTCGCTCCCGATCCGGATGTTTTACTTCCAGGGCCTGAGCTATAACGAGATCGCCTCCGTACTGGACATCTCGAACACGAATGTGGGCGTCAGGCTTGCCCGGGGCCTGGAAAAATTAAAGAGCAAATTGGGCGGAGAGCTATAATGAAATCAAGTGCCGATACTATATCTTCTTTTTTATGGTTCCTTGTAAGATTATGATGTTTCGATTGGTCAAAATGGGTAGAGGGTAGGGATTGCCTTGCCTGGAAAAAAGAGGTAATTATTCAGCCATTTAAAACCGCTACCGGGAAGTAGCCAGTCATCTGCGGGGGGGATTTTCAAAGTGACATTAGACACAAAGACCATTGATCGTATTCTGACCGAGATTGGATCGGCCGAAGAGGGGTGTAAGCCTGCCGGCCCTTGCCCCGGGCCAACGGACCTTCACTCGCTGTTCGTGGGGCTCGCGTCCCGCCAAAAACGCAAGGCCGTGCGCGAGCACATCGCCCTGTGCGCCCATTGCTCGCAGGTCGTGAAGGACTTCTTCGCAGATGACTATGTTCCGTCCGAAGAGGCCGAGGTCGGTGCGGATCTGATGAGCAGCCTCGAGCGGATTCCTGCGCGCCTGGGGCGCCGGACCGATCCGGTCGCTCCGGCCGATCGCCTCAGGGGCTGGTTCGACTCCCTTCGACTCCGCCCCGCCCTCGGGGCGGCCGTGGCGACCGCCCTGGCGGCGACGGTGATGATCCTTCTTTACAGTCCCTCGGCTCCCCTGGAGATCAACGAGATCTTTTACGGTGAAGAAAAGCACCTCACACGCAGCAGCTCCCCACAGCTCCTGTCGCAGGACGCCGTGCTGAGCAGCGGAGACCGTTTCTATCTCACTGTGGAGCCCACGGCTTCTTCCTTCGTCTACGTGGTGGCCTTCGACAGCCAGGGCCGTCTGGTCCAGCTCTTTCCCCGGCCTGACCTCGGCCCAAACAATCCTCTGAGCGCCGGCGTGCTCCAGACGATTCCGGCCGAAAAGGCCTGGACCCTCGACGATCACGCGGGCACGGAGACGGTCTTTCTCCTTGCCTCGCTCCGGCCCGTCGGCGACCTGGGCGGCCTGCTTACCGAGATGAAGAATATCGGCTCGTCCCTGCCTCACCGCAAGGCCGAGCGCCGGATGAAGGATCTCCTCTCGGAGCGTTTCGACGCCGTCGAGGTCCTGAGCTTCGAACACCGATAAAGGTCAATAAACGTGCGGATGCCTCAGTGCTCGGGATGGCGGATCGCCCTGCTTTGTCTCTGTCTTAGTTTGGCCGGCCTGGCGGCCTGCTCCTCCGGCGGGGTCGGGCGCCCCCCTGACCCGGATCCCGACGATCCCGATCCCTATCCAGTAGACGAGAACCCCTCTATCAGCGCCCTCGAGCCGTCGAGCGGGCCCGTGGGCACGCCGGTCACGATCCAAGGAAACCGCTTCTCCCTGTTCGCGAATCTCAACGAGGTCCGGTTCGGCGATATGATAGCTCCCATCGTCTCGGCGCGACCGAATCAGATCGTTGTCGTCGTCCCGGAAAAGGCGGTCACGAGCTTCGTGACGGTGACCGTGGACGGCCGGACTTCCAATGGGGAGCTCTTCATCGTCACAAGCATGCTCAACACACGCAGGGTGAGCGGTATTGTGCCCGGCGGGGACCAGATCGTCTGGCTCGGGACGCGAGGCGGTCTCGCCCTTCTCGACACAGGCACAGGGGCTTACAAGAACTTCTACTACGACGACGGCCTCAAGAGCGACTACGTGCTCGACATCATCCCCTGGGCCGACGGCCTCCTCATTTTGACCAACAAGGGCCTCCAGTACCTCAGCGGCACAGTAGAGGAACCCGTGATCGGCGATGTCTGCCCTTCCGTGACTTTTGCCGGCTTCGAGCAGCACCTCGACCGCATCGTTCCCGGCCCGGACGGTAAGGTCTACTTCGGCTCGGCCCATTACGGCCTGGTCGAGATATCGGGCGATCCCCTCGACGCACAGTGCGACTTCTTCCCCTGGGAGGCGCTCCCCGTCGAGTACGATGGGGAGATCGAGTACGACCCGTATATCGGCATCGTGGACATGGCCTCGGCCCCCGACGGCAAGATCTGGATGATCTACGACGTGCCGTACTGGGAGAGCCGGCTGGCCGTGTTCCGTCCCATCCCCGGGATGCCGGGCCTCTTCGACCTCGTTCAGTTCGCCCGGCCTGATTTCCCTCCCGAGGTGCGGGAGCTCTTCTCCGTGATCGTCGCCGAAGAGGGGGCGGTCTACGTGGGCACCGACGGGGGGCATTACAAGATCGAGGGGGATCCCTTCGGGACCCTCTCGCTCGGGAAGCTGAGTCCGGTCCGGGCGGATATCCTGGCCTACGAGCAGGAGACCGCACAAGACGGGGAGATCGTCCTGGCGACCTTCGACGAGGGGCTTGTTCTCTTCGATCCCGACGGCGGCCCGGATGGAGAAGGGACCTTCCACCCCATACCGAGGGAGGACGGCTGGTTCACCAGCGACTTCGATGAGCCCCGCGTCACGGAGCTGTCCTTCTCCCCTGGCGGAGATCTCCTCATCGGCACCGTGGACGGCGTCTCCGTAATGACAGGCTCCTACCAGGACCCGTCCTACCAGGACTTCACCACCGGCGTCGCCTTTCCCCAGGACTTCATCAGCGACATGGTGGTCGACGATATGGGTAATCTGGTGAGCATCGACCTCAACAGCCTGTGTGTCCTGGTCGGCCTACTCGACCCGGCCGGCCCGGATTTCCGCTATCTCCCGAACATCAACGCCTGGTCCTGGGGCGATGACCCGCTCCTGCGTGCCGGCCTGTTCAACGTGAGCCTGGCCAACTGCCCGGACGGCCGTGTGGCCCGGGGCACGGAGCACAGCGTGACCCTCTTCGACTTCGCGCCGGACTACGCGGATTTCGATGCGGTCACCTGCTCGCTCGAAGAGGAAGTCGACGAGGTCGAGGCCTACGGGGATGCCTGGCCGCCGTGGATCAACGACGTCTCGGTCCGGGCCGACGGCACCGTATTCCTCGGCACCTCGGACGGGGTCTGTCTGCTCGAGGAAAAGGCGGGAGCCCCGGGGGACTATTATACCTGCCCCGTCTACGGGGACGGCGGAGTTCGTGACGAGGTCCGCCACATCGCCTTCGACCATGACGGCAATCTGATCATGGGCACCTGGTGCGAGGGTGTCTGGACCTACGACGTGGATGCCGAAGAGCTCGCCTGGCACCCGCTGACCTGGGTCTCACCGACCGACAGGGCGGCCTGCAAGGAGTACCGGCACTTCCCCGGGGAGGGCGTGAGGGAGTCCTTCTACGTGGCCGATTCGGTTCTGTCCATGGCCGTTGGCGACGACGCCATCTATGTGGGCACCGCCTGGGGCCTCTATATCCTCGACCCCGACACGAAAAATGTCATCGACCACTTCTCGTTCTCGCTATTCCCGTTCATGGAGCTCGCCGAGCGCAACGACATCACCAGCCTGGCCATCGACACCGAGGGGAACGTATTCATGGTCCGGGCCAACCTCCACGTGGGCCACCAGGAATATCGGGACGACATACTCTGCGTGTTCAACGGGGACCTCGCCAATCCCCGCTTCATCGAAGTTCACCAGGGCGAGGGCCTCCCCTCGAGCCCGTACCGCTCCCTGGTCGCGGTCCCGGGGAAGAAGGCCGATGAGAGCACGGACCTCTACATCTCAGTGAATGACGGGGGCGGACTGGCCTACATGCTCTTCTACCGGCCCCTCTTTGACCTCGACGGCGACGGGGTTCCGGACTGCCAGGATCCGGACGACGACGGAGACGGAATCCTGGACGTGGTCGATCCGTACCCGGATCGTAAGGCCGAAGAATGAGTTGAACGCAGAGACGCAGAGAAAAAATTCATGGAGCCTGTGAAAAAGATTTTTTCAACCACAGAGGACACAGAGGTCACAGAGAGAGAAACAATCGAATCAAAACTCATTCTTCCTCTGTGCTCTCTGTGTCCTCTGTGGTGAATTTATATAACGAAAGGTTTGAATTGTTAGAGATCAAAAGACCGTTTGACTGAATTATTTCGATTGGCCTCGACCTTCTGATTTTGGGCGTAGGCACGGTTTTCGAATAAGCCCATGGTGTCAAGTGTGGATAAAGATCAGCACCCCGGGAGAGTGTTTGAGTGAGGGCCTCTTCATAAAAGAACCAGGGAAGAGGCGGAAAACATAGATGGTAGGACGAAAGATCATATCGCGGCTCCTGATATTCGCACTTCTGTGCGGGATCGCCCCTGCCGCGGCCGATGAGGCCGGCAGGGCAGGGCCGCTCACGTTCGAAGAGGCGGACAGGCTCCGCCTGGCGGGGCGCACGGATGAGGCGCTCACCGCTTTCGAGGGCCTGCTGGCCGCAGTGCCGGATCACCCGATGGCGTGGCGGGGAGTCGTGGAGTGCCTCGTGGCGATCAAAGGGGTGGCCGGGGCGGTGGGTGATCTCGAAGCCGCGGTCGCTGGGGGGGCTGCCGTGTGGGATGGGCTCGGCTATGCCCGGTACAGGGTCGGGGATATGGATGGGGCCCAGGAGGCCTTGGGCAGGGCCCTGGCCGACGATCCGGGCCGTCCCACATCGCTCAACCTTTTGGGGGCCATGGCGGCCAGGCGGGGAGAGCGCGGTAAGGCCGAATCCTTCTACCGGCGCGCCATCGTCGCGGCCGAGGAACGCAAATCCGAGCGTCCGGCCTGGCGGGCTCGGCTCAACCTGGGCCTGCTTCGACTCGGCTCGGGCGATCACGAAGATGCAGAGCAGAGGATCGGGGAGGCCCTGGCCGCCGCGCGGCAAAAGGGCTACGCCTCCCTGTGGCTCCGTGCAGGCTATCAGTACGGGCGGGTCGCCGAGGCGAGAGGGGACCTGGATGAGGCGCTTCGGCGCTACGAGAAGGCCCTTTCCGCAGCCGAAGGTTTCGAGAGCCGCACTGACCAGGTTGTCTGTCTAGACGGGATCGGTAACACGCGCCTCCGGCAGGGAGATTTCCGAGGGGCCCTGGGTGCCTATGACGAGGCTCTGCGCCGCTCCGGCGGTGAGAGGGGAGGGCAGGGAGCGGTGACGAGAGTCCTGGTGGACATCGGCCGCGGCTACTTCGCCCTCGGCGAGCTCGATCGGGCCGGGAGATCCTTTGGTGAGGCCCTGAGCAGGGCCGAGCAGGCCGGGGATCTGAAAAGGGCCCTGGCCGCAAGGATCGGGCTGGCCAATGTCGATCGTGAGTACGGCAATTACTACAGGGCGCTCGATCACTACACGGCCGTGGTCGAGGGCGCGGAGAAGGCGGGCCGTCCGGTGCGGGTGGCCGACGGCGAGGCCGGCATAGGGCTGATCTATTGGGACCTGGGCAACTACCAGGAGGCGATCATCCACCTCGAAGAGGCGCTGCAGGGACACCGTGCCCTCGGCCGTAGAACCGCCGTGGCCGCAGACCTCGGCAACCTTGCCCTCGTCCACAAGGAGCTCGGTGATCTGGATCGGGCCGAAGAGTACCTTCGCGAGGCCCTGAGGCTGGACGAGGGGAGCGACACGATAGGCGCCGTAGCGGACCTGGCCAATCTCGCCGAGCTGGCCCTTCAGCAGGGCGATCTGACCGGAGCTGCCGAGTCGCTGACGAGGGCGGTGGCCGTCCTCGGATCGGCCGAGAGCCCTCGGCTGTGGGCGGAGATCCACGCCCTGGCCGGAGACCTCGCCGCCGCGGATAAGAAGGTCGGGGAGGCGCGTGAGAGCTATGGGAAGGCCATCGAGGCGGCCGAAGGTCGGGCTGTCGTGCTCTGGCGGGCCCTTCACGGTCTGGGCCGGCTCGAAGAGGCCGAGGGCAGGCTGCATGAGGCCCTGTCCCTCTACCGGGAGGCTGTAGCCGCGCTGGATCCGGTGCTTTGGGGCCTGTTGCGCGACGAGGACAAGGCCGGTTTTCTTGTGGGCAAGTCGGGCTTTTACGAGGATCTGATCGACCTGCTGCTTCGCCTATATAGCGAGGCTGGAGAAGAGTCCTACATGCTGGATGCGCTCCGCTACCTGGAGCAGTGCCGCGGCCTCCACCTGCAGGAGCTGTTCAACCAGATGCGCCCCCGCTTCCAAGATGACACCCGACGCAGGCACTTCAAGGAGACACGGGCCCTTGCGGCACGACTCGATCTGGTGCGGGCCATGGAGGAGACACGGGCCGATTCCGGGGAGGGCGCAGCCGGGGAAGGAGGCGGCAAGGGAAAACGGGAAAAGGGATCCCGGGCCGAGTACGAGGCCCTGCTGGAGCGCCTGCGCGCATCCGACCCGGTGTTGTTCCGCCGTGTATCGGTCGGAGTAGAGCCGGTCGGGGCGGTCCAGGCCCGCCTAGGGCCGGATGAGGCGATCGTAGAGTACTACTGCGCCGAGGATCGGCTGGTGATCTTCTCCATCACAGGGGATGCGATCGAAGTGCGCGAGACCCCGTGGCCCCGTCGAGACCTGGAGGCATCGATCAGGGAGCTCCGGGCCAGGATCGCGGGCAGCACCGGCCGCGTGGACGAAGATGAAAAGAAACTGAACCTCCTCTCGCGCAGGTTTTGTCAGGGTCTGATAGAGCCGGTGGCCGGGAGCCTGGCGGGAAAGCGGACGATCACCATCATCCCGGACCGGCAGCTCTATTACCTTCCGTTCCAGGCGCTGCTCCGGACCGGGCCCGACGGGAGAGAGCGCTACCTGATCGAGGACTGGGCCCTACGCTTCCTCTCGGCCCACAGCGGATACCGTCGCGACCTCGACCGGGGCCTCTCGGAAGAGTTCACGATCCTGGGCCTCGGCAACGCGGACGGCACCCTGCCGAGCTCCGAGGCCGAGCTCGCCCGGATCGGCTCACTCTTTCCCGGCGCACGTGTCTTCCTTCGGGACGAGGCCAGCGAGACCCGCGTGAAGGAGCTCGCCGGCTCCTTCGACGTCCTCCACCTGGCCTCCCACGGCCGTCTCGTCACCCAGCACCCCGGGCAATCCCACATCGTGCTGGCCGGAGGAGGAGGCGAGGACGGGAAGCTCACCGTGGAGGAGATCTACGGGCTCGACCTGCGGAACGTACGCCTGGTCACTCTGTCGGCCTGTCAGACCGCCCTTGGCGTCGACGCGAGAGGGGAGGAGATGATCAGCCTCACCGACTCCTTCCACCTCGCCGGCGCCAAAACCGTAGTGGCCACGCTCTGGGAGGTGGAGGATGCGGCTACCGGGGCCGTGATGGAGCGGTTCTACAGAAACCTGCGGGACCGGCCGGTGGCCGAGGCCCTGCGGGTCGCTCAGCTCGAGCTCATGAGAGAGCAGGTGAAGCCCCAGAGCCCCGGGGCCTCGCGGCTGCGGGGTTTCGGCCCGACCGTGCCCAGAGGCCGGCCCGCGGCGGACATCGACTACACCCACCCATTCTACTGGGCCCCCTACATACTCCTCGTCCACTAAGGGCGACCGGCGGTCGCCCGAAAACATTTCTCTTGCCATCTCGCTTAGATAATCGTAAAATAAATTTAACACGCAACCCGAGTCGTCCGGGCCATGAAAAGAGAGGGGAGGAGATATGCAGCCGATCACCCGTATCGTCCCCACCATCCTTGTCTTCATCTTCGCGGTTTTCACCGTGCCGGCGCAGGCCGTCACCATCCATGTCCCTGCTGATCAACTGACCATACAAGCCGCAGTTGATGCCGCCGTGGATGGAGACAGTATTCTGGTGGACTGGGGCACCTACGCCGAGAACATCATCGTAAGCTTCAAAGGGATACAAATACAGAGTGTAGTGGGATCCTGGGGGACGATCATCGACGGAAGGTCGATCAGGACGGTGGTTACATTCGAGGGGGCCCCGACGAGTGGGGCCGTGCTCGATGGATTTACGATTCGCAATGGATACGCGGCCGGGGACGGTGGAGGTCTCTTCTGTAGCAATCATGCCTCGCCGACGATCACGAACTGCACGATCACCAATAACTCCGCCACGAATGGCGGAGGGATTCGCTGTGAGATGAACAGCTCGCCCAAAATCGAGGGATGCAGTTTTCATGCAAACGACGCCGTACTGCTCGGCGGCGCGATCAGCTGCTATATGGATAGTCCCATCGAGGTCACCAATTGCTTTATCACCTCCAACGCCGCTTCGAATGGAGGGGGAATCACGTGCACATTCTATAGCTGTCCCATGGTCATGCACTCCGTGATCGCATTGAATGTAGCCTACGACCGCGGCGGTGGGATATCTACGTATTGGTACTCCGAAGCGGTGGTTGTAAACTCCGTGATATGGAACAACTCGGCTCCTCTCGGACCGCAGATATATGCGGAAGTCAGCACTCCGGACGTCACCTATTCAGACATCCAGGGAGGCTGGCCGGGAGCCGGAAATATTGAGGCCGACCCTCTCTTCTACGACGACGACAACTTTCACCTCGCACCAGATTCACCCTGCATCGACGCGGGGACGCCCGTAAGTGTCGTCTCGGACATCGACGGCGATCCCAGGCCCTGGCAGCCGAACGGGGGGGGCTGGGACATGGGAGCCGATGAATTCAAGGATGAGGATGCCGACGGCTGGGCATCCTGGTGGGACTGTGAAGATACTCTCCCTCATGTGAACCCGGGAGTTTGGGAGCACACGGCCGTGGGCAACTGCGACAATGGGCTGGACGACGATTGCGACGGTATGACTGATTGGGTGGATATGGATTGCTGCAAACCACCCTGCTGCCGAATCGCAAACCGATCGCAGGGAACGTTGGTCCTCTATCTGATTCCGGTCCTGGCGCTGGCGTTCATCGGATGGAGGGTATTGGCTCCGAGGGAACAGCCCGAATCCGGCTCGTAAGCTCCTGATGCCAGGCAATATCGGCCCACATCCCCTCAAAGTGCGGCTGGCAGAAGTTGCTTGTGCAGATTCCTTCCCAGCCCCGGTCGACGGCCATGCGAACCCCTTCGGCGCAGACGTCCTTTACCCAATCCCATTCCTCGTCTCCTGCGGGCGGGTCCGTGTCGTCGTAGTTGATGGGACCCCAGGATTCGGACGTGACGAGGGGCAAGCCCCGCGCGTCCGCCCACTCCTTCCACTTTTCGATGTTGGCCTCCAGTGATTGCAGCCAGCGGTCGCGAACGCCGTAATAGATGCCCGGCGCCGTTTTTGCGTGCAGCTCAAGCGTACCGGGAAGCTCCATCAGCAGAAACAGCTGTCCTGAAGTGAGGGAAAAGGCAAGGTCGTCGGAAAGCCAGATGTGGACCTCGGCCAGATCGAAATGGGAGGTGTCCATATCGCCTATATGGTGGCCCACAAGAATTCCTGCAAAGGAGAAGGTGTAGCGGAGATCCGGGTAGGCGGACTTGAGGGAAGGGATGGCCTTGTTAAAATAGCTTTGAACTCGGGAGCGCACCTCGACGTTCCAGGGCAGGAGCACGGGCAGGATGTTGTCGGGGTCGGCTCCGTCGAAGATAGCGGGATAGGCACCCTTGGCCCACTTTCCGACCGGAAACTCGTTGCACAGGTCCACCCAGGCGATGATGTCGTGCAGTCCCGCCTCTGCCAGCAGATCCAGGGTCTCGCGCCAGATCCGGGCGTAGTCATCCGGCGTCACTACGGTGTGGGCCCGGTGGAGGGTGTCGTCATTGAACCACGTGGACAATCCCACCTTCATGCCACGAGCCTTCACTTTCTCGAGGAACTCCACGAGCGAGCGCCGGGGCTCCACCTCCACGGGTTCGTGGTTGCCCCAGAAGAAGAGCGGCGTCTGGGGCAGGACCGTGAAACGTTCCACAAGGTCGCCCTGCGGCCCTCGGGCTACGAGATGCGGGAACGCGTCCAGTCGGATGCAGTTGTACCCGCGAAGGGCAAGTTCGTCGAGCACTCGGTCCCAGTTCGCATACTCTGCTTCATCGCCGCTCCGGCGAACCAGCCATGAAAACTCCCACATGGTCACGGCAAGAGCCTCTTCCTGCAATGACCCGGGCGGCTCTCCGGAGCCCTTGGATCCGCACCCGTTACCGCCGAGCACGCCGAGGCCGAGGGCGGCAATGGAACCGGCGGATGCCCGGAGAAATTGTCGTCTGGAAAAGCCTGATCGCATAAGTTCCTCACATGTTAAATTGCTCAAGTTTGGCGATCCATTTTTCATGGGAATAGTATGGAACGCCGACACATCCGTCAATCAACGGGCCTAATCTATTCGCCTGCATTCCCATGCTTCTAAAAGTGGGTTCTTTAGCACATCATACATTATGTCATCCTGTGGCGAGGTCGAGGGATTCGTGTCCCGAATTTGGAACAGACAATGAGCGGTCACCACCTTGGCCCTGATGGCCACCAGCGTCGGCATCAGCGTCCGGGTGCTCAAGGACATGGGCCTGATCAAGGACCGGGTCGCCTACATCATCCTGGGGGCGGCCGTCTTCGATGATGTCATCGCCCTGATCTGCCTGGCCATCGTGAAGGGGCTGGGCCACGGCGGCTTCAATCTCCTGGAGATCGGCCTGCTCTTGAGGGAGGCGGTCCTGTTCATCTGGTTCCTTACATTCATCGGGCCGCGGCTGGCATTCAAATCCAGACCGTTCTTCGAGAAGGTCAGAATCCCCGAGGGGCCCTTTGTCATCTCCATCATTCTCTGCCTGGGCCTTTCCTACCTCGCAGAGACGATCGGGCTCGCGGCGATCATCGGGGCTTTCATGGCCGGTATCGTCATCGACGAGCTGGCCGGGGTCTACGACCTGGAAGAAAAAATAAAGTATGTGAATGAATTCCTCCTGCCCTTCTTTTTGTGATGATGGGATCCTACGTCGATCCCCGCCTGTTTCTCGACTGGGACAGCCTCGGCCTGATCCTCGCCCTTTCCTCTTCAACGTCGGGCGACCGGCGGTCGCCAAAAAGAAATTCTCTTGCCTTCCCGCTCCAATAATCGTAAGATTATTATTACTTCCAGCCCGGGCGGTTCGAGCCCGGAAAAAGGAGGGGGAGAAATGGAACACGCCACCCGTATCGTCCTTGCTATCCTTGTCTTCTTCGCATTCACCATTTCCACTCAAGCCGCCACCATCCACGTCCCGGCCGATCAACCGACCATACAGGCCGGGATCAATACGAGCGTGGATGGGGACGAGGTCCTGGTGGCGCCAGGCACCTATGTTGAGAACATCACGTTTCTCGGCAAGGCGATCACGGTTCAGAGTGAAGACGGTGCCGAACAGACAATCATCGACGGAAACCACGCCGGATCGGTGGTTACTTTTGACAGCGGGGAGACGCCGGCGGCGATCCTCGATGGATTCACGCTGAGAAACGGATACAGCACCGGCGGCGGGATCTATTGCATCTCCTCCTCCCCGACCATCGAGAACTGCACGGTAACGGGAAACACAGGAACACCCGTGCATGGAGGGGGAATCTACTGCGCCTTTTCTTTATTGACGATCTCGAACTGTTCGATCATTGGGAACAGTTCCCTCATGTTTGGTGGCGGCATCACCATCTGGTCATCCGATCCGACCATCGAAAACTGTTCGATTTCAGGAAACAGCGCTTTTGCAGTCGGCGGAGGAATTTTTCACTATCAGCAATATGGCTCCTCTACGGAAATCACAAACTGCTTGATTTCCGGAAACCAGGCCGTATCCGCCGGTGGCGTGTACTGTCAAACAATCTTTTCCTCATGGATAACCAATTGTACGATCGCCGGGAACAGCGCATCCGGAGACGGAGGCGGATTCTCCTGCTACGGATCAACACCCACGATAGTGAATTGTATATTGTGGGGAGATACCTCCCCAACGGGTCCTGAGATAGCGCTGTATGACGGATCGACCCTGACCGTTAGCTACAGCGATGTCCAGGGTGGGGAGACGGCCGCTTATGTCGCGCCGGGCTGCACTTTGGATTGGTCGTCAGGAAACATGAACGCAAATCCCCTGTTTGTCAGTAGGGCGGACTATCAACTGGCTGATGGATCCCCTTGTATCGACACGGGCAATCCCACGTCTTCATACAATGATGCCTGCTTTCCTCCTTCCAAGGGGACCGCCCTCAACGACATGGGCGGGTTTGGGGGGCCCGGAGCATGCGCGGGATTGGGCCCAGGAGCACCGGCCCCTACCTTGATCGAGCTGACCTCCTTCGATGCAGTATCTCAAGGTTCCAAGGTACTCGTCCGATGGAAGACCGCATCGGAGATCGACAATGAGGGATTTCATTTGTGGCGGGCAGAGGAGGGCGAGGGAGGATTTACAAGGATTACCTCGAGGATGATCCCATCGGAAGGGGGGCCCCTTTGGGGCGCACATTATGATCACATCGATGAAGATGTCACCATCGGTCAGACTTACTTCTATAAGCTGGAGGCCATCGACATCTACGGCGCCTCCGCCCTCTACGGACCGGTCGAGGTCATGGTCGGTGGGCCTGGGTGTTTCATCGATGTAGTGATGTGAGAGAATCGCCCGGAGGAGCCGGGCGAGAAGAAAAGGAGGGGAAGACCATGCGGAAAAAGGCGGTGACGATATTTCTGGCTGCGCTTTTTTTCTGCTGCCATTTTGCGGGAGCGGGCCAGGCGCAGGAGAAGACCTATACCAGCAGCATCGGGATGGAGTTTGTTTTGATCCCCTCGGGGAGTTTTACGATGGGCTCGCCAAAGTCGGAAGAAGGGCGAGATGATGATGAGATCCAGCACGAGGTGGTGATCAGCAAGCCCTTCTTGGCCGCAAAGTACGAGGTCACTCAGGGGATCTGGAAAAAGGTCATGGGGAAAAACCCGAGCCATTACAAAGAGTGCGGGGAGGACTGCCCGGTGGAGAAGGTCACTTGGCTCGATGCGGTGAAGTTCTGCAATCGCCTCTCCGAGAAGGAGGGCCTGGAGCCTGCGTACCGGATCATCCAGACAATAGTCACCTGGAACCAATCGGCGAAGGGGTACCGTCTGCCCACGGAGGCGGAGTGGGAGTACGCGTGCCGGGCGGGGACCACAACAAAATACTGCACGGGAGATTCGGATGCGGACCTCGGCCGGGCCGGGTGGTACAGTGAAAACGCCGAGAGCAAGACCCACCCCGTGGGCAAGAAGGCCCCAAACACCTGGGGAATATACGACGTGCACGGAAATGTCAGTGAGTGGTGCTGGGACCGATACGGGAAAGATTATTACGCGAACTCACTGGCGACCAACCCGACCGGTTCCCTGAAGGGCTCGGACCGGGTGATCCGCGGTGGCGGCTGGTTCTTCGGCTACGCCCGCTACTGCAGGTCCGCCAATCGCGGCGAGGGCAATCCCGACGCCAGCAACGGCAACTTGGGCTTCCGTCTGGTCCGGTCAAAATAACCGATTGCCCTTTTCCCATCTAATAGTGATTCAAATCCAGAGAGCAGAAAAAGCATGACATCTACTTTCGACCTCGTAAAGACAAAAGCCCAACTTCGCATGATCTCCAGATGAAATATTGATCCAGATCCAAAGAAGGAGTAGATTGATAGAGGAAAGGAAGCAGGTATTCGTGAAAATGCAAGGTATTTGTATGATATCTTCAATTCATGTAAAATCGAGATATTAACAAGCTATGTTGATCCTGTAGAGATTCAAGATAAAGAAGATTTAAAATCTCGAACCCTCCAGAGATTTTTCAATAATCACGACCTTCCCCGAAAATAAGACCTGAATGGAAGTAATTCCTTGAAAAGTAGACTTTTAAGCGCCACAGGATATGGAATGGCAAATATGGGGAAGCCTCTTAATTTGTTATTGACATTACCTGACCTGGCAAATATGGTAAAAGTGTAGGAAATAAAGGAGGGGGATTGCATGGCCAGCCATATTCATTGTTCACATCACCATTTCCATATTCTCCCCCTTCGCCTGTCCAGCCTTCACAGTCAGTTTTAGATGGATTGATGTAGCCCCCTGACATGGGTTGGGAAGACAAGAATCACTTGCGACTGAAGTAATCCTTTACAAGGAAGAGGAATATGAGGGGAGAAGTCCGAAGGGGATGAAATCGGGAGCCAGTTCACACTGTGGTGGACTGGCTTTTTTTATGAAAACCTTAGAAACAGATCCAGGAGTTGATTCTTAGAGTAAGGAAGGAATTGTGGCGAAAAAACAAATCGCCTATCTAAATCTGTTAACTGTTATTTAGAGGAGGAAAAGACAATGGCATGGAAAGAAAGAAACAATGCTCGCATGACGTATGTGGCAGTCGGATGCCTTTTTTTCTTGTCAATTCTGTTCTGTACGGCTGCGCAAGCGGTGACGGAAACCGGAGGGGAGTTGTTGCAGTTCACATCGAGCGGTCACGTGCTCGGCTTTGGCAAGAGTGCGATGTACATGGCTGCTACCGACCACATGTTGAAGATGGATTTGGTTGGAGGCCGTGCGGTCTCCCCCATTGCTGAAGAAGGAGTGAATACGTTGGAAGGGGCGCCTTCGTCCAAGGCTCCTCCTTTGAACAGGGTTTCTTATCCAGGGGTATGGGAAGGGGTAACCGTGGTTTACGAGGGCAAGGAAGGGGCCATCTTGAAGAGCACGTATCATGTCCAGGCGGGCGCAGGGGGGGAGCCGGTGGAGCGGATACGCCTGCGCTACAACCGGCCCGTGTCGCTGGACGGCAGGGGCAGCCTGGTCTTTGCCTACGGGACCGGGCAGATGACCGATGCGGCTCCGGTGGCCTGGCAGGAAATCCGTGGGGAGCGAATCCCTGTTGATGTGGCCTACCGTCTCCTGGGAGAGGGTGAGGTAGGATTTTGGGTGGGGGATTATGACAGGACGGTTGCACTCGTGATCGATCCGGAGCTGACCTGGCACTCGTTCCTGGGGGGGGCGGGATTCGATATTGGCTTTGCCATTGCGGTGGACGGAAGCGGCAACGTCTACGTGGGGGGGTACAGCGAAGCCACCTGGGGATCGCCCGTCAGGGCATACACAGCATTCAATGACGCATTTGCAGCCGAGCTGGACAGCAGCGGAAACCTTACCTGGAACACCTTCCTGGGCGGCTCGGGAACCGATTTTAGCTATGGCATTGCGGTGGACGGAAGCGGCAACGTCTATGTGGGGGGGTACGGCGATGCCACCTGGGGATCGCCCGTCAGGGCATACACAGCATTCAATGACGCATTTGCAGCCGAGCTGGACAGCAGCGGAAACCTTACCTGGAACACCTT
>CAZFWM010000010.1:25743-53377 GCA_964522545.1 uncultured Thermodesulfobacteriota bacterium
AGCAGCGGAAACCTTACCTGGAACACCTTCCTGGGCGGCTCGGGAACCGATTTTAGCTATGGCATTGCGGTGGACGGAAGCGGCAACGTCTATGTGGGGGGGTACGGCGATGCCACCTGGGGATCGCCCGTCAGGGCATACACAGCAGGCTATGACGCATTTGCAGCCAAAATATATGACGTCGCCCCACTCGCGTTGGTGATCAACGAGGTGATGGCCTTCCCGAATGGGAGCGCGAATGAGGAGTGGGTGGAGATCTATGTGAACGAGGGTGGGGATGTCGGAGGGTATGACCTGCACGATCAGGACACCCATACGATCACATTTCCGTCCTTCACGCCGGCGGTAGGCGAGTACATCATCGTCGTGACAGGGGACGGCGTAGATCAGCTCGCGACATCACCTTATGTGATCTACAGAAATTATGGCTCCGGGTACTGGAATGACGATGGAGACGACGTCGTACTCAGGGACCCGAGCGACAACTGCATCGACTACATGGCCTATGACGACGGAAGCGACATCGACCCCCCCCCTGCCGGCTGCTCCTGGAGCAGCTCGTCCAGGGCCAATCCTCAGAGCCCTCAGGGCACGAGCGTCTCCCTGATAAGCGACGGGGCCGACACGGACCAGGCCTCGGACTGGGCGACCTCCGGCGATTCGGGCACGGTCGGCCCCCACTCGCAGGGGTATGGAAACGACGGGCCCACGGCGGTCGAGCTGGTGAGGTTCGAGGCCACGGCCCAGGCCTCAGGCATTCTTATCTCCTGGGAGACCGCCTCGGAGATCGACAGCGAGGGCTTCCACCTCTGGAGGAGCGCCTCGGTCGAAGAGCCGTACGAGCAGATCACGACCGAAATGATCGCCGCCGAGGGCGGGCCTCTCTGGGGCGCCTCCTACACGTACGAAGATCTTTACGTCGAGATGGGCAAGACCTACTGGTACAAGCTAGAGGACGTAGACATCTACGGCCAGTCCACCTTCCACGGCCCGGTCGAGGCCATGGCCCAGATCTCCTGCGGCGTGGTCGACGGGCCGACCGACCGTTCCGGAGCCCTTTGGCTCCTCGCCCTGGCGGTTCCGGCGGCCCTTGTGGTGGCGGGCAGGAAGAAACTGAAGAGAGAGAGGAGGGGAGCCGCCAAGAAGAAAGAGAGGCCGGCCTCATACGAACCTCCGAAGATCCTGACCTACTCGGGTGAGGAGCTCCTCGAAGAGCTCGGCCCAGCCCAGGCGTGCAGAGGTTTCACTTGCCCCGTGTCGCCGACTCCATAACGGCCTACAGATAGCAGAGTGCTCAAGGCCCCTGTCGCTCCCAGCGGCGGGGGCTCTTCTTGATAGCTGCACTTTGTCGTTCCATAAAGGCCCTCTGATGTAGCGATATTCTGGTAATCGTTGAAAATCCAGAGGGCTGAATGTGCAAGATATCTGCAATCTTCAACCGAGCACTTCTCAAAATTGCGCAAGATATCATTTGCCAATCATTAGAATTTTTGAGGGCTGAAAACTCACGATCACTATTATCAATCTACAATCTGACGCTCCTCCAATTGTTCAAGATATCAAGTTCAAATCGTTGTAAATCTGGAGGTCAGTATTTTCACGCTTCCTGGTTTGTATTTGCAGCCGGACGCTTCTCCAAATTTTCAAGGTATCAACAACAGATCGTTGCAAATCTTGAAGCAGAGCAATCGCACTTTCCGAGTTATCCATACTTTGAGCCTTGCAAAATAATCAAGGTAATGTCATCACCCACTCCATCTTACACTGCCTCGGTCTCACCTTTTAGAAAAGAAACGATACCGTGTTTTCTATAAAGTGAAGCGGTTGCGATCTCCCTCCATATTGACATTTCTTGAAAGATATGCACACAATATGTGTGCAGTTAGGAGGTGAACCATGAAAGCGACCATTCTGGATTTAAGACGCCGAATGGCAGAGGTGCTTCGCGCATTGGACCGAAATGAGCCGGTCAAGATACTCTATCGGGGCCGCGAACGGGCCATTTTAATCCCTGTCGGTAGTAACCGGGGGGAAAGGAAATCCATCAAGGAGCACAGCGCCTTCGGGATGTGGGCCGATCACAGCGAGTTGAAGGACGTCGCCGGACATCTTCGCCGTCTGAGGAAGGGACGTTTCGATGCTGGTTGACACGGATGTATTGATTTGGGCGTTGCGGGGCAATATAAAGGCCGCGCGGATCGTGGATTCGATAGAGGAGCGTCATATCTCGGTTGTCACCTATATGGAGCTCATCCAGGGGGCGCGAAATCGGTCAGAGCTAAAGGCGATAAAAAGTTTTCTTTCGGACAGTGGGTTTGAGATTCTACCCCTTTCGGAGAATATAGGGCACCGTGCCGCAATTTATATCGAGGAATACGGACTGGCCATGGCCATGTCGGCTGTTGATGCCCTGATAGCCGCTACGGCGATCGAGGGAAATCAAACCCTGTGCACTGGAAATCTTAAACATTACAGGCCGATCAAGGATTTGGACCTGAAAGTCTTCCGGCCGTAGCGTCAGGTCGATTTATACCAGCAGCCGTTCAATCGTCTCGAGCAGCTTTTGTTGGTCCACCGGTTTGGGAATGAAGCCCTCGGGCGGGTGCGTCTGTTTGCGGGTGGCGAGGTACTTGTGGAACTCTTCCGCTCGTCCTCCCAATCCGGTCACGCCTGTTACCACTACAATCGGGATATTGCTTAGCTGCGGATCATCCCGGATCTCTCGATAGAACTCGACGCCGGATTTTTCGGGCATGGTTATATCGAGGGTGATCAGGTCAGGGTCGTATTCCCTGGCCTTCTCCAGCCCCTCGCTCCCGTCCTCGGCCATGTCCGTGTCATACCCGTTGTCCTCCAGGAGGGTGGCCAGGTAGATTCTCTCGTCGGGCTCGTCGTCGATGACAAGAATCTTTTTTTTTCCATCACTCATGACACGCACCTAGATAAATACGTAGCATTAAGATGCGGCGCATTTATAGAACGTAGGACTCTTCTGACTGCTCATTTGGCCGTTTTCTTGGCAGGGTTACAACAAAGCGGGTGCCCTTTTTATGCTCGGACTCCAGGTCGATCCGCCCACCGTGGGCCAGGGCGATCTTGTTGGAGATGAACAGGCCGAGACCCGTGCCTTTGACGCCCTTGGAGGAGAAGAAGAGGCTGAAGGCCTTTTCCCGGGTCTCCCGCTCCATGCCGATGCCGTCGTCCTCGATCTCGAACTCCACGCGGTCCGGATGGCCCCTGAGCCCCACCTTGATGTGGTGGGTCTCCCTTTCCCGGTCCACCCTGCACGCGTCGAGGCTGTTTTCGAGCAGGTTTACCAACATGGACCGGATGGCCTTTGAGTCACCTTCGAGTTCACCCGCGTCCCGGTCGAAGTCCCGGACATAGTCGACGCCGTTTTCCTTGGCCTTGGACTCGATTATTCCCGAGACCTCCTCTATCGCCTCCAGTGCCGAGATCGGCTCCCATTCCGGCTCCCGATCCTTGGCATAGTAAAGAATGTCCAGGACCATGCTACGGATGCGGGACATGTTGCGCTGCACCATCTCCCAGCCCTGGTTTATTCGCTTTGGATCTTTCTTTTTCATACCGGAGTTGACCAGGTACACGCCCCCGTCGAGGCTGTTAATCAGTCCCTTGATTCCGTGGGAGATGGAGCCTATGAGAAGTCCCAGAGAGGTCAGCTGTTCCTGGAGCTGGCGGATCTGGGTGATGTTGGTACTCATTTCCATTACGGTTATGATTTTGCCGTTTTCTTTGCGCATAGGGGCTGTGTAGACGAGGGTGTTTACCTGCTCTCCCTTCTTCGTGGTAACCACTTCCTCACTCTGGCGAACCCGGCCGTCCTTGAACGTGGACTGGACCGCACAGGGGAAACATTCCTCGGTGCGGTGCTTGTACACTTCATAGCATTTGCACCCGAGCAGGTCCCCGAAGTCCTCCTTGAACCTCCTGTTTGCCTCGATGATGTTCAGGTCTCGGTCCTGGATGGAGATGTAACAGGGGGACTCCTCGAAGAGTCGGCGGTAGCGGGTATTGCTCTCCCGGAGTTGATCCTGCAGGATCTTGATCTCGGTGATGTCCGTGGACATTTCCATCACCGCGGTGATCTCGCCGGCCTCGTTGCGGATGGGCGTGGTGTAGACGATCACCGAGACGTCCCTGCCGTCCAGGCATTTGACCTGCTCCTCGCTGCCGTGGCGCTCTCCATCCCGGAAGGTGCGGTCCACCGGGCAGACTTCGCACCGCTCCGAGCGGTGTTTGTAGACCTGGTAACAGTACCGGCCTTCAAAGTCGCCGAAGTCCTGGCGGAACCGGTTGTTTGCCTCGATGATCTTGAAGTCGCGATCCTGTACCGTGAGGTAACAAGGCATGGCCTCGAAGTAGTCCTGGTACGGATGTTCCATGGATCACCCTCCTGGCTTTCAACTGTGTATAAGGACGCTACTCCCTGTCCGCCAGATCGAGGATCTTGCGGGCGTTGAGCACGAGTGTTTCCTCATCGACCGGTTTGTCCAGGTAGCCCTCCGGGGGAGGCACCGGCCGGTCATAGATCAGCCTGCGCAGCTCCGGCTTGCCGGTGATGATGAGCACCCGGGTCTCCTCCAGCTCCGGGTCCTTGCGCAGGGTCTCGAAGACCTCGCCGCCGTCCTTGCCCGGCATAGAGAGGTCCAGACAGAGAAGGTTCGGCTTCTCTTTTCGGAGCATCTCCAGGGCCTCGTCTCCGTCCCTGGCCTGGAGCACCTCGGCCCCGTTGTCTTCGAGCACCGTGGTGAAGAAGGCCAGGATGTCGGCCTCGTCGTCGGCCAGGAGGATTCGATAGCCTTCGAGGGCCGGGGCCACAACAGGCCGTTCGACCTCCTCGGGCACCGCCACCTTCTCCGGGATAACCAGTGACTCGGATACCAGGTTGACCAGCTGGGTGACCTCCATGTCCAGTCCATAGTGCTTGATGAGATCGGCCAGCCCGTCGACACAGTTGTGGCATGAAGTGACGACGACCTTGGCGCCGGTCGCCTTCAGCTGGTCGGCCTTGACCTTCCCGGACTTGAGGCGCTTGGGCGTGTATTCGGACATGGACATCGCCCCGCCGCCCCCGGTGCAGCAGAAATTCTCCGCCCGGTTCGGGTGCATCTCTCGGAAGTCCTCGCAGACGAGGTTCAGCAGCTCCCGCGGCTCCTCGGTGAGGCCGCAGCTGCGTGCATTGTTGCACGAGTCGTGGAACGTGACGGGCTCGCGGTTCTTGCTCTTGTCGACCTTTATTCTGCCTTCCTTGACGTAGCGAAGCATGGTCATGACCGAGCTTTCCATGTCGAAGGGAACGTCCTTCTGTCCCCAGTTCTGACCTTCGCACCGGGTTGACCTGTATCCGTGTCCGCACTCGGACATGACCAGCCTCTTGCCGCGCAGGTTCTCGGTCGCCTCGTAGCACCGCCTGGCGACCGCCCCGCCGAGCTCGTCATCCCCGTTGAAGAGGCCGAAGTTGGTCATGTCCCACCCCTCGCTCGCCATGGTCCAGTTCTCGTCCGCCACGTGGAATATCTTGGCGGCGTCGGCGATCGTGCGGGGATCGTACTTGGCCTCGCGGGGATTGATCGAGTAGACGACATCGCAGTCCATCTCATCCACGGGGATTTTGAAGGCCGGGTCTTCCAGATCGCTCTGAAGCTCCTCTTCCATCCATTCCAGCGTGTCGAGGTAGTCTTCCTTCATCACCCCCATTTGATTGCCGATCTCCCACTGGTCCTTGGCCACTACGTACACGCCCTCGGGCATGATGCCGACCGAGACCAGAAGGCCGCGGGCCATCCGGTTGAAGGTGGCCATGTCGACGCCCATGGGGCAGTTGACCGAACAGCGCCGGCAGTTCGTGCACTTGCCGAAGACGACATCCTTGAGCTCTTCGAGCTCTTCGTCCGTGTACAGGCTTTTCGCGCCGACCCACCAGGGCAGGACCTTGCCGGTCCAGTCGATGTGGGCCTTGAAAAGCTTTCTCAGCTTGTCCGCTTTGTAGGAGGGCATGTAGGTCACGTCACCCGGGTTGGCCAGCACGTAGTGGCACTGATCCGTACACATCCCGCAGTGAACGCAGGCCTCCAGAGATACCAGGACCTGACGGTTTACTTTCTTGTGCAGGCGCTCGATGACCTTCTCACATCTATATGACCTTTGCGTTGCCATTTCTCTCTCCTTTGACAGTTTCAGCAGTCTATTTTTCTTTTCCGGCTGTGAACTTGTTCGGCTTGAAGAAGTCCGTCTTGATTTCTGCGTAGCTGAGCTTCACGGGAAAGACCCCCCTGTGTCCGAGGGTCCTGCCCAGGTACCACCGGGTAAAGGGGTAGAATATGTAGTGGGATATCTTGGAGAAGGGGACATAGAACAGGAAGAAAGCGGTCAGAAGGAAGTAGCCCAGAAGCCAGAACTCGGTCTCGGCCCGATTGTTGGGAGTGGCCATGAAAGCGAAGGCAAACCAGACCGTGAGCAGCGCCACTGCAAAATAATCGTCCGGGGTGCTGATGGCCCTCATGTAAGGGGAGACGATTCTCCTGATGAATCGTCCGAGGCCGATCAGGCAGGCCGCGCCGAACAGGGCCTGCAGCCCCAGCACGATCAGAGGATGTGAGATCCAATGGGGGACATAGGGAATGATGAGAGACATGGCGATGCACACGGCCACGGCCATGTGGAATATCCCGAACTGGAGATAGAAGAGCGGGTGTTGGCGCGTGCTGGCCATGCCCCAGGGCATGAAGATGTTGAACAGGGAATACCGGGCGCCCTGGGGGCCGTTGGTCGAAGGGTCTCCGGTTCCGGCCTGGCGCTCCTTGCCGGCGTTGAAGCTCAGTATCCACCGGACCTTGAGAAAATAGACGACCGCCATGAACGTCAGGGCGATGATTTGCAGCTTGTCCTCGGCAAAGACCAGGAACGCGCTGGACTCGTGTGCGTGCCCCGCCACGGCCGCCGCTACAGTACCTAGAGTGGAATCCATGATTTTTTCTCCTCCTATGCCTGTTCCAGCTGTTTTCTGAAGGGAGTGTAATCGCGACTGTCGATCACGCAGATCGTGATCTCTTCCAGAGAGGTCTCCCCTTCGACGAAGGTCGTCATCGTCTCGAGCATTACGCGGGCGCAGAGGTCGAGGGGAACTCCGTAGAATCCGGAGCCCATGGGCGGATAGCCCAGGGTCTTGATGCCGTTTTCGTTGGCGACTCTCAGGGAAGAGACCATGCAGTCACGGAGTTTCTTCTCCAGGTCCGGCTCCTGGAACTTGGGTCCGCAGGCGTGGATGACATGCTCTGCATTCATCGAGCCGGCCGTTGTCACGACGGCCTCTCCCATCTTGATGGAGCCGATCTCCTCGAGGGCCTTTCGAACCGCGGCCCCGCCGCGCGTGGTGATGGCGGTTCCGTATCCCGAGCCGACGTCCAGATCCTCCTTGGCGTAGAACACCCAGGCGTCGACCGGAAGGGCCGTGAGGTCGCCCTGCTCTAGCTTTATACGGGTTTTGTTGATCTTCTTTTCGATGGGCTCACATTTCATACCCATGGGTGACACCTTTTGTTCTGTCATGGCTTACCTCCTTTTTCCCCGACCCGGGTAATTCCTCTGCCAGTCTCTCTGTCAAACCGCCGAAATCTCATGAGAGCTCCTTTTCCACTCGGCCTTCAGCCAGATCCGCCAGCGTGTATGCGTTGAAGGCCCCCTTGATTCTCTTGTTGATCCAAACGAAGAGGCCCCGGCACTCACATCCATCCGTGGAAATGCAGCTCTCGGGATCGGCTATGCAGTCGACGATGTTTATGGGGCCGATAGCGGCCTCGACTATCTCGTCGAGCATGATCTCCCTGGCCGGCCTGGTCAGCATGTGTCCGCCCTTCTTGCCGGACAGGGCCTTCAGCAGCCCTGCGTTTTTCAGGGAGATGGCCACCTGCTCGAGATAGCGGCGGGAGATCGCCGTGCGCTCGGCGACAAATCCGAGATTGACGGGAGTGCCGTCGCGGCTCTCCCTGGCAACGATCATCATTGCCCGTAACGCATATCTGGCTCTTGAAGAAAGCTTCATTTTGCTCCTTGGTTTGCGTTGCTCTTCTGTCTATATAACACTATAAATAATATCATTTAAGTAGTGTTATAAGCTTGAGCTTCATACCTCCCTCGAAATGGGAAACAAAAATGCCCAATCGAAACCAGACCAATAAAAGGGATCTAAAATTACATGATTTGACTGAAAAGACCTAGGTCAGCAACTTTGCAACGCATTGGATGAGCTCGTCCTTGTCTATCGGCTTTGCCAAAAAACCATCCGGCGGAGGGACTTGCTTGCGGGATGATATGAACTTGTTGAAATCCTCCGAACTTCTCCCGAATCCCGTGACTCCGGTGATCACCAATACGGGGATGTCGGACAGCTCGGGAGCGTCCTTGAGCTCCCGGTAGAGCCTGACGCCGGATTTTTCCGGCATGGACATGTCCAGGGTAATCAGGTCGGGTTTCTTCTCCTTGATCCTCTCCATTGCCTGGATGCCGTCGCTTGCCGATGCCGTGCCATAGCCATTGTCCTCGAGGAGCGTTGTCAGATAGGATACTTCATCGGGTTCGTCCTCCACGACGAGAATGAGGCCTTTTTCCTGGTCCGACGCCATTTTCGTACTCCTTTCATTGAAGATTTCAAATCGGTTGTTGTCGATGTAAATATGAGTTTGCCCTCTCTTAAACACTACTAACATGATCGTATTTATCTGTCAAGTGGTGTTTGTTTTTTTTAAAATCGACAATGGTCGAACTGCTTGTAAACCGCCATGATACAGAAAAGATTCAAGGCGATGTCGGCACAAAGAAATTGACTGGTGAAGGTTTCTATGTTACTAGTACTAAGGGACGAAACTATTTCAGAAGAGGCGACAAGTGAAAATATCCACCAGAGCCAGATACGCCTTACGGGCCATGATCATGATCGCCAGGATGGGCAAGAATGGGGAGCCTGTCAAACTGGCGGACATGGCCAAGAACACCGAAATTTCTTACCGATACCTGGAACAAGTGGCCATCTCCCTGAAAAACGCAAAGCTCTTGAGAGGCATCCCGGGAAAAAAGGGCGGCCACGTCTTGGCTCGTCCGGCGGACCGGATCCGGCTGGGCGAAATCGTGGAGGCCGCAATAGGCGAGATCAATGTTGTCGAATGCGTGATGAATCCGGACAGCTGCATGAAGATCGGAGGGTGTGAATGCCGCGATTTATACTTTCTGCTGAACAGCCGCATTACCGACACCCTCAATGAATACACCCTTGCCGATCTGGAGCGGGGACGGATAGATAAATCCGATGGATGAGATCGGCTCTCATCCGAATCTGTTCATATAGATTGATACAGAATTAATGGGGGGGGACAATGAAGTCATTAATCTGTGTTGGATTCGCCGTACTTCTCACCGTTACCCTGATCATTTATCCCGACCTTTCCGCACTCGCCGACACCATCCGCGTTCCCGCTGACCAGCCCACGATCCAGGACGGGATCGATGCGGCTGCCGGCGGGGATCTCGTTCTGGTCGCCCCGGGTACCTATATAGGGAAGATCACCATAGGCGTCCAGGAGATAACGCTCCAGAGCGAGGGCGGGGCCGCCGCGACGGTCCTGGACGGGAATGGCGGAGGCCCGGGCGTGGTGGAGTTCTCCACGGCCACCCCCCTCGAGCCCGTCATCGACGGGTTCACGATCCGCAACGGGTACGCCCAGCACGGCGCGGGCATCGGGATTCTCAACGGCATCAAACCGGTGATCAAGAACTGCATCATCACGAACAACACCGCGGAATATACGGGAGGAGGGATCTTCATCGCTGCCAGCTCTTCGGCCACGATCCTGAACTGCACGATCACCGACAACTACTCCGGCAGTCACGGCGGTGGATTGTTGTCCTCGGACTTCTCCGATCCCGTGATCAAGAACTGCGTTTTCTCGGGCAACAGCGCCAACTACATATCCGGGGGATTCGGAGGCGGTGGCGCGGCCCTCTACAGGTCCTACGCCCTGTTCGAGAACTGCATCATCTCGGACAACACCTCCACGGGACCCGGGGGCGGAGTCTATCTTTACAACGACCCCGGATCGCCCACCTTCATCAACTGCACCTTTGTGGACAACCACTCGAACGAGGGCGGCGGCGGGCTGGCGGACTTCCGGACCGGGGATTCGAGCGTCATGAACTGCATCTTCTGGGGAAACACCGCGACTCCGGGCGCGCAACTCTGGGTGCGCGACGGCCCCTGGTCGGAGCTCACCGTGAGCTACTGTGACGTACAGGGCGGGCTGGCGGCCGTCTACGTCTATCCAGGCGGGATCCTGAACTGGCTGGCAGGGAACATGGACACCGACCCGCTCTTCGAGACGAAAGGGGACTATGAGCTCGCGGACGGGTCCCCCTGCATCGATGCGGGAAACACGGATTCCTCCTACGATGATCTCTGCTTCCCGCCATCGAAGGGGGCCGATCGAAACGACATGGGCACCTATGGCGGGCCTGGCGCCTGTGGAGGATCCGGACCCGAAGGGCCGACACTGATCGAGCTCGCATCCTTAGAAGCCGTCTCTTCTGGGCCATCGGCTCTCGTGCGCTGGGAGACCCTCTCCGAAATCGATAACGAGGGATTTCACCTCTGGAAGGCCGAATCGGGAGAGGCGGAGTTCACCCGGATCACGACCGCGCTGATTCCCTCTGAAGGCGGGCCGACATGGGGGGCGCGCTACGAGTTCGTGGATGGTGATGTGCTGATGGGCCACACCTATTTCTACAGGCTCGAGGCCATGGATATCTATGGCCTCTCTACCTTTCACGGACCCGTCGAGGTCCTGATAGTCGAAAGCGGTTGCTTCATCTTTACGGTTATGTAGAAGGGGGAAAGGGGACTTGAGATGGTCATGCAACGTTCGGCATTGGCATTGTGGATTGCGCTCATTGGAATCACCGGAATCGTGAGCCTGTCGGCCTGCGGGGCCGCCATCCATCCGAACGACGACACCACGGTCCGGCCGGGCGAGGGGGGCCTGGACGAGTGGTTCGGCTTGCTCGTGAAGTACAACCCCGTGGGCCACAGCTACATCGAGTTCCCCCTCGATAGCTCGGAGGCGGCCGAGGCCATCCTCAGCCTGTATAACTACTGGACGTACCACGATCCCAATCAGGACGTGGAGATCCGGGGCGGCGTCTGGGCCTTCGATGAGACCGCGCTGACCTGGGAGGGAGCGCCGGAGACCGGAAGCTGGCCGGTCGTGGCCGGCCCCTTCAACGTGAGCGGCCCCGCCCGGTGGTACACCCTGGACATCACGGACTTCTACAACGCCCACCGGGGCGAGACCGTGACCTTCCACCTCTACGCCGTCTCCGGCTCGGGCGACGGCCCGATCTTCGTGGACCGGGAGGGGACCGACGCACCGGAATACGGTTTTTACAATGAGCCCTCGCAAGGGCCCCGTATCGATGTTACCCCCGCAGGCTCTACTGCGCCGGTCATCAAAGAGGTCTCGCCCGATCCCGACTCGGTCGCCGCCGACACCGAATACCGGCGACGCCTCGAGCTGCGCCAGGGTACGCCGCCGGTGAGCTGGTCCGTGGTACAGGGTCCTACCGGGATCCAAGTAGATTCGAGCGGCCTGGTCAGCGGCTGGACCCCGGGTGAGGGCGACATCGGCGAGCTCTTCACCTTCGAGATCGAGGCGAGCAATCCCCACGGGGCCGACACCGAGTCCTGGCAGGTGGAGGTCGTGGAGGTGACCCTGCCGCTTGCGCCCCAGTGGGAGATGTTCGAGGTTTCCCTCACCGCCTCGAGCGCGCCGGCCAACCCGTTCACGGACATTGTATTGACGGCCGCGCTGACCGCGCCCGGCGGAAGAACCTTCACTGTGGACGGCTTCTACGACGGCGACGGGGCCGGCGGCCAGAGCGGCTCCATCTGGAAGCTGCGGTTCTCGCCGGACGAGGTCGGCCTCTGGGCGTGGACGACCAGCTCTCACGACCCCGGCCTGAGCGGTCGAAGCGGCTGGTTCCGGTGTGTCGAGTCGAGCCGGCCCGGCCCGGTCGTGGCCGAGGGCCGTTACTTCCACTATGCTGACGGCGGGCCCGTCTACCTGATCGGCAACTTCCTGGACCGTGGGGCGCCCTCCTACGAGGAGTACAGCCATACCCTGCTGAGCGAGGAGATCAGCGAGACAAACCGCCAGAACATGATCGCCCGCCACCGGGATTTCCACCGGGCCAACAAGATGAACATCTACCTGGCCAACCGGGGCGACTACGGCGGCATCTCCACGACGCCGTGGGTGGGGAGCTCCGGCTCTCCCGACAGGACCCGGTTCGACCTGGGGCGCTGGAAGATGTACGATCGGATTATCGCCCAACTCGCCGACGAGGGCATGCTCGCCGAGCTTTGGTTCTACGCCGACGACAGCGGATTCGGCGACGGCATGTCAACTGCGGACCGGCGGCGGCTCATCCAGTACGGTCTGGCCCGGCTGAGCGCCTACTCGCACACCCTGTTCGTCCTGTGCCTCGAGTGGCAGGAGGGCTGGTCCGGCTCCACGGTGATCAATGACTCCGACTTCGCCCAGAGCCACAACCCCTGGAACCGCCTCTGGAGCGTCCACGGGACCACAGGGGATTTCTCGTTCCCCGGCGAGCCATGGGCCGACTTCATGGCCACCCAGCCGGGCAACTCGGTCGAGCCGCCAGCCTGTAACAGCCATACCATCCGCAACCGGGCCCTGGCCGGCAAGCCGCTCATCGTGGAGGAGTTCGGCATTCTCGAATCGACCTATGACAAACGGCTGCGCGGGAATCTGTGGGCCTCCTTTTGCGGCGGGGCCGCCGGCAGCGGCACGGGGAACGACCTGCCCAGGCTCCGAAAATTCATCGAGGACCGGGGCGTGGCGTTCTGGGCCATGGGCCCGAACAACTCGCTCAGCAGCGCTGGATTCACGCTGGCCGACGAGGGGGGGGAGTATGTAGTCTACGTCGAGAGCGGCGGCACCTTCACCCTTCAGCTCGCCTCGGGCGCTTACGAAGCCGAGTGGTTCAGCCCCCGCGCCTCGGACGGCGGCGCCGGCCCGATCCCCATCGGTCCCGTCGGCGGAGGCGCTCAGTCATTCACGGCCCCGAGCAGTGACGACTGGGTGCTGCACGTCTTCGCTGCCTCTTATTCCCTCGATTGACAACCCCCAATCCCTGGGCTAAATTCAGCCCGAAAAATACGGTCTCTTTTATCGTAACATCTACGCGGTTTGTGTAGATATTGGCTGAATTGGGAAAATTTTGGGCTGGTTTTTTTGTTTCGCGCAGAGGCGCAAAGACGCAGAGATTGAGGGAAATTTTATTCAATCCTCTGCGAGCTCTGCGGCTTTGCGCGATAAAATTGGTGGGGAGGGGGGAGCCTACAGCTGAAGGCTGATAGCTTGCGGCTCGACCGCGTTAGGGATAAGTGACTATTCCTCGGGAGGAAGTGATGAGACAATTTTTCGCGATCTCGGCATTTGCCAAGGACAGGCCCGGAATCATCGCAGACGTTGCCGGTCTCGTCTACGAATGCGGATGCAACCTCGAGGACTCCGGCATGACCATCCTCGAGAATCTAACTGCCTTCCTGGCGATCGTCTCGGGCGAAGAGGAGCGGCTCGGCGACAGGCTCAACAACGGGGCCAAGCGGCTTGAGTGGGACAAAGGGATCGTCATCTTCGTCTCGCCGGTAGAGGAAGTCCGTGCAAGAAGCGAGGATACCGAGCACTTCGCCAGGTACGAACTCTCCACCATCGGCCTCGACCGTGCAGGCATCGTTTTTCGGGTCTCCCAGCTCCTGGCCGACAAAGGGATAAACATCGCCGACATGAAGACCCACACACAGCCCTCTCCGGACACCGGAACCCCGGTCTTCAATATGTTGATGCACATCGAAGTACCCCGGGATCTGGAAAAGGGGGAGATCGAGAAGGAGCTGAACGCCATCGGAGATCAGCTTGCCGTTGATATTCTGCTCTCACCTGTGGATGAGCCCCGGAAGTGATGAATGACGTGATCGATACCACGGTCTGCGGCGTTCCCGTGGGCGACGCCCACCCCACGCGGGTGATGGGCGTCATCAACCTGAGCCCGGAGTCCTTCTACAAGGGATCGGTGCGGCGTGGCGCCGGGGCCATGGAGAAGGCCGAGAGGATGGCCGAGGAGGGGGCCGACTTCATAGACATCGGGGCAGCATCCACGGCGCCGGGGGTGGAGCCGATCGGGCCCACCGAGGAGATCGCCCGCCTGGAGGCCGCCCTTCCCGAGATCGCCGGGAGCCTCGATCTGCCGGTCTCGGTGGACACCGTCCACAGCGCGGTGGCCGAGGCGGCCCTGGAGATGGGCGCCCGGATCATCAACGACATAAGTGGCTTCAAAGCAGACCCGCGGATGTCTGAGCTGGCCCTTCGAACCAGGACCCCTGCCGTGGTCATGGCCACCGAACAGGTCCCGGGAGATCCGCTCACCGTGGATGCGTCGCTGGCCGCACTTCAGGAGAGTGTGCGCCTGGGCGAGGGCCTCACAGGGGCCGGCATCCCTCTCATCCTCGATCCAGGCATCGGCCGGTGGGTGAAGGCGAAGAAATGGCCCGAGAACACGGCCCTCGTACGCGACCTCTGCCTGTTCCGGTCCCTGGGCCTCCCGATCCTCGTGGGCATCTCCCGCAAGTCCTTTCTGCACGAGATCCTCGGGCGTCCCGATCCCACGGACCGCCTGCACGGCACCCTGGCCGCAACGGCGATCGCCGTGTTCAACGGGGCCCACATCGTACGCGCCCACGACGTGGCCGCCACATGCGAGATCCTCACCGTGGCGGACCGCATCCGCGGCGTCGCCGCACCATGAACTACTCCGAGGCCACTGAATACCTGTACGGGCTCCAGCGCTTCGGCATCAAGCTCGGTCTCGAGGGGATAACCTCTCTACTCGACCGGATCGGGCGGCCCCAGGACAGCCTTCGATTCATCCACGTGGGAGGGACCAACGGCAAGGGCTCGGTCTGCACCTTTGCCGCGTCGGTTCTGCGCCATGCCGGCCATAGCATCGGAGTGAACACCTCCCCCCACCTGCGCAGCTTCACCGAGCGCATCACCATTGACGGCGTGCCGATCTCCGAGGACGACGTGACCGGCCTGGTGGAGATGATCCGCCCCCACGTCACCCGCGCGGGCCGCTGCGACGGCCGCGGGCACCCCACCTATTTCGAGGTGGTCACGGCCATGGCGCTGCACCACTTCGCCCGGGTCGGGGTGGACTATGTCTGCCTCGAGGTGGGGCTCGGCGGGACCTACGACGCCACCAATGTGGTCCGGCCCGAGGTGACGGTGATCACGAAGATCTCCCGGGACCACACCGACCATCTCGGGCCCTCGATCACGTCGATCGCGCAGAACAAGGCGGGCATCATCAAGCCCGGTGGCGTCCTCATCACCGACCGCCAGCACTACCGGGCCGCCGAAGTGATCCGCCGGACCTGCTCGGAGCGCTCCTGCCGACTCATCGAGCTCGGCCGCGAGATACACTGCGAAAGGGCGGACGGGGCGGATCCGGCCGGGCCGGAGCGGTTCCACTTTCAGGGGCGGCGGAAACAGCTCCGGGAACTGGAGATCGGCCTCATCGGCGCACACCAGGCAGCCAATGCCGCCCTGGCCCTCGGGGCCGTGGAGGAGCTTCTGGGCGAAATCCCGGAAGAGGCGGCCCGCGCGGGGCTCCGGGAGGCCCGATGGCCGGGGAGGCTCGACAGGGTCCGGGAGAGGCCGGACGTGCTCCTCGACTGCGCCCACAACGAGAGCGCGGCCCGCTCCCTGAGCCGGGAGCTTCGACGCTTCCCGCGGCAAAGGCTCATCCTGGTGCTCGGCCTCTGCGTGGAGAAGGAGAGCCGCCCGGTGGTCCGGATCCTGGCCGACCTGGCCGATGAGGTGATCGCCACCCAGGCGGGGATAGACCGGGCAAAGGACGCCGCAGATCTCGCCGCCGAGGTGCGCCGACGCAACCAGGCGGTCTCGGTGGAGCCCCGAGTCGCCGCCGCCGTGGAGCAGGCGCTCCGGCGGGCGAACCCCGACGACCTGGTTCTGATCACCGGGTCGATCTTCGTGGTGGGAGAGGCGATGGAGGCGCTGGGAGTGGAGACGGGCCGGGCGTAAAAAAAATTAGTCACGAAACTTCGTGAGTGATTAAATCCGACTTTGCCCCCGCACTGTCATCCCCGCGAAAGCGGGGATCCAGAAAATGAGCAGAACAATGGGTTCCCGCTTTCGCGGGAACGACGAGGAGTTGGATGAGAAATAGTCCCCGGCGAAGCCGGGATAAGTCCAAGCTGGAGGATGTTTTGAAACAGTCTCAATCGAATACGTCCGTACTGGGTGAAAGGCACTCGTTCCGATCTTTCGACGGTGAGGATCTATTCTACTACCTTGCGGGCTCAGGGCCCCCCATGCTCCTGGTCAACGGGTTCGTCTGCTCCACCCAGTACTGGCCCGAGGTGGTGGAGCACTTCAAGCCCCGCTATTCTGTCATCTCCTGGGATTACCGGGGGTACGGCCGGAATCCGCCGCCGCGGGACTTGGACACCGTGGGCATCGAGGGGTCCACGCGCGACATGGAGGCCCTGCTCGATCACATAGGCGCGGACCAGGCCATCCTGTTGGGCCATTCCATGGGTGTGCAGGTGGTCCTCGAGTTCTACAAGCATTATTCCGAAAGGGTGAAGGCAATCATCGCCCTTTGCGGCGGCTATGAGAACCCCTTTGCCAGCTTCAGCCGGTCCGAGCTCCTCAAGGAGTTTCTGGCAGGCGCCTCGAACAAGCTCCGGCCCCACAGCTCGATCGTGGGGGCTCTGTTCAGGTACCTGCTGAGCACCCGCCTCTCCATGGAGGTCGCTTTCCGGGTCGGCGCCAACCGCCAGCTCTGTCCCAAGCACTATATTCGAGAGCTCTTCGACCACGTGAGCGCCATGGACTTCAAGGTGGTTCTCCGGAGCTTCGAGTCCATGGTGCGTCACTCCGCGCAGGACGTCCTTGCAACGGTCGCGGTTCCCTCCCTCATCCTCGGCGGAGAGCGTGACGGGATGACGCCTCCCCAGAGGTCCGAGGAGATGCACCGGGCCGTGCCCGGCTCTGAATGCAAGGTCTACTCAGAGTGCACCCACCTGGCCATGATCGAGAAGCACCACGAGGTCATGACGGACATGGACGACTTTCTGGAGCGCCGTGTACAGTACGTGAAAAAGAGAAAACAGCCAAAGAAAAGGGGGAAGAAGGCGACGGCGAGAGCCAAAAAAACGTAGGCTGTTATAGAGACCTGTACGCGGCCTGCGTAGATATGAGCTCAATGACTGGCGCTATGGAAGTCGAGAGTGAAGAAAATGGAGGGTCCGGTTCCACCCGGACCGCGGACGGCGTGGAAGCCGTCCCTCCAGGGACTGATAGCTTGCGGCTTTGCCGCGTCAGGGCCCTTTTTTCACAGGCAGCGCGCGGTAGAAATCCTCTATCTCTTTTTCTCGTCTCTCCTCGTCCCACCCCAGCTCCCTGCCGAGGACCGCGGCGCAGCGGTCGACGCACTCCCGGCCCGGGTCGCCCAGCGTGGCCATGCCGGTCCTGCGCAGCAGCAGGTCGCCGAGGGTCACGGCCATCTCTTCCCTGGCGGCCCATGCCACCTGGGCCATGATTTCCCTGCGGCCCGGAGCGACCGGCTCGGCCAGCGAGGCATCCCGGTCGATCAGCCCCACGACGCGGTCGAGCTCGGATCCATAGTCCTGCACGAGAGGCCCCAGGGCCTCGCTCCCGAGGCCGTGCGGGTTGCTCCGGCGCCGCTCTTCCAGGAAGGCCGAGATATTTCCCGTGTTTCCGCCAACGACCGGAGTGCGGTCCGTGGCACAGGCGGGCGCCGATTGGCCCAGCTTCTGCAAGACATTATCGACCACTTTTTCGGCCAGGCACCGGCTCGTGGTGTACTTGCCGCCTATCACGGTGAACATTCCCTCGATCCCATCCTCCCGGGCGTGGTCGCAGACCTCGTACCGGCGGGATGCATCGTACACGCCTTCGGTCTGATCGTCGACGATGGGGCGCAACCCGGCGTAGCTGTAAAGCACGTCATCCCGCGTGAGGTTGGCCCCTGCGTAGGATGCGTTCGTTTCTTCGAGGAGGGCGTCCATGTCCTCCTCTGTGACCGCGACCTCGTCGGGGTCTCCGTAATACTCGGTGTCGGTGGTCCCGATCAGGGCGTGGCCGCGCCAGGGGACCGTGAAGAAGTGGCGCCCTGTCGGCGCCCTCAGGACGACCGCGTGGTCCCGGCTGATCGGCCGGGTGATGAGGTGGATTCCCTTGGAGCGCCGGATCTTTTTCTCTGCGCCCTGACCCAACAGCCCGGCCACCATGTCCGCCCAGGGCCCGGACGCATTGATAATGAATTTCGCCGAGATCGTGACCTTGTCTCCGGTAATCCGGTCCTGGACCGCCGCCCCCGTGATCCGGCTCCCCTGCCGGGTGAGCTCCACCACTTCGGTGTGATTGGCCACGTCGGCTCCCTTGGCCGCGGCCGAGAGGATGAAGGCCAGGCAGAACCGCTCCGGGTTGACGTTCTGGCAGTCGTAGTAGATGGCTCCGCCGGTGAGGCCTTCACGGGTCACTCCGGGCTCCAGGGTGGTAACCTCGTCCCGCGAGAGCCTTCGATGCCTGGGAAGGCGCTTGTCCGCATCCTCGAGGCGGCTCTTGTCGAAGGAGAGCATGTCGTAGAGCATCATGGCGGACCAGATCATGGGCCGGTTGTTGGAGCTCCTCTTGTAGGTCGGGATGAGGAACGGGATCGGGTAGACCATGTGGGGGACGATGATCTCCATGAGCCGCCGCTCCCGCAGCGACTCGCGGACCAGGCCGAACTCGAGGTTCTTCAGGTAGCGCAATCCGCCATGGATGAGTTTCGAGGTGGCCGCCGTCGTGGCGCCGCCGAAGTCGGCCTTGTCGACCAGGGCGACCCGGAGGCCCCGGAGGGCCGCGTCCCAGGCGATACAGGCCCCTGATATGCCACCGCCGATTATCAGGAGGTCATAAGAGGCGGCGCCCATCCGCTTCAGATCTCGTTTCATTTCACGCTCCTGCTGTAAAACTCGGGTTGTAAGTAATGAGAGGATGCCGGCCGGCTACGAGCCGCTTTTGAATATAAGCGCAATTCATGTATACTTTACATGGAAACCCCTGGTCGAATCAAGAAATGTCCGATTGAGAGAGCGAGAGGTGATTTGCCCTGCCCTCATATCCAGGCAAAAAGGAAAAATCGGAAGGGTCGCATGAATAAGAGAGAGAGAAGAGGCGCCGGACGGATCGTCGTCAAGGGGGCGGAAGTGCGCTACCGGCTGCATGGCCTGCTGCCCTCCCGTTCCGACTTTTCAAAAAAGGCGTGTGCGGTGCGGAACATGAGCCTCAAAGGCCTGAATTTCTCTGCCTCGGAGGAGATGAAGCCGGGGCGATGGATCGAGCTGCATCTGTATTTACCTGAATACCAGAACCATTACCGCCTCTGGGGAAGAGTGGCCTGGTCGCTGCCTGAGATGAGGGACTCATACCGGGTGGGTGTGCGTTTTTCCAAGTTCGGGAAAGGGGGCAGGAGGAGAAATTCGGAAGATGTCCTCCGAATGCTGGAATTGTTTGAAGAATTATCAGCCGAATCCGGCAAGTCAACCGTTTAATATTTAAAGATTTCTCGCTTCGCTCGAAAATGATAAAAAAATAATAACTTTTCATCAGAATATCCTGTTTGCGGGTAACTTCTCAATAAATTCGGGCAATTTTCATAGGGCGGCCCGTGGCCGCCGTTATGATTGCATTCCGTAAGAGTCGGCGGGCATGGCCCGCCCTATGTTATTGAGAAGTTACGTTTGCGGGAATATTGGCCGGAGGGCGCTTGCCAGCCCTTGCATAGCCCTATAATATGAAAAGGAAACTGAGGGAGGATCTATGATGGGCGTTTGGAGGAGATCAGCAATTCTGATCGCCGCACTATCTCTATCGATCTTTAGCTACGCCTCTCCGAGCGTTTGCGCTGAGTCTCGAGCCGGCAAGGCCGGGCTCGACAGCGATGAAGCTCTGCCGAAGCAGGGGATTCGATATTCCAATGGAAGGGTAACCGGAGAATTCAAGAACATGAGCGTCAGCGAGATCCTCAAGGAGATCGCCGATGAGTCCGGTTTCAGCATCTATGGCATCGAAGCCGTGTCGAACGATGTGATCAGCATCAGGCTTCGGGCCCAGCCGGTGGAGGATAGTGTTCGGCGAGTTCTTCGCGCAGCGGGAGTGAACAACTATGCGATGTTTTACCGGAGCTGCCCGGAGAGCGATGACTTCGAAGTGAAGAAGATCGTTTTCCTCTCCGACGAGGTCAACATGTCTCAACCTTCCGTTGCCACCAAGGCTTCTTCCTCCTCCAGAGCCAATAGAGCCGAAGAGCTGCGCAAGCGAAGAGAGCAGCGGGCAGCGGACGCTTCGAAAAAGCGATCCCGAGCGGCTTCGAAACGGGAAAAGCGACAACGCAAGGCTCGGGAAGAGAGGAAAAGCAGAGAGGAGCAAATGGATGAAGTTCCCCAGCTTCCCTTTCCTCCGGAGGATCTCCTGCGCGGGCATCCCCTGCTGGACATGCTTTCCAGCGGCGATTTCAAAGACCAGAGGGAGTTGATGGATAAATTCACGGAGTCCCTCAATACCTCGAATCCGGATGATCTTCAGAGGCTCTTTGAGCCCCTCATGGAAGGGGCCGGCGCCGGGAACTTCAGCTCCCCGGAGGATTTGGAAGCTATGGCAGAAGAAATGCTGAGCGAGTTTCTTCAAAACCAATAAAAAATCAGGAGCAGTCATGCAGAGAAACAAAACCTTTTTCGCATCCATCCTTCCTGGGCTCACCATAATCCTATCTCTTTTTCTCGCCTCCATGGGCTGCGACAGCGACAGCGCCGGCGATAGCGATCAGGAGGCTATGAGCACGACGCCGCTGGCCGTGATCGACAGCCCCGGCGATGGAGCTCTCATCGCGTTTCAAGGGGCCATCGGTTTCGAGGGGGCCGGGAGCGACCTGGAGGACGGCGAGCTCGCCGGCGGCTCTCTCGTCTGGAGCTCGGATGTGGATGGAACGCTCGGCTCGGGGAGAAGCCTCACCATCGCGACTCTTTCACTCGGACCCCACAGGGTCACCCTGACCGCCATCGACAGCGAGGGAAGATCGGGTACGGACAGTGTCGACATCGTGGTGGGTAACGTGATCACCCTGCTCCATACCAACGACATGCACTCCCACTTCCTCGGGCACGGCCCGAACAGCGATTACACGCCGGGCACGACCGGCGACGATACCACCCGCGGGGGCATCGCGAGGGTCGCGGCCAAGGCCGCCCAGATCCGGGCCGAAAAGGCGGCCCTTGCCGAGCCGGTCCTCATGCTCGACGGCGGCGACTTTCTCATGGGCACCGCCTTCGAGCTCCTTGGCGACGGGCAGAGCGCAGAGCTCAGCCTGATGAAGGAGATCGGGTATGACGCGGCCGTGCTCGGAAATCATGAGTTCGACTGGAAGCCGGAAGGGCTGGCCCGGATCATCAACGCGGCCCTCGCCCAGGGGGGCGGAACCACGGTGCCGCTCCTCATTTCCAATATGGTATTCGATCCGGCCGAGCCGGACGACGATGAGCTCCAGGCCCTCTACGATGCCGGGACGATCCAGCCCCATCGGGTGATCGAGGCGAACGGGCTCCAGGTCGGACTCTTCGGCATCCTGGGGGAGGGCGCGGCAGGGGTGGCGCCCTTTGCCTCACCGCTGGATTTCGAGGCCCCGGCCGTGGCGGCCGCCCGGGAGGTCGCGGCGCTCCAGGCCGAGGGGGTCGACCTGATCGTCTGTCTCTCCCACGGCGGCGTCTCCTGCGATCAGGAGACATCCGAGGACGAGCAGCTCGCTCTGGCGGTTCCCGAGATCGACGTGATCATCTCCGGGCACACCCACACGGCCATGGAGGAGAAGAAACAGGTGGGCGACACGGTCATCGTTCAGGCGGGCTCCTACACGGAGTACCTCGGCAAGCTTGAGCTCCTCGTAGAGGGCGGGATCGTCCAGGTGAGAAGCTACGAGCTCATCCCGATCGATGACTCCATCGCGGGCGACCCGGCCATTCAGGCCGAGGTCGACGGGTACATCGACTTCCTCGATGCGAACGTCTTCGGCCCTGTGGGGCTCCAGTTCGAACAGACCATTGCCGAAACCGAGTATGACCTCGTCATGGTCGAGGCCGAGAGCAACCTCGGGAACCTGGTGGCCGACGCGATCCGGAACGGCATCGATCGCTATGAGTACAACCCGGCCGATCCCTCCACGAAGTGCGATTTCGCCTTCGAATCGAACGGCGTCATCCGGGACAACATCCTGAAGGGAACCACGGGCGATATGTGGGTGGCCGATGCATTCCGCGCCGTTCCCCTCGGCATCGGGGATGACGATACGCCGGGCTATCCCCTGATCAGCTTTTACATATCCGGCCCGGAGGTGAAGAAGGGACTGGAGGTTCTCACCACCGTCTACAAGCTGGAAGGGAGCGATTACTTCCTCCAGGTCTCCGGGCTCCGCTTCGAGTATGATCCAAAGCGGCTCCCCTTCGATCGGGTGACCGCTGTCTACCAGGTCTTCGACGACGGGACCGAGGAGCTCATCGACACGTCCGTCTGCAATCCCGAGCTCTACAAGATCGGGATCAATCTCTACGTGGGCCAGTTCATGGCCATTGTGGGGGAGTTCACCTACGGCATACTCACCATCATGCCCAAGTTCGCCGACGGCACGGAAGTCGTTGACTTCTCGGACACCGTGGTTCACCAGGCGCCTTCAGACGAGTACAAGCAGTGGGAGGCATTCCTCGATTTTCTGGGCCAGCTTCCGGACACCACCGGCAATGGCGTGCCCGACATTCCCGCTCTCTACTCCGGGCCGGCGGGCCGCATGACCGTGGTGCAGCAGCCCTCGTGCTTCATCGCAGCGGCGGGAACACTCTGATTTATTTGGCTCAAAGGGAATCCTCATTGCAGGGGCGGCCGGTCGGTCGCCCTTTTTTTCGATAGAGGCTAGAAGAGCCGCCGTCTCACCAGTGCTTTGGCGGCATCGATTCCGTCCGAGAGCGTCCGGGCCCGGAGTACGCAGACGAGCAGGACGAAATAGAGGAGGCCGAGGGCCACTGCGGCCAGCGGAGCGCCGGCCGGGCCGGAGGCAAGGAAGTCGTAGGCCCCGTGGAGGACCGAGACCACGGAGAGCCCGACGATGAAGACGGGGACTCTCGAGAGGCCGCCCTCACCGGCCGAGCCGACACGTCCGACGAAATAGCCGAGCACCCCGCTGAGGCAGGCGTGAATGAAGGGGGTCATGATGACCCGGCTCATCGTGACCGAGGCGCTGAGCCCTATCGTGGCGGTGTCGCCGAGTCGCTCGGCCACGGCGGATCCCGTGATGTAGCCTATGTTCTCCATGGCGGCAAAGCTCAATCCGGCCACGAGGCCGTACAGGAGATAATCGGGCTCGGGAAGAATCCTCCGGCGCCGGCCACCCAGGAGGAAGATGAGGAGCAAGGGTGCGATCCTGGCCATCTCTTCGGTGAGGCCCACGCCGAGAACGAATCCGGCCAGGCGGGCAACCGGATCCGCGGCCTCTGTCAGCGTGTAGAGACCCCGTGTGAAATAGTAAAGGACCTGGAAGACGAAAAAGCTCATCACCATGGAGAAGAAGTAGAAATAGAGGCAGATCCGGAAGGGTTGTCCCTCGATCCCGAAGAGCCGGTAAAAGATGGCCAGCCAGATGAGCGAGAAATAGATGGTCATGCCCGGGATCTGATCGATTCCGAGGAACTCGAGCACCAGGGGCATGGCCGCGAAGAAGAAGACCGGCCAGAACAGGTGGCTCCGGAGAAGGGCCCGGGCCGAATCGCGGTCTATGGAGAGGAGCTCTCCGGCGAAGATGCGCCTGGTATCGGAAAAAAATCCTCCCGGACCAGCGCGAACGCCGGAATCCGGAGGGCGGCGCTCATCGGAGCGAGCATCGGCACGCCGGCCTTCTTCCCCCGGGCGCTCGGCTCTTTCTCGGTCATACCGGATCGGGCCGCCGCAGTCGGGGCACTGCTCTGTCTTTTCAAAAAAGAGCGTACCGCAGTGCGGGCACTTCAAAAAAATCTTCTCCGGATATGAACGGTCATCGTTTCCTCTTGTAGATTTTTTTATCTCGATCCGAGGCTCTGCCTCGGATCGAAGGGAAAGGTGAATGAAATTAGGCCTTGTTTCATCATATAGAGATTCCCGCTCTTGTAAAGTATGTGAATTTAACCGATCATAATATTGATGCGGCACCTGGTTTGGAGGCAAATGGGGAGAGACTGATGAAGGCCCTGCACTTCGACGGCAAGCTCAAACTCGTCCATGACTATCCGGAACCGATCCCGGCCAAGGGAGAGGCCCTTGTGCGCGTTCTTGCGGCCGGTGTCTGCAGCACCGATCTCGAGATCCTCAAGGGGTACATGGGATTCACCGGCGTGCCCGGGCATGAGTTCGTCGGCATCGTGGAAGAGGGGCCGAACCCCGAGCACATCGGCCGCCGCGTGGTGGGAGGTATCAACTGCAGCTGCAATGCCTGCCCTTTCTGTCTGAGCGGCCTTACCCGCCACTGCCCGGAGCGGACCGTGCTGGGGATACAGGGCCGGGACGGCGCTTTCGCCGAACGGCTTGCCCTTCCGGATCTGAATCTCCACCTCCTGCCCGAACAGGTCAGTGATGAGGAGGGGGTTTTTGTCGAGCCGCTGGCGGCCGCATACCAGGTCCTCGAGCAGGTCCACCTTCGTCCCACCGACCATGTGGTTGTGCTCGGAGACGGTAGGCTGGGGCTCCTCGTGGCCCAGGTCCTCAGGAACGCCGGGGGCGACGTCCTCCTCGTGGGCCGGCACCAGGCCAAGCTCGACCTGGCGGGTGAGCTCGGGCTCCGTGCACTTCCCGAAGGGGAGGTCTCGGCCGACATCAAGGCGGACCTCGTGGTCGAGGCCACAGGAACGGCCGGGGGCCTCGACATGGCCCGACGCATGGTCCGCCCGTGCGGCACGATCGTGCTCAAGAGCACGGTTGCCGAGCCGGCCAGGATCGACCAGTCGACTCTGGTCATCGACGAGGTGACGGTCATCGGCTCCCGGTGCGGCCCCTTCTTTCCGGCGATCCGTGCTCTCGAGTCCGGCGCCGTCCAGGTGAAGCCCCTCATCGGGGCCGTGGTGCCTGTGACCGACGGGCCGGAGGGGCTGGAGAGGGCGATGGCCGGAGGAGCGATCAAGGTGCTGATCCGCTTCGGATAGAGCCTTTCATCAAGATAGCTACGTGACTTGTGTAGATGTGGGCTCAATGTCTGGGGCCAAATGAGTCGACAGTCGAGAGTCAAGAGTCGAGAGTCGAGAGTGAGAAGCATGTAACTCTCAACTCTTAGCTGTTGACTGCCGACTGAGGGCTCAACTTCGTATTTGCCATGCCTTGTTTCTCTAATTTGGCTACGGGTATGCCGTATTAGAATGCGCTTTCACACAATCGCGATCATCTCACTTGCCGGGCTCTGCGCGATCGCCTATCACAATTCGCTCGGCGCATCGTTCCACTTCGACGACTTTACGAATATCGTCAAGAACTCGGCCGTCCACGTCGAGTCCCTATCCGCCGGGTCCATTTGGAAGGCCTCCCTGGACAACTGGGTGAGGAACCGGCCTCTGCTGAACGCCACCTGGGCGCTGAACTATGCCCTGGGAGGCCTAGACGTGCGCGGCTACCACCTGGTCAACATCGCGGTTCACCTCGCAAACGGCATCCTCCTCTACGGCCTCATCCTCATCACCCTGGCCGGTCCGGCCGCTCCCCCCCTGTACAGAGAGGCCCGGCATCCCATCGCCCTCTGTGCGGCCGCCCTCTGGCTGGTCAATCCGATCCAGACCCAGGCCGTGACCTATATCGTTCAGCGGGCCGCCTCCATGTGCGCCCTGTTCTTCCTGGCCTCCCTCATCTCCTATGCCCGCTCCAGGGGGATGGCGCGGCCTGCAGGGCGCGCCATCTGGATCACCTCTGCCGCCCTTTGCGGTGCGGCCGCTGTTGCCACCAAGGAGATCGGGGTGATTTTGGTTGCCTTCATCCCGCTCTATGAGATCTACTTTCCCGCCGCCGGCTCCCAGGATAGAGGAGCCATTAGACGTCTCTTTCCGGGCGCCGCCCTCGTCTGCGTCGTGGTCCTGCTCTGCGCGGCCATCCTCTGGCAGAAGGGCTTGGATCGGCTCATCGTCGCCAAGGTGATGGATATGTATGCTGTCCGCCCCTTCACCCTGACAGAGCGAATCCTGACCCAGCCCCGAGTCATGCTCTTCTATGCAGGCCTCTTCTTCTTCCCTCACCCGTCGCGTCTCAACATCGACCACGATTTTCCCACCTCAACGGGCCTCTTGCATCCTCCCCAGACCGCGGCCGCCCTCGGGATACTTGCGGCGGTCGTCGTCGCTGCCGCACTCGGGGCACGGCGTTACCGGTTTCTCTCGTTCGCCCTGATCTGGTATCTCGGAACCCAGCTCATCGAGTCATCGGTCGTGCCTCTCGAGATGGTCTTCGAACACCGGGCCTACCTCCCTTCCATGGGGCTGGCCCTGGTCGTGGCCATCGGGTGGGTGTGGGTCCGTGAGGCCATGGCCCGGCGCGTGGGCCCGAGGCGGGCCGGCTGGACGGCATGGGCGGCCTGTGCCGTGGCGGTGGCTTTTCTCGTTGCCGGGACGGTCCGGCGCAACTTCGACTGGCATGACGAGCAAGCTCTTTGGAGCGATGCGGCGGCCAAGTCGCCTGGCAAGGCCAGGCCCTGGAACAACCTGGGCCGATCCCTGGAAGAGGAGGGCGAACTGGAGAAGGCGATCCGACACTACCGGAAGGCCATAGCCATCGATCTCCGGTTCGTCAAAGCCTACCTCAACCTCGGCAACGCCTTCTTCAGGATGGGCCGCCATGCCGAGGCGGCGGACGCATACCGGACAGCGGTCCGGATCGATGCGGGCTCTGCTGGGGCCGCCGAAAGCCTCGGACAGGCCCTGCTGGCCGGCGGGGATTTCCGGGGGGCTTCGGCGGCCCTCGAACATGCGGTCGCCCTGGCGCCCGGTTCGGGCCGGGCCCATCTGTATCTGGGCAAAGCGGAGTTCGCCCTGGCAAAGTGGGATGCCGCGGTCGGGTCCTTTACCCGGGCCATCGCCCTCGGCCTGGACGGACCGGAGCTCCGCTACCTCCTGGCCCGGGCCCGGTTGGGAAATGGGGAAGAAAAGTCCGCCATGGAGGACCTGAGGCGGGCCGTGGCCCTGGGCGAGGAAGCGGACGACCCGGACCAGAGGGAGGCGGCACGCCTGTCCACGGCCCTCCTGGATCGTCTTGAAAAGGGGAAGTAAGTCTCATTTGTCTTGCAAAGTCGCAAAGAAAGTCGCAAAGAACGCAAAGAAAGAACGCAAAGAAAAAATGAAAAGTGTTAATTGACGTACTGCCTATCCGGTTGACTCAGCATGGTACAACATGTAGTATTGGCGGACCTC
>CAZFWM010000011.1:0-14498 GCA_964522545.1 uncultured Thermodesulfobacteriota bacterium
AGGTATTCTGAGAGTCAATCCTGCTCAGTCGCAACCGTATTCTGACCCGGTACGATCCCAAAGACTGAACTCGGCGGAAAGCACATAGGAGTATTCGACCTTTATGTCCACGGATACGGGCAGCTGAGATGTTGCCTGAAGCACGGGCATTTGCGGCATGAAGGAAATGCTCGACATGAGATCTCCCTCCATTTCGCCATCCGAGGTGAGAACAGTGACGCCCAGCCTCAGATTTTCCACAGGGGTGTTCCACCTCAACGCGCCTCCTAGGGCATACTTCATCTCCACAGCGAGGTCGCCCAGCGTGATCTTCGATCCCGGCGGCATATTTTCCAGTGCGCCTTTTATAATGAAATTGCGCAGGATTGACGCATCATCAAGATCCATGGTCCCCCCGAACAACTCATATTCGACATCGCCGCCGAAGGGGAGCGGGAAAACGCCGTACAGCTCGCCGCCGATGTAGGTATTTAGCATGTCGCGCAGTCGTTCAGGGTAGATGGCCTGGGGGAGCAGGATCGATGTGCGCAGCATGTCCACGTCGCGCCCCTTATTATAGAAGCCTACAGGCATCTTGACCTTGCCGAAGCGAATGCCCATCCAGTCCTTCCAGCGGTAGTCGCCGACGGCCCAGTCCAGGACGACATCGAAGTTGCCTTCTTTGCCGAAGTCCCGGGCAAACAGCTGGAGTCCAAGGCGGAGCTCTTCAGTCAATTGGGCCGAAAAGTTGATCCCGGCCTCGCTGAAAGCAAAAGTGCCATCTTCGGTCGAGACCCCGAGGTAATCATTTGCCGTGGATTTCAGGTAGCCCTGACTCAGAAAGCCATGGATGGAGACTCTGGAGAGATCCACTGCAGAGGCTGTTCCGCTGTTCGAGACAAGGGCGCTCAGAAATAGAATCATGGCCGTGGCTTTGGTTGTTTTCGTCATGGATACGATCCCTCTGATTCCTGATGGGCCTCGCCGCCCGCCCGTTGAACATCCGGACAGGGCCGAGCAACCCATGTCGGCCGGCCGATCGAGGCCGGCGCAATTCATGTGCTGACCATTACAGTGGAGCTCGCATCCGTGGGGGTCCTGGAATGCGCCATCTGGAACCCTTCACTCCAGCCCCACGCCCTGCTGACCGGCGACCCGCTCCAGATCACCGTCGGCCAGGAAGGCCTCGACCAGGGAAACGAGTTTATCGGGATGCTCCTCGCTCGGCATGTGGCCGCATTCCGGAATGACGGCCAGCCGGGACCGGCCCAGGTCGCCGCGCAGCCGGCGGCCGAAGGAGAGGGGAACGGTCCGATCCTGCTCTCCCCAGACAATGAGCGTCTCGGCGGCGATCTCCGGGTAGCGCGCGGTGAGCGCCTCCAGGCGGTCGAAGTCGAGGGCCCTTGCCGTTAAGAGCGCGGCCCGCCGGGCATCCCACTCTCGGTACGGCCGGTAGAATCCGTCGAGCATCTCATCGTCGATCAGGGCGTGGTCGTAGATCGACTGCTCCAGCAACCTTCGATAGGCCGACCGGGTCCAGAACATGATCGTCAAGGTCCCGAGGCCGGGAGTTCGGAGCATCCGGAACATCCGGTTCGGCTCCATGGGGTAGCATCCGGGGTCGAGCAGAACCAGCCGGTCCACCCGGTCCGGATAATGGAGGGCGGTCATGAGTGATACGCCTCCGCCCAGGGAGCTACCGGCGAGGGCGGCCTTCTCGATCCCCATGCCCTCCATGAACAGAACGACCTCAGAGGCCAGGGTCTCCAGAGTATAGTCCCCATCGGCCGGCTTGTCGCTCCTTCCAAAGCCTTTGAGATCGATCGCATAGACGTGAAAGCGCTCGGAGAGGGGCCCTATGACCTTGCGGAAGCAGTAGGTGGAGGAGGCATAGCCGTGGATGAGAAGGAGGGGCTCCCCGGCCCCCTTCTCGATGTAGTGCATGCGGAGCTCCCCCAGGTCGGCATACGTCGCGTCCGGGCCCATGGCGGCCTCCGGGACCCGGTCGGAGGGGCCGGCGCACCCGAGAAAACCAATAGCGAGGGCGAAGATTGCCAAGTATCTCAGTATTCCTTTCACCGGGAACCTCCTTTCAGAAAAACCGGTTGACATGAAATTTAATATTGGTATAGGAATTTATATCAAAAGGAATTCCCATCATAGTACCAGACGGCTTCCCAAGAGACTATGGAAGAAAAGAGACCCTACTCATCCGCAAAAAAAATGTTCTTCGTGGTCCTGTACTTCGCCTATTATGTGGCCGGATACGGGTACCTGAACCATATTAACGCCCAGCGAGGGATAAACCACACACTCGCCTTTCCCTTCGAAGAATCGATACCTCTCGTTCCGGAATTCGTCTTCGGCTACTTCCTCGTCGTCCTCGTTGTGGTCATTGCGGTCCTCGCCATAGACAGTATGAAGCTCTTGAAGCAGTCACTCATCGCCTTCTTCCTGCTGACCACGATCAGCCTGGTCATCTTCTACATCTTTCCGGTCAAGATGGTCTGGCGGCCGGAGATCCTTCCGAGCAGTTCGATATCGTACAAGGTCCTCACCTTCACCTACTGGATCGACGAGCCCTACAACCTCTTCCCCTCCCTGCACGTGAGCACCGCCTTTCTGGCGTCGTGGATCTCCTACCGGGTCCACCGTCTCACGGGAGTCCTGTGCCTCATCGCTTCGTTCATCGTGGCCGTCTCGGTAGTCCTCGTCAAGCAGCACTACATCGCCGATGTAGTAGGGGGCCTCATCCTGTCGACTCTCCTCGCCTACACCTTCGTCCTCAGCCGGCCGAAATGACGACCATGCTAAGACAGCGGCTGTGGGCGGTTCCCCTGATGATCATCGGCCCTTTTCTCACAGGGGCATCCTGCCACCCTCTGCTCGGATGGGCCCTCCCCTTCGTGATCGTCATCCTTGCGGTTGCCTGGCTCGTTTTCATGCTCGGCCCGGGGCGCAGATCCCGGATGCGCGACCGCCGGGAGGAGCCCGGCCCACCCCGCGGCCGGGAGGGAGCCCCTTTCCGACCCAAGTACCACGGCAGGACGAGGGACAAAGGCTGATTTTACTACAATTGAACGGATCCAACCCGGAGGCCCTATGGCGACGAATATCTACCTTGTGCGACACGGAGAGACCGACTGGAACCGGGACCGGCGCTATCACGGGTCCACCGATCTGGAGATGAACCCGCGGGGGCTCGATCAGATCCGCGCCCTTGGAGAGCGGTTTGCCGGCAAGCACTTCGACGCCGTCTACTCGAGCCCCCTGGGCCGTGCCCGGGCAACGGCCGAGGCGGTGGTCGGCGACCGGGATATCCCGATAGCCGTGGAGCCCGGCCTGGTGGAGCTCGGCTTCGGCTCCTGGGAGGGCCTCAGCCACGAGGATCTCGTAAAACAAGAGGCGGGCACATACTTCGACTGGCTCGCCGACCCTGTCGAACAGTCACCTCCCGGAGGGGAGAGTATCGGCGAGATGGCCCGGCGGGCCGGCGCCGCCATCCGGAGCATGGTCGAGGCCCACCCGGACGGCAGCGTGCTCGCGGCCACCCACGCCGGTCCGATCCGTGTGATCCTGTGCGACGCACTGGGGCTCGATCTCCGCAATTTCCTCCGGATCGTCCTCGACCCGGGCGGCTTGAGCATCGTCACATACTGGGGAGAGCAGGGGGCCGTGAGGCTCGTGAACGACACGAGCCACTGGCGGGGGCGGTAGATCAGAACTGAGTATTCGACGGCTACGTCGAGGAATTATCGCCCTTCAGGCGGACTTTTGATCTCTGGCAATTCAAACCTTTCGTTATATAAATTAACCACAGAGAGCACAGAGATCACAGAGAAAGAAAGAGCTTGATTGCATTCATTCTCTCTGTGACCTCTGTGTCCTCTGTGGTTGGAAAATTATATTTTCTATGCATAAAAAAACGGGCTCTCGAAAGAGCCCGTTTTTATTTATTCCAGGATACGACAATCAGAACGAGCCATAGAGCAGCTGCGAGGCCTCTTCCCCCTGGGCCGAGTGCAGTCCGCTGTAAAGATACAACAGGCCCAGGCCATCGAGCGTGACCGGCAGCTCGACCGGGAAGAACATGGGCGGATCGATCGCCGGTATCGTGATGGTCCAGAGCTCAAAGACCTGCGTCGTCGGGACCGTCAGGATCAAGGAGGCCGTAAACGTGCAGGGCTCCGGTGCGCCTATGGTGAAGTCCATATAGAGAGTGCCCGACCCGTAGGAGGCCTCCAGATCGAGGAGATACTCCCCGGTCCCGCCGCCGCATATGCCGTAGATCCCCTGGATGCAGTCCATATCCTCATCTTCGATGGTCCGCGCCGAGACGCCTGTTCCCATGGCTGCGGCATACATGGTCGCCGATGATGGGTAGATGTGGCCAAGGCCGATCTGGTGTCCCAGCTCATGGCAGGCTATGCCCTGGATGTCCATCTGACCCCAGGACGGATCGAGACTGAAGGTAATCCCCTTGTCGTAGAACTCGGTATCGGTCCCGTTATTGACGCTCCCCACGCACCATGTGGCCGCCAGGGCCCCCCAGCCTTGCTCTTCGACCGAGAAGACAACGTTCTTGCCGTCGCCGAGGCTGATGTAGTCGATCGAGGAGGTTCCCTTGTAGTCGAATTCGAAGCAGGCCCCTCCACGGTTGGTCCACTCGTCGGCACCTCCCCTGATTGCGGCCACCTGCTGGCTCGTGGACCCGGCGCTCGAATCCCGAAAGTTCGGATTCACGTAGAGGTTCGCCACGCCGTCATTGTGCTTTCCGCACCATTGGCACCCCTTGACGGCCCTGTCCCCAGCGACGTCATAATAGGCTTCCTTTACACGGAACCGCAGATCATCCACGACCTCGCCGCGGATGATCGCACGGACCTCGTCCAGGGTGACCCCGTCGAGAACGTTCGGATTGTACGGGCTGAGCACCCGATCTACGCCAAAGAAATCCTCCTCGATCGGGAAGAGGCCCTGTCTCCAGCCATAGACCACGGCGTGCTCTATGTTGCCCGGCCGGCTCACAAAGGTCATGATCCTCTCGCCTTCGATGAACTCGGGCGTGCCGGACACACGCACCATGGTCCCGTCCGGCATCGGGCCGCCGGGGAAATTGAGGGTGATCAGAGCCTCGATCTCGCCCTTGAAGATCTCATCGACGAGGATCTCCGCATGGGTGATCGGCACATCGTGGGCCACGGTCGGCCAGGATCCCATCTCGACCCAGACCCTCTCGACACTCCCGATGACGGCTTGATCCGCCTCGTCGTGGAGTCGAGTGAGGGTCAGGCCCGGATCAATGAAGGCCCAGGCACCCGTGCCCGCAAAAAGGGCGACAGAAAGGAAGATTGCGAGAATAACTAAGGTTTTCGGTACAAGGACTCGACCCCTCATGGTACTTCTCCTTTCCTCTCGGGTTTGGGCGATCTGCTTTAACAGCTGTTTATCTTACCAATACGACAAACCAGTCTTATAAAACATTACAAATAATTGACATAAAGATCCGCCTCCACGACCAGACACTATATCACAAAACGTCCTTTTTCGACAAATCAATTCAAGGAAATTTCCGGGGTGTGGAATTGGGCAGGTAGCGGGGGCGACTGGTCGGGATACGGCATGCCGTGTCCCGATTGCTTACATTTTCTTCAGTTCGGAGCGTATCTGATCAATGAGCTCGCTTGGTTCATAAGGACTTTTCTCTATCGTTGCGGCTTTACGGCGGTCCTGCCTTTTTTCGGCAATACCGGGATACTCCTCCTCCAGTCGATCCAAAAGGGTGTTTGTATGTTTGGCCGCCTCCAGGAGACGACAGGCCTCCGTCTCCAGATCTTTTTGCTGCAGGGCCTGGCGAATGGAGATGGACAGCTCGAGCTGGTTGCACGGCTTTGTGAAAAACCGGCTGACGTCTCCTCTGTCGACCGCCTCCATCACCACCTCCAAAATTGCGCTGCCCGTAAGAAGGAATCGAACGATACCGGGGAAGGCCTCTCTAACCTGGTGCAGAAACTCCGTCCCGCTCGAACCGGGCATTTCCTGGTCCGTCACGACAAGATCGATGGAGGTCGTGCCGAGAACCTCAAGTCCCTCCAGGCCGGAGGAGGCTGTCAGGATTTCGTACGGTTCCTTATGAAGGGCTCTTCGCAGTCCCCCAAGAACATGGGGATCGTCGTCAACCAGCAGTACCTTGTATCCCATGAAATTTTTCCTATCCTTCCGTAGCCTGATCAGGATCGTCATTGATGAGGAGTATTATTTCCAATCCCATTCGTCCACTTACTCTTCAATATCCCTGTAGGTATTACGACAATCGGAAAGCCAATCCTCGAGGTCGAGCCTCTTCAGATATTCCATGTCTATTTTCGCCACGATCAGTTTCTCATCTTTCGAGAGCGTTTCGTGTGCCAATCCATTTGCAACATGCACTGTTGTCAGCGGGATGAAGGTCTGCTCCGGGCACTGCTGCGGCATATGGTGAAACGCGACCGCCTCGACGATCGGGTCCGGCAGTCCCCAGATTCCCAGCAGATAGGACCCCATCTCCGCATGGGTCGTGCCGAAGATTTCCCGCTCCACCTCTTCAAGGGGCCGATCCTCCGCCACAGCCCGGCCGACGACCTCATCATACCTGTCTGACATGTTCATAGCAAACAACAGCTTTCCAATATCATGGAGCAGCCCCGACATAAATGCATTTTCGATTTCGCTCTTTTCGCATAGCCTTGACTTGGCAATCTCCTTGGCAACCGAGCCGACCACGGCGCTGTGGTTCCAAAGCGTCTCAATGGAGAAGCTCTTCATTTTGGCGGAATCGAACTGCGAAAACACTTTTATCGAGAGAGCCAGCGCCTTGATTGTCTCGAATCCAAGGTACGTAACCGCCTGGGTTGTATTGGAGATATGCCGGCCGAGGCCAAAGAAGGCCGAGTTGACTATCTGGAGGACTTTCGCGGTCATGGCCACATCCTTGGATATGACTTCCGCCACCTTCTCTATCGTGGCCTCCGGCGAGCTCAAAATCCCAACAAGCTCAGTGTACAGCGATGGAACGGACGGAAGAGACTCCAGCTGAGACACCATCTCCTTGAGCTTTTCATCCGCCAGGATCTCCCTCAAAGCACACGCTCGAACGATCGTATTCTTCAATTTATCCGGTTCACACGGCTTGAATAAAAATTGATGTGTAACGCCGACCGATCGCATGGTGACGTCGTAGTCGGAATATCCGGTAAGGATGATTCGGATCATGTTCGGATAATTTCGCTTCACCTCAGTCAAGAGCTGTATTCCGTCCATGCCCGGCATGCGCATATCGGAGATGATGATGTCGAAAGGTTCTTCGGTCATTATTTTCAGGGCTTCTGTGCCGCTATCCGTGAATGTCATTTCCCATTCATCGCGCATAGGATGCAGCATCCTCTTGAACCCTTTCAGTACATTCGGCTGGTCGTCGACAAAGATGATTCTCTTTTTCAAAGTCCCCTTCCCTTTTTTTTAAACATTTGCATCCCGGATCGGGAGATGAATAGTGATGGTTGTCCCTTCACCTATCTTCGATTCGAACGAGATCGTTCCGCCATGTTTCTCCACCACAACGGAGTGGGCGATGGCCAGGCCCTGACCCGTCCCCTTCCCCACCTCCTTGGTCGTGAAGAACGGATCAAAGATCCTTGTTCGTATCTCCTCGGGGATTCCGGCCCCTGTGTCGGAGATTCTGATCTCTGCAACATCACTGCATTGACGTGTACTGATCTTTATTTTTCCCTTGACCTCATTCTTGCCTTCACTGACATCATCGATGGCGTGGGCGGCGTTGATGATGATATTCAGGATCACCTGGTTGAACTCACCGGGCAGGCATGGAATCAACGGCAAATCAGGATCGAAATCCGTCTCGACCTCGGCGACATACTTCCACTCATTGCGTGAAACAAGGATCGTGCTCTCAATCGCCCTGTTGATGTCGCTCTCCACCTTTTCCCCGAGATCCGGGTGCGCAAAATCCTTCATCGCCCGCACGATGTTGGCCACGCGTTCAATGCCATCCAGGGACTGTTCGATGGCCAAAGGGATCTCTTCGGCCAGGTAGTCCAAATCCACCTTGCTGATGGCCGCCCCCGATTCCCCGATCAATTCATCGGTCACGACTCCATTCTTTACCGCATTGAGGAGTTTGACGTACTCTTTCGTCAAAGATTCGATATCCCTGAATGCATCTTTCAGGAACCGGGTATTGTCGCCGATGTATTGAATCGGCGTATTGATCTCGTGAGCGATTCCGGCGGCTAACCCCCCTATCGCCTCCATCTTCTGCGCCTGGAGGAGCTGGATCTCGCTCTTCTTCAGGGATTCTTCTGCGTTTTTGCGCTTTGTGGTATCCATCATGAAGTTCAAGGTTGCAGGCCGCCCTCGCCATTTAATCCTAATACTGCCAAGCTCGATCCACCGTACCTTGCCTTTTTTCTCAATGATTCGAAATTCATAGATATCAGGAACAAATTCACCTCTCATTCTCTTTTCATGATTATCGGCAACCATTTCCTGATCATCAGGATACAGGAATTCCAGGAAAGGCTTAGAGAGCAACTCCTCGCTCGTATATTGCGTGATCTTCTCGACCCTTGGATTTACGTACTTGAGCCAGCCATCCTGGGCGATAAAAATTCCTTCTATTGCATTCTCAATAAGTAATCTGTACTCGTCCTTTGATAAGCGCGATTCATCTTTCCCGCGTCTTTCCTCGGTCTCTGCGGTTTCCGGTTCATACGTGTCTAGCCTCGGATCCTCAGCTTCCCCGATGGGCAGAGCTTCTGTATTCTTATCGACTTTCATCTGGACACCTTTTTGTTCGAACCAAGTTGCTTTAGCTTTTTTCTTTCTTATGTCCACAAAGATTAAAAATCCAACCAAATTTAAATATGCAACTTTAACACCAAAGGATATATCCGGCCGGACGGCTGGAGGTGGCCGCGGCACAATTCGTGTGCAAGGCGTGTGTTCGGATGGGCAATCAGAGGGTATATGCCCTGTCCCTACCGCATCCGGCTCAGCGGCAGCACGGTGACCTTTCCGGTGGCCGGGTGGGTCTCGATGTGGACATCGGCCTCGAATACATCCCTGACAGTGGCGGGGGTCAGCACGTCCCCGGGCCGGCCGGTGCGCACAACCCGGCCCTGCTTGAGCAACAGGAGGCGCTCGCAGTACAGGCCTGCGAGATTGAGATCGTGCATCACCGAGACCACGGTGATTCCCTGCTCCCGGTTGAGGCGCCGGATCAGCTCATAGATCTCAATCTGGTGGCGGATGTCGAGGAAGGCGGTGGGCTCGTCGAGCAGCAGGATCTCCGGCTCCTGGGCAAGAGCACGGGCGATGACCACCATCTGCTTCTCCCCGCCGCTCAGCTCGAAGAAGTAGCGGTCGGCAAGGCGCTCCGTGTCGGTCAGCGCCATCACCTCCCGGGCGACCGCCAGGTCCTCCTCCCCGTCGAAGGCGAGGAGGCCGTGATACGGGGCCCGGCCCATCAGGACGATCTCCGCTACGCGGTAAGGGAAGGAGACGCCCGACTCCTGGGGGACCACGGCGATCCGGCATGCCAGGTCCCTGGGCCGGAGCCTCCCGATATCCTCCCCCCCCACCAGGACACGGCCGGAGCGCGACCTCAGGACCCGGCTCGCAAGTTTCACGATCGTGGTCTTGCCCGAACCGTTGGGACCGACGAGGCCGAGGAATTCCCCTGCCCCCACCGCGAAGTCCAGGTCATCGATCAGTGAATCGGATCCGTAGGAGAAAGAGACGGCGCGAAACTCCAGGGCTGGGGATGAACGGTCAGACACGGCCGTTCCTCCATTGAGGGGCAAAGGGGCAAAGGGAGAGAGAAGGGGCAAAGGGGCAAAGGCACAAAGGCACAAAGGAACTGAAACCGACAGAATCCATTCGGTTTCGAGACCAATCATTCTTGATTTCACATAGAAAAAAATCCATTGTTTCAAAACTTTGTGCCTTTGCCCCTTTGCCCCTTTGTGCCTTTTTCATTCCTCTGTGCCTCTGCCCCTTTGCCCCTTTTCAATCCCTACTGAAAAAATGCCCTCTTCTGTCGCGCCTTGAGCAGCCAGATAAAGAAAGGCCCCCCGCATATGGCGGTTATCACGCCCACCGGAATCTCGGTGGGTGCTATGATCGTGCGGGCCACCACGTCGGCCAGGATGAGGAAGGCCGCTCCGGCCAGTATAGAGGCGGGCATGAGGAGTCGGTGGTCCGGGCCCAGGAGGAGCCGAACCACGTGCGGGACCATGAGCCCCACGAAGCCGATCATGCCGGCCGCCGACACGGCCGCCCCGGTCACAAGCGAGGCGGCGAAGAAGGTGATCGCCTTGGTGAGCTCCACGTTCACCCCGAGCTGAGCGGCCGTCTCCTCGCCCAGGCTCAGCAGATTGAGGCTCCGGCTGAGCAGAAGGAGGATGGTGCACCCAAATCCGATATAGGCGGCCACGACGGCGATGTCCCTGTACTGGGCGGCCGTGAGGTTCCCCATGAGCCAAAATACGATCCTGAGCACGCTCGTGAAATCCGCCACCGAGGTGATGAACATGATGACGGCCGAGTAGAAGGCGTTGAAGATCACTCCCACCAGCAGCAGGGTGTAGATAGGGACCTGCCCGCGCACCCGGGAGATGGCGTAGATGGCGGCCATGGTGCCGATGGCCCCGAGGAACGAGAAGGCGGGAATCGCGGAGACGCCGGCCACCAGCACGTCCAGGCCGGCGCTGATGGCCAGGACCGCCCCGAAGGCCGAGCCGCCCGAGACCCCGATTATGAAGGGATCGGCCAGGGGATTGCGCAGCAGGGCCTGGAAGGCGACCCCGGCCGCCGACAGGGCGGCGCCGATCACGGCGGCCAGCAGCACGCGAGGGAGCCGGACCTGGAAGAGTATGAGGCGCGACACCTCCCCGATATCCCGCCCGGCCAGGGCGGAGAAGACCTCACTCACCCCCACCTCGGTGCTTCCCGAAACGACCCCGGCCAGGACGGCAAGAGCGAGCAGCAGGGTGAGGCCGGCCAGGGCGGCGGCCCACCGGCCCGGAGTAAGGACCTTCACGGCCCTGCCTCAGGAATCAGCGTAAAGGCATCCGGATGAATCGCCCGGGCCAGGATCTCTAGGGCCTCGGGAATGCGCGGGCCGGGCCGCACCACGGTGAAGGTCTCTATGAAGTGGACCTCGCCGGTGCGGACCGCCGGGATGGTGGGCCACCGGTCCCAGAAGCGGCGGCGGGCTTCAGAGGAAGCGGTCGAGGCGTCCGAGAGCATGAAGGCGTCGAGGATCACCTCCGGTCCCCTGGCGACCACCTCCTCGATCCCATAGTGGGGGAAGCGCCCCTTGCCCGCGGCGGCGATGTTCTCCCCCCCGGCCTTCCGGATCAGCTCGTCGATGTAGGTCCCGGCCCCCCCCACGATGAGGGGCTGCTGCTCCCAGACCAGGACCACCCGGCGACGCGGGCGGCCGAGGAGGCGCTCCTCCACGATCTCCATGCTCCTGTGCATGCGCTCGATCAGGGCCTCGGCCCGGTCCGGGGCCTGGATCGCCTCGCCCACATCCCGTATCGCTACATCGATGTCTGCGAGCGTGTAGACCCGCACGATGAGGACCTCGATGCCGATCTGCCCGAGCCTCTCCACCAGGGCCTTGGCCCCGCCATTGGGGACGGCCAGTACGAGGTCGGGCCGCAGGGCGATGATCGCCTCCAGGTTCGGATTGACGAATCCCCCCACCCTGGCTATACGGGAGACCTCGGGCGGATGGTCGCAGTAGTCGGTCACCCCGACCAGGCGGTCCCCGGCCCCCAGGGCGAATAGGGTCTCGGTGAGGCTCGGGGCGAGGGAGACGATCCGGGCAGGGGCCTCGTCCACGGCGTCCGGGCCGGCCCACGCGGGCGCGGCCTGACTCCCTGCGGCTAGGATCAGCAGGGCCGCAAACAGTAAATTCACCACAGAGGGCACAGAGAGAAAGCAAGAGTTTGATTGATTCATTCTTTCCTCCACGGCAACGATACGTGGGGCCGCATGCCCTGTCAAGAAAACCGGCTCTCTATTGCTTTCTTCTCGATGATTGTTATTCTGTCTTTAGCGCCTTATCTGTAATGGATGACAATATATAGAAGATAAAACTACAATCAGTTCGATCATTTTTTTCTTTCTTTGCGGCTCTGCGCCTTTGCGCGAAATTTCCTTTTTTTTTCGGAAACATGCGGAAGAGAGAGCATGTCTGACCCGAAGTTCGAGAAGACCGTGGCCCGAACCGGGGCCCCCACCCTCCGCCTGCTGGTGGAGGGTGAGAGCCTGCAGGTGCACAGCGCCTTCGATCCCCGGCGCGAGGCCGGCGACATGCTGAGCCGGATGCCCCTGGAAGAGCGGCCGCTGCTGGTGATTCTCGGGGGCGGGCTGGGATACCTGGCCCGTGCCGCAGCAGACCTGGATCTTGCCGGCATCCTGGTGCTGGAGCCTGAAGGCGTCTCCCCGCCCTGCGCCGAGGCATCCGGGCTCTCCAGGGCCGGGTGCGACGGCCTCGATCCCGGTCAATCCCCGGGACCCGGCTGTACGAACCTGCTGAAACTCTCAGGCTCGCCCGATGAGCTCCTTGACCGCGTCACCCGGGAGCAGATCCGGCTCGGCTACCCCGATTTGGTCATGGTGGCCAACGCCGCCTACCGGCGCGCCTGGCCCCGGTGGACCGGGCCGATTCTCGAGAAGATCCCGGTCGGACGGACCCCGTCCCTCTTCGCCCCGCTGAGACGTCGCACCTCCTGGACCGGCCGCAAGGTCCTCGTGATCCAGAGCGGCTACTTCCTGCTGCGCGAATGCATCGACGCTTTCGGCGAGATCGAGTGCGAGGTGGCCCAGGTCCCTCTGAAAAGCGGGAGGCACCTGATCTCTCCGACCGACCCCCACCGCCCCCTGGATCCGGACCCCGATTTTCTGGAGCGACTGCTGCAGTGCATCGCCACCTTCCTGCCGGAGTTCGTCTTCGTGGTCAACCATATCGGCTTCGACCGGGAAGGCCGCCTGCTCGACCTGCTGGACAGCATGCGCATCCCCCTGGCGGTCTGGTACGTGGACAGCCCCGGCTACATCATCGACCGCGACGCCGCTATTTCGCGGGAAAGCACGTTCCTCTTCGTCTGGGAGAAGGCCTGGGTCGACGTGATGAAGGATCGCGGCTTCGAGCACGTCTATCCCCTGCCACTGGCCGGGAACCCGGCCTTCCTCCGGAAGGAGGCCCGGCCCGTGAGGGACTTCGGCTTTGCAGGGGGCGCCAACGTCTTCAGCGTCCGGAAGTGGCGCCAGAAGCTCGACCTCCCGGGCCGGCTCGCGCCCTGCTACCGGCGACTGCTCGAGACCTATCACGCCCAGCCGCCCCGGGAGCTTCCTGAATCGGTGGTATCCCGGGCCCTCGCGGAGGAGCCTGAGCTCCGGACCTGGCTGGACCCCCAGCGCAGGCAGAACCTCGAGAGCCTCCTTGTGCTCGAGACCACGAGGCTCGACCGGCTCGACCTGATACAACGCTTCAAGGGCCTGGACTTCCTCCTGGTCGGCGGAGACGACTGGCGTACTCTCGACCCGGATCTCGAACCGGCCCCGCCGGTGGACTACTACGACGGCCTGGCCGATCACTACGGGGAGAACCGGGTGAACCTGAACAACACTAGCCGACAGATGCCGACTTCCACGAACCAGCGCGCCTTCGACGTGCCCCTGGCCGGGGCCTGCGTTCTCAATGACTGGCGGGAAGATCTGGAGGAGCTCTTCGAGCCCGGCAGGGACTGCGTCTGCTACCGCCACATGGACGAGCTTCCGGACCTGGCGGAGAGGCTGGCACGGGACGAGACATGGCGTGCCTCGATCATCGAGCAGGCGCGCAGCACCATTCTCGACAGGCACCTGTACCGACACAGGCTGGAATTCGTGGTCCGGAAGATGAAAGAAGTACTGGGCGGGTGAAAATTGAACTTATCGCCCTCCAAGCGAACTTTTTCACTCTGACATTTCATACATTTCGCTATATAGATTCACCACAGAGGACACAGAGGTCACAGAGAAAGCAAAAGTTCGTCTGTATTTATTCTCTCTCTGTGACCTCTGTGTCCTCTGTGGTTGAAAAATCTTTTCTGACGGAAAGAATTGGATTTCCTTTACCATGGACATACTTCGGGCGAACACCTAGGTTCATCCCTAAATTCAAATTGGGAGGGTATTCGATCATGAAAAAGGCTATCTTCAGCAATCTCCTAATACTGATACTGACTCTGCTCCTCTTTTCGACTCAGGCCCCGGCCCAGAAGCAGAATGGCCTGTCGACCGCGGACTTTGTCTCCGGGATGGAGGCGGAGGTGAAAGAGGTTATCGACGGATGCACCATCCGGCTGGACAGCGGGGAGACGGTCTCCTACCGGGGCGGGGCCCGCCCCCCCCGGGGCGGGCCCGGGGGGGGGGGGCCCCGGGCCGGGGGGGGCCGACGGGGGCGG
>CAZFWM010000011.1:14508-40635 GCA_964522545.1 uncultured Thermodesulfobacteriota bacterium
GGTTAAAGTGGTTATCGAGGGATGCACCTTCGGGCTGGACTGGGGGGAGAGGGTCTCCTACGGGGGCGTCCGCATCCCGGTGGGGAGCGGACGAGTCTGGGAGGACCTCCAGAAAAAGGGAAAAGCGGCCAACAACAAGCTGGTCAAGGGGAAAAAGGTCCGGCTCGAATTCGATGAGGTGCGCCGGGATGCGCAGAAGAACCTGTTCGCCTATGTCTACGTGGGCGATATCCTGGTGAACGGAGAGATCCTTGCGAGCGGCTACGCGGTCATGTCCTTTGCCCCTCCCCCTCTCAAGAACCGGGACGTCCTGATCATGCTCGAGCTCTCGGCCCGGGAGGGAAGCCGCGGATTCTGGTCCTCCGAGTTCGCCCCACCCGCGCCCGGCATGCCGCGAGCACCGGCCCAGCCCAACGCCCCCGAGTCGCCCAAGAGATGAACCTTAGAGACCTCTATCCATACATCTGCGCTGCTTGCGTAGATATATACGTAAGGTCGCCAAGTGTACATGAAGAATTCAGAAAAAATTTCCTCTGAGGAATCCAGGAACCCAGGAAGGAAAAAAGCAAAGTGAATATGAAAATGTCAAGGCATGTCTATTTCATCAAGTAATTGCGGAGCTTTTCATTCTATCTTAATTCTTTTCATGGGTTCCTGGGTTCCTCAGAGTTTTTCTTCTCCTTGTATTTTTTGCTTGCATTCCCCACAGTTTGGTTGCGGCTCGGCCGCATTAGAGCCCCTTTGCCTATCCGTTTGAAGCCCCCGGCGTCGGGGCCCCGAAGTAGCCCCAGTCGGAGCCTCCATCCCGGGTCCGCCCCATGGATACGTCCGGCGTCTGGGCGCCGAAGGTCACTGTGTCGATCGGCACCAGCCCCGTTCCGATGGAGCTAAAAAGCCCCAACTCTTCGCCTTCGGTGCCGTCGAGCCGGAAATTGGTGTGCAGGGCCTCACCTTCCATATCTTTGTCGTCGGCCCAGACTAGAAGAAATCCCCCCGCAGGAATGGAAGTCCCCTGGGGGATCTCCCACCTCGTGGGATTGTTGATATCGTCGCTGAGAAAGGTCCCGCCCAGATCCACCTCACTTTCACCGGCATTGTACAGCTCGATCCAATCCGCATACTGGCCGAAATCGGGATCGGAGATGATGGTTTGATTGATCGCCATGAACTCATTGATGAATACGGGCAGAGCCGAGGTCTCCTTTACCGAATAGGAGTACGTTTCGATCGGGGCGTTTTCCGGGGCCAGCGTGATCTCGCCGTCGTCATCCCTCGCCTCGATGTAAAAGTTGACATAGTTGATCACGACGCCGGCGGACTGGGCTGGGAGGACCATCTCGAAGGTTGGATCGGCACCCGGGCTCATCGGGACCGGCACGTGCCGCCGGGCCGACTCGTAATGGATCTCCACGGACGCGACCGCACTGTTGTCGGTAACCGCTGCCGTGATTGTGACCGGGTCATCGAGGGTCGGCGAGGGGGGCGAGATCGACACCCCTTGGATCTCGGGGGGGCTGTTGGGAGGCGACCCGCTGCTGCAGGAGACGGCCGCGATCACCACCCACAGGACGCCTGCGAGAAAAACCTTTCCCCGAGGGCTCCTTTTATTCCCCTGATTATTCCCCTGGCCGGTCTCCATCATCGCAATCGTCTTATCGGATCCGATCCTTCGCTACGACAGGACAGCGGAGATGTAGCACCCCTGCGGCTCACAGTCGGGATCATCCAGGTCGGTGGTCCCGTCACAGTCATCGTCCTTGCCGTTCACACAGTTCCCCACATCCACCGACTCGATGACGCCCGGGTTCACTGCAGGGTCATCATCATCGCAGTCCGTGCCTCCGCAGGCCGCGTCGAAGTAGCCGTCTCCATCGAAATCCCAGCACAGGGTACACCCGGGATCCTCCCCGGCATCGATGTATCCGTCACAGTCGTTGTCTACGCCGTCGAGGCACGTGGGATCTCCCTCCGGCCCTTCGTAGGCGCCTGGATTGACGGCAGGGTCGGCGTCATCGCAGTCCTCTTCCGGGTGGAGACAGGCCGGGCTGGCCGGGCTTCCGTAGCCGTCGCCGTCGCCGTCGGTGCATGTGCAGTCCGGGTCACTTCCGTCGATCAGGCCGTCGCAGTTGTCGTCGATTCCGTTCCCGCAGTCCTCGATCCGTCCGGGGTAGACCGCCGGGTCGGCATCGTCACAGTCGACCTCTCCACACCCCCCGCCCTCGGCGAAGGAGCCATCGCCGTCGCCGTCGGTGCAGGTGTAGCCGAGCTGGCCCAGGACGTGGGCGATCCTTAGGAGGATCCAGGCGCGGAGCCCGTCGAAGTAGTCGGGGATGGGGTCCTCGATCTGGTTGTTGGGGTCCTCGGCCAGCGCCGCCGACAGGGTCGACTCCATGCGGTTCACGAAATCGATCAGGCTGGGGCCCGAGAGGGGCCCGCCCAGAAGATCCGTCATAATTTGGTCGTACAGAGCTCGAAAGGTGGAATTGGCGAGGATGATGGTCTGATAGGGCGTGCGCATCTGGTAGATGTCGGCGGTGGCATCCGTGAAAACCGAGTCGAGGTCCCACGGAAAGTACATCCTGGTGCGCCCCCCCAGGAAGTCTGCGAAGTAGGCGTTCTTGGTGTGGGAGAAGAGGGCGTCCGGATCCGCGATGAAGCTCTCCACGGCGGCCATGGTCATCATCCCCTGCATGTTCACGTAGTCCGGCAGCTGCGAGGCGAGCGCCCCCTCCGAGGGGGTGGTACAGGTCGGGCTCGACCGGAAGGGGGAATAGCAGAGGGCCTCGTAGGTGGGGCTGTGGGGCAGGCCGAACTCGAGCTGGATGCTGGCCATGTCGCTGATCTTGTAGAGCCAGGTCGCTCCCTTGATGTAGAGGCCGCGGTTCCTCATGAACTGCTTGTTTCGCTGCTCCACGCTGGCGTACAGCCCGATATATTCGCCGTTGACGATCACCCGCATCCAGGACGCGAATCCCGCCTCATAGCCGTATCCCTCCTCACAGGAGGCGAGGCGGTGCACATTCCACGCAAGCCCCTCCCTGACGATGTCCGAGTCATCGCCGTTTTCGAGGCTGAGCTTGGTGAGGCTGCGCCACTTCTGGCCCTCGATGTATTCATTGATGTCGATCTTCAGGCTCACCTTGGGAGCGCCTCCCCCGGTGGAGATCGGATCTCCGGATTTCCTGCGGACCGATACGTAGATCGGCTCTTCACTGCCGGTCCAGAACCAGACGGGGACCTCGATATCGTAGGTCTCGTCATTGAGAACGGTCTGCCAGTCGACCGGGTTCAGCTCCAGATTCAGCGTCAGGATCTGAAAGGGGTCGTAGACGGCGGGCCACTCCTGGGCATGGGCCGCACCGGTGAAGACGATCGCCGCTCCGGAGATCGCGGAGAGGATTACAAGGGCTGCGATTACGGCCGCACCTACTTTTCGAGTCCAGATTTCGCTCATAACCGTCTTCCTTTTCTGATTGACTGGGAATTGCATTTCGCACTTCTCTCGGCTTCGCCGAGGACTTTTTACGACCAACTCCCCGTCGTTCCCGCGACCGCGGGAACCCATTGTTGTGCTCATTTGCTGGATCCCCGCTTTCGCGGGGATGACGGCGAGAGGGGCAACTTGGACTTCCTGTGTACTCTAGTTAAGTATAACAAATTATTTACTTTTTTTCAATTACAACGACAAAGAGAGCCCTTTCACTCATCAAAGCCGAGATCCTCTCCGGCCATTTCATCAAAGGTCACGGCCTCGACGCCGATGCCCTCCAGACCGAGGAGGGTCTCCTGTAAGGCCGCAAGATCAAAGCCCTTCCTCTTGTTCACCTGAAAAACGGCCTTGTTTTTTTTCACATTTACCTTGCTCTTTATGACATTCAGTTTTTCCGCCTCCAATATGGGACGCACTACCTGAGGAGCCGCCTTGGGATTGGGGGTCTCTATTATGACCTTCAGAAGCGATTCGCTCCTTCCCAGCGTCCATTCCAGGGGAAAGAGAATGATAAAAAGGAAACCGGCCCCGAAAACGCCCACCCAGTACATCTCCAGGCCGGCCGCCATGCCCAGCCCGATGAGGAGAAACATGATGGCCGTCTCCCGGGGATCCTTCACCGAGGTCCGGAAGCGGATGAAGCTGCCCAGCCCCAGAAGGCCGAAAGCACGCTCCACGGCCCCCTCGATCAGGATCACGAGCATGGCCCCGGCAATGCAGATGAGCACCTGGGCCTTTATCGTGTCGAGCTTCTTCTTCGTGAGCTCCCCGCGCAGGATCCGCGTGGGGTGAAGGGCCACCAGCGCCCCCAGGACCATCGCGAAGAAGAGGCGAGCCACGACGCTCAGACCGGCGCGGATGGAGTAGGCCTGCTCTTTCTGACCTCCCGGGGCAAAGATCCCTCCATCGTCCACCGTAGACCGGATGTCCGACACGAGAGATCCTTTATCCAGGCTCGGATGGTTGGTCGCGGCGGAGCCGTCCCGCAGGGGGGGCCGGGCGCCGGCTCCGGCCGCTTCGCCCCGGACGGCCTTGGAGATGCCGAAGGCTGCGAGCCCCGCAAGAATGAAAACGAGGAATACGACAATTAGTTTGACTCTGAATTCCATTCGACCTTCCCCGTCACTTCCAAGGCCTTCTGAACGTGCTTGGCCAGCAGGAGGTTTTCCGGATATCTTTTGACCATGTCCCAGCGAAACTCCCAAGCCGCTGGGCTGTCAATACGCGCCCCTATGGAGGATACCGCCGTGTTCGGCCAGCGCTGGGCGAGCTCGCCTCGAAGCGCCCATGCCTGCTCCGAGTCCATCTGAGAGATGGAATCGAGAACCTCCTTTGCTGAATCTTTGATCCGGTCGCGTAGTTCCCAGGCCCTTTCGTCCCCGAGGAACGTCAATGATTTGGCCACCAGCTTGGGCGCATGATCCGCGTATTTACGACGTATGGCCCAGGCCCTCTCCGAGGTGCACTCCCGGAGGGAGAGGATCATCCAGGGGAGCGCCCTCCGCCCGACTTCGTCCCGGACGGCCCAGGCCGCATCCGAATCCAGCCCCTTCACGCTCAGGGCGAGGTATTTGGCGTACTTCTTTTTTCGGAGCTTGTCTCTGATCGCCCATGGCCGGGCCCCGTCGAGGCCGGCCAGAGAGAGGAGGATCCCTTCCGGGGAGACCGCGAGAAGCTTCTCACGGATGGTCGAGGCCTCCTTGCAATCGAGGTATCGAATGCTCCGACCGATCTCCAGGGGACACTCTTCGAGCAACCTGCCTTTCAACTCGTACCACACACCTTTACAGGGTGTCCGATACAGACTGTAAGCGACATACTTCGGCTCGATGGCCTCGAGCTCCTCACGAAGAGCGAGGGACCTCGGCGAGGCCAGTGCCTCCAGCCCCCATGCCACCAGCTCTTTCTCTACCGGCAGGACCTTCCGACGGATCGCATATGCCCGGGGATGGTCGAGTCCGTTCAGGTAGTAGGCCGCAAGGGCCGTGTCGCGCCGGGCCACCCTCTCGATCGCATCGAAAAAGAGAGAGAGGAACGCTTCCGACTCGCCGGACAGGGCCTCCGGGGGCAGGGCCGCCGGGCCCGGCCGAGCACGGCCGAGCTCTTTCAGGCCGAGGGCATCCGCTTTTTTATGCCCGCACATTCTCATTTTTTCGCAAATGCCGTTCCAGACCTCGATGCCGGCCTCCTCGATCGATGTCCGGCCGTTATCGACGACCAGCCACCCGTCCGCGTTTTCCTCCGCAAGAGAGAGGAATCCCTCTCTCATCTTCTCCCTGAGGGCAATGCCGGAGAGCCCCCTCCTTCCGAAGTCGCCGAGGCGGTGCTCTTTCACCTTCTGGATCTTCTTGCGGGTCCGGGCCGTGAGGATATCGATATCCGTGAATACGGTCAGGTCCGGTCTGAGCCCGAGAGACGCCGAGGAGAGAATGGCTTGCGTGGTTTCACGATCCAGGCTGCGCCCGAAATGGGCGAGAGCGAGATGGCTGGAAAAAAAGCGGTCGGCAATGACAATGTCGTATCTATCCATATAGGGCAGGATCGTCTCCTCCATGCTCTGGACGTCCCTGGCCACATAGAGGAGGAGCTCGGTGAGCCGACCCATCTGGAGATTCTTCGGATCCCGGGCCATCTTCCGGATGGACCTTGCGACTCCGGACGAATACTCTCCCTTCTCCCTGGCATGGTGCACGGACAAACCGGCCCGGCGAAGCCGGTCGGCAATGAGGTTCGAGAGAGAGGTCTTGCCGGAGCCGTCGATCCCCTCAAATACGATGAAGAAGGCTCTCATGAATCCGACATCTCCCTGAAGAGGAGAGAGAGGGCATCGCCGTATTTGGAGTAGGGGGTCTCCATCTCCTCGTCGACGACCCGCGCCAGCCATCGGGGAATTTGCCGGTGGTCCTTCATCTCCAGGATGCGGTTCGGCTCCGAGCCCAGCTCGCGGCCGAGGCGGTCGCGCGAGAGGACCTCGAATGTCTTGTATAGGTCTTCCGGGGGGCGGTGATAGGAGATATCCCTGTCAAAAGTAATACGCAGGTCGCCGGTGGGCTTCCTGTACTCTTCCCGCTCATAGTGGGTGATCACGGTCGGTACGAACTCCTTTTCACCCAGAATATCCTTCAGCTCGCGATAATGCCGGAGGGCCGCTTCACCGGCGCCCGGATTGTTCCTCATCAAGGCCTTGGTTACATCCACTCCCCTCCAGACACGGCCGAGATATTCCTTGAGCAGCCGGAACCGCTTCTTTATTATCGCGTGGCCCTGTTTCGCCTTGATCTCCACCCAGATATAGGGGGAGTGGACAAATCCCCCTGAGGAGCTGTAAAAATACTCGCGGGCTCGAATCCGAATATTCTCCTCAGGATTTTTTTTAAGGCCCCGGCCGAGTGCGAGATCGCGGGTATCGAAATAGATGGTCGAGATGACCGTGGGGCTGCACCCCTTTTCGAACTCATACCGCTGAAGGTTCGAGCGAACCGCATCGAGTACGGATTCGGCCTGCGGTCGGTTCAGGCGGAATTTGTACACTGTATGGGATATCGACAGGGGTGACTGCAAGCTCATTGACTCTGTATCCTCGATAAACTACTTTTTATTTTATTCCGATCATTGTACATCAGATTCGATATTCAGGCAACGAATCCGGCGACGATTCGTCCGGCAATCGCATCCGAATGAAAGGACTTCGTCCTTCCGCTGTGAGGGCCATCGAGATGAAACGGTTTCTTCTTTTTCTGTGTGTGGGGACCTGCTTGGTCGCAGTGGCCGTGAAGGCCCGGGCCGGGGAGCCGGAGCCCGACTCCTTTCGCATCTACTGGAAGGAAGGGATCCGCCTCGAGACGGCTGACAAGGCCTTCAAAATCAAGTTTGGCGGCAAGGCCATGAACGACTGGGCCTTTTTCCTCTCCCAGGACGCCGCCTTGAAAACCGAGGTGGGCAACCTCGAGGACGGAATCGAGTTCAGCCGGGCAAGACTTTTCCTTTCGGGAACGATCTATGAACGGGTGATCTTCGAGGCCCAGTATGACTTCGTGGACGTGGGAGATGACGGCGAGGGGGTCAAGGATCTCTACGTCGGCCTGAAGAAGATACCCTTCCTGGGAGAGATCAAGGTCGGTCACTTCAAAGAGCCTTTCAGTCTGGAGTACCTGACGAACAGCAAGTACATCACCTTCATGGAGCGCGCCCTCCCGGAGATCTTCACGCCAGGCCGAAATGTGGGCATCATGGCCGGGAGATCCTTCTTCGACAAGCGCATGACATTGCATGCAGGACTGTTTCGCGAGACGGACGGCATCGCATCGGCCCAGGGGAACAAGGGCGGGTACGCGGGAACCGTTCGTCTCACCGGCCGGCCCTGGAAGTCGGGCCGTAGCCTCCTTCACCTCGGGATCGCCTACAGGTACTCGAATCCGGCCGACGACTTCATGAGCTTCGATGCACGCCCGGAGAGCCACCTCGCCGTGGATTTCGCGGACTCGGGAGACTTGCAAGTGGACGCGCTGAGCCTGGTCGGCGCAGAGCTGGCCCTGGTGGTCGGTCCCTTCTCGGTCCAGGGCGAATTCATACAGGCTTTCCCGGAGGCAACCACCGGCTATACCTATTCCGGTATCTACGGGTGTTACGCGTACGCCAGCTGGTTCGTCACTGGAGAGAGCCGCCGATACAAGGCCTCCGAGGGCAAATTCGCCCGTGTCCGGCCCAAGGAGAATTTCATGGGAAAGGAGAAGGGCCTTGGCGCCCTCGAGGTGGCGGCCCGTTATTCCCATCTCGATCTCGAGGACAGAACGGCACGAGTCTTCGGCGGAAGAATGAACGACATCACCGCAGGGATCAACTGGTATCTGAATCCAAATGTACGGGTCATGGCCAATTACGTGTTCTCCCACCTGGACGACGTCGGGGATGCCGATATCTTCCAGATGAGGTTCCAGGTCGATTTTTAACTTTCACTCTTATACATCTTCCTCTTCGATCTTTTGTTGCACTAAATTATAGATCTGTAAAATTTTTCTTATCTTCTATGTAAAATTCTCTGTCTTATCGCTAGTCAATAGTTTGACTTTTCTTTTTCTTCTCCATCTAACGTATAGAAATAATTATCCTTTTAATTCAGCACAAAAAGTTGACACATGTATATAAAACGTGGTATAAAAGTTGCTATAGATTCATAGAAGTCAATTTTTTGACTGCCATCGCGGAGGCAATCATGGAAACGGTCTCGATCTTTGTTGTCGACGACGACGAAATGATATGCAGCGCCCTCTCACAGATCTTTCAGGAAGAGGACTTCCAGGTGAGTGTTTTCCGCCATGGAAAGGAGGCGCTCGAAGCCCTCGGGAGCTCCGGCTCCCCGGCTGACATCGCTTTCGTGGACCTGCGTATTCCGGACATCGGCGGCATCGAGATGATTCGCCTGATGCGAGAGATCCATCCCGCCATTATACCCATCGTCATTACCGGCTCCGGTTCGATCGATTCGGCCGTGGAGGCCACAAAGGCCGGGGCCTACCATTACATGACCAAGCCCTTCAATCATGACGAGGTCAGGTCTATCGTCGAAAAGGCCCTATCCGAGCGCCGCTCCGGCGATGCCGGGATCCAAGGGGGTGAAAGGGTCGAGCTCCCGGGATTCGATGGCATTATCGGCGAGAGCGCACAGATGAACCAGGTCTTCAGCCTCATCGAGCGGGTTGCGAAGAGCGACAGCACGGTCCTCATCCTCGGAGAGAGCGGCACGGGTAAGGAGCTGGTCGCCCGGGCCATCCACCGCAACAGCGATCGCCGCAAAAAGCAGCTCATTCCGATGAACTGCGGCTCCATCCCCGAGACCCTGCTCGAAAGCGAGCTCTTCGGTCACGTGAAAGGGGCCTTCACCGGGGCCAGCGCGTCCCGGCTCGGCCGCTTTTCACTGGCCGACAAGGGGATCATCTTCCTCGACGAGATCGGCGATATGAGCCCGTCGCTGCAGGTCAAGCTGCTGCGGGTCCTCCAGGAGCAGGAATTCGAGCAGGTCGGGGGCACCCGCACGATCAAGGTCGACGTCTGGGTGATCGCGGCCACCAACCAGGATCTGCACAAATCCGTGCAGGAGGCAAATTTCAGGGAAGATCTCTACTACCGCCTCAATGTCATCCGCATCGCCCTTCCTCCCTTGAGGGAGCGCAAATCAGATATCCCTCTCCTGGTGGAGCACTTCATCCGCAAGTTCAACCGCGAAAAGGGATGCAAGCTCGGGCCCTTTACCGATTCCGCCATGGAGCGCCTTGCGTCTTACCACTGGCCGGGCAATGTGCGCGAGATGGAAAACCTGATCGAGCGGCTCGTGATCCTAAAGGGTGAGGGTGAAGTAACCGTCGAGGACCTGGACGATTTGTTCTATCAGTCGGAATTGCCGGAGGTCTCCCAGGCCATGGTTCTTCCCAAAGATGGGATCGACTTCAAGTCCGCCGTGACGAATTTCGAGAACGATCTTATTCTCCAGGCACTCAGCAGATCGAATTGGAACAAGAACAGGGCGGCGGATCTCCTCAACTTGAACCGAACGACCCTGGTAGAAAAAATCAAGCGTAAAAAGCTCGAGCCGCCGAACGAAGAGATATGAGAGCTATCGGCTAATGCCGATAGCTTGAGGCACAAAGGGGCAGAGTGGCAAAGGCACAAAGTATTAAAGCAAAGAATTCCTTTTATCTCGTTCCGAGGCTCCGCCTCGGAACGGAGTTTCCCAGGGGCTCTGCCCCTTTCGGCCAACAAGGTTGCTGTAACCCAACAGAGGAGGCGGAGCCTCCCACAAGTTCGTTCCCAGGCTGAGCCTGGGAACGAGAAGAACTGACTGCTTCTGCCCCTTTGTGCCTATGTGCCTTTGCCCCTCTGTGCCTTCCCTTTACTCGCCATCCACTGTCAATTGCATGACGATTTCATAAGGCAACATTGACGGATTCCCCCTTTCAAAGCCCTGGAGAATGCCAGCCTGACCAATAGATCCTACCCTTGAATGCGGGGACGCAACCGCCGGCAGGCAGGCCGTATCTTCCATTCCCCGATCATCTCAACGCCTTAAAATTACTGATCGATTCAACCCAAGGCCCGTTCTCTCCCGCCCCGACCACTACCGACGCGACAAGACCAAGGATCCCATGACGAAAACAGCTTTCCCGGCCGTGGCATACCCCTTGCTATTCTGGCAATCCGGAAACTTGTCCTGACATCAACAACGCCGCCAAAGGATTGCCGCATAAGAAAATCGTGTTCGTCCTCGTAATCGAACTCCCCCCGAATCGAGCACGAGGACGAGCACAACAGGAAGGACGATGTTGAAACCGATTTTTTCTGTAACCAATCACAGCAAAGGGAAGACCCTTTCAGTTCCCCTCCTCCTCCCGGCCCTAGTCATCCTCACCCTTGTCGGTCCCCCTATGGATGCGACTGCACAGCAATTCATTGCCGGCGGCGATGTAAAGTGCATGTACATACCTACCTATGATCAGGACGATTTCACGGATATAGAAAATATTATGATCTCCCGACCAGAGTGGATCAGACAGATGGAGGTCGACGGTACCGAGCTCATTCCGGACCAAAGCGAACGGTACACGGCCTCCTCGGCAACCGGCCCCGATGCAATGCTTTTCAACAAGGCCCTTCATGCGCTGCCTCGAGGCAAGCCCAAGCATGCGGCCCAGGCCCTGTGGGCCCTCCTGAAGGAGCACCCGAACAGCTCTCTGGCCCAGCAAGCCTCCTTCCTCATCGCCGACGCCTACTTCGACATGTTCTCGCAAGGATTGACCAAGACCCTGGAGCCGACGATCAATGCATACGACAGGGCCATCGACCAGTACCCTCACTCCCGGGACGTGCACTGGGCCCGATACCAGGTAGCCCGGTGCAACAAAAAGATGAGGCTGTATTATGAGGCCATAGCCCTGTATCGCATAGGGATGGAAAACGGGCTGCCCGAGACCTGGATCCCATGGTATGCCTTGGACCTGGGCAAGGTTCTTATCAAGACCAACAGGCTGGACGAGGCAAAGGAGCAATTCGCCGAAGTGCTCCGAAGGGCTCCCGGAGGTGACTTGGAGAAAGAAGCGCTCTTCGGACTCAGCGAGTGCTACTGCCTGCTCGGAGATATAGATAGCGCCGAAGATGCCTATAAAGAGGCGATGCTCGGTTGGCCAGGCGGTGTGGTCGGACGCCCCGTAATCCTCTTTAAGCTCGGCGATCACTATTTGAAAAAGGGGGACTACAAAGAGGCACAATCTTATTTGCTCTACCTTCTGAATCTTTACCCGGACAGGCCCTTCTCCGGTGTCGTAATGGTGTACATTGGGGACACGTACCGTTTCCAGGATAATCTCTCACTTGCCAAGGACCTGTATGAAGAGGTGATTCGCTCCCTTCCGGCCGAGGACACGGCCTACCAGATCGCCCGGTTCCGGATGGCGGACATGGTCTATCTCCCCCAGGCATCCTCCTTTACCTTTGGGAAGGTCGGGCCCGAGCTTTTGGTCTACCACGATATCGCCAATGACAGCAGCAGCACCTTCATAGCCCAGTACGCCCAGTACCGCTATGCTCTTGGCCTTTACAGTCACGCAGGGACCATGTCGGCCATCGATGAGCTCGAAGCCTTCATCGACCACTACCCGGAAAGCCCGCTGCGCAAAGACGTCTACAAGGCACTCAAAGACATCTTTCATCAGCTCGTCCAATGCTGGTCCGACGCGTCGGATCTGCTCTCTACCGCGATCTTCTACGAACGGCACCGGCAATATCTGGTCATGCCTCCCCTCGACATGCGCATGATCGACGTGATCTCTGATAGCTACCAGCGCCTGGGGCTCTATAGCGAGTCTCTGAATGTCTACCGTGATTGCATCACCGAAGGGGGCGAACAGATCGAGATCGAATCTTTTGCTTTCAAGGAGATCCAGGTAAAGTCGATCCTCGATGAAAATGAGGACGTCACCGAAGTCGGCAATTATTTTCTCAACAGCTTCCGACGGAGCAAGAAGTGCGCCCAGGTGAATGTCTTCACGGGGGATGCCTATTACAACCTCGAGGACTATCCCACGGCGGTGGACCATTACAGCAAGGCGCTGGAGCAGGACCCGAAGATGGAGGGGACGGCTCGGATCTACTACCGTAAAGGGAATGCCCACAGGGCCCTCGAGGAATACGGACCGGCCATCCAGGCCTATGAAAAGGCGATCGAAGCCGCCGCACAATATCACTTTATAGTCGATGATCTCTATGTAGCAGAGGAGAGCATCTACCAGAAGGCATTCACCCTCTATGATGCAGGCGAATATGCTCGGGCCGCAGAGGCCTTCACCACAGCGCATGCCGCCTATCCCCGCAATGCACGCGCCCCGATTGCCTTGTACCGACGTGGAGACTCTTTTCAAAGACTCGGCCGCCAAAAGGAGGCCGTCCAGGCTTGGAAGGAGATGATGCACTCCTATCCGGAAGATCTCTGGCGCAAGCTCGGGGAAGAGCGGATTGGCGGCGGCCTTGCCAAGGATGCGGTCGCTGAGGAAGCGCCGCGAAACGAGGGGGCCGGGCAGTGAGAGGAGAAGCAATGGAAGCCATGGCTTCTACAGAAACGAGCAAAAGCGACCTCACCGCGCTCAGCAGCGCCTTCAACACCTTTGTCAAGGCGACCCACAAGCTGGAGGACCGCTATTCCCATCTCCAGGTTCACCTCGGCGAGCTCCGGTCCGAGCTCAGGATGAAGAACGCCGAGTTGGAGAAGAACCTGAAGGTTCAGACCACCATGAGGAGCCACCTCCACAACATCCTGGAGAGCCTCTCTGCAGGTGTGGTGGTGGCCGACCTCAACGGAAGGATCACCGCTATCAATCGCGAGGCCGAGGAGACCATCGGAATAAGCCGGGCCGATGCCGAGGGAAAGCACTTGGTCCGCGATATCCCGATCCTCCTTCGGATCCTCTCGCCGGACGGGATGCCGGCGCCGGGAGAGTTCGAGACCTGCATTCAGGGCGAGAACGGAAGGTCCAAATACATCTCCGTCTCCGTCTCGTCGATGAAGGACGAAGAGGGTGCCCTCATAGGGACAATCGTGCACCTCAAGGACATCACCGAGATCAAGAAGCTAAAAGAGCAGGCCGCCCGACACTCCCGGCTGGCCGCCATGGGGGAGATGGCCGCCGCCATGGCCCACGAGATCCGCAATCCGCTGGGCGGAATCGAGCTGTTCGCCTCCCTGCTCGCACGCGACCTCAGCAGCGATCCCGACAAGCAGCGCCTGGTCCACCACATCGTGGCGGGTGTCAAGGGGATCGAGCACACCATCTCCAACCTTCTCACCTTTACCAAGACCCGGGTCCCCACGTTCCGGCCGGTCGAGATCCACCCGGTGATCGATGACTCCCTCGTCTATGCCGACCACCTCATACGGCAGAGCCATATCATGCTCATCCGGCAATTCAATGCCAACGGCTCCATGGTCGGCGGCGACGCGGAGCTCCTCAAACAGCTCGCCCTCAACCTCATCATGAACGCCACACAGGCGATGCCGGACGGCGGAACTCTGCTGATCCGAACCGTGTCCCACCCGGAGAGCGGCCCCGAGCGCCAATGCACGCCCTTGAGACGACCTCGCTCCCACGGGCACCTCGAGGTCCAGTTCGTAGATTCAGGGGCGGGAATTCCCAAGGATGAGATCGATAAGATCTTCAACCCCTTTTACACCACACGGGAGCGAGGCACCGGACTCGGCCTGGCCATTGTGCACAACATCGTCCAGGCACACTGCGGGTGCATCGAGGTGGAGAGCACCCCAGGCAAAGGGACCATCTTTACCGTGCGGCTTCCGCTTATAGATGAGCGGAAGTACGCAGGGAACGCGACCAGGAGAACCGAATGATCGAGTCCAGGCCTATCCTCGTAGTCGATGACGAGTCTGAAATACGATCCGCCCTCACGGAGGCGCTCACGCGAAGCGGCCATACGGTCACCACTGCGCGCAACGGGGCTGAGGGACTGAAGAAATTCAACCTGCAGCCATATGATCTCGTCATCGCCGACGTAAAGATGCCCCGGATGAACGGTGTGGAGATGCTGAAGGAGGTAAAGCGGCGCTCCCCCCAAACCTCTGTGGTCATGATGACCGCCTTTGGAAGCATCGATAATGCCGTGGAGGCCATGAAGGAGGGCGCCATAGATTATCTCCAGAAACCTTTCAGACTGATCGACCTGGAGGCGATCGTGCAGAAGGCGCTCCTCGCCGCAGAGTCCCTGCCGCCGATACCGGGCGGCGGCGCGCTCTCCGGGGTGACGGGACAGAAGCGATCTCCCGCAAACGGCACTTCCAACGGATCCCCGGCCACAGGGGGCCGGAAGGTCGGCGCCCGATCCGGGATCATCACAAAAGATCCCCGCCTCCTCGAGCTCCTCGCCCTGGCCTCTCAGGTGGCCCCCGGACGGGCGACCGTGCTCATCCAGGGTGAGAGCGGGACCGGAAAGGAGCTCTTCGCCAAGTACATCCACCGCTGCAGCCCCAGACGCAGCCAACCCTTCGTTGCCGTGAACTGCGCGGCCATCCCGGACGGCCTCCTGGAGAGTGAGCTCTTCGGCCACGAAAAGGGGGCTTTCACAGGGGCCGTGGAAAAGAAGTTGGGCAAGTTCGAGATCGCTCACGGCGGCACGATCCTCCTCGACGAGGTCGGAGAGATGGAGCCCCGGCTTCAGGCCAAGCTGCTCCGCGTTCTCCAGGAGCACGAGATCGACCGCATTGGCGGGAAGCGGCCCATCCCCGTGGACATCCGGGTGGTCGCGACCACGAACAAGAACCTGCGGGCGCTCGTCAAGGAAGGGACCTTCAGGGAGGATCTCTACTATCGCCTCAATGTGATCTACATCGCCATCCCCACGCTTCGCGAGCGCCCGGGAGACGTCCCGGTCCTGGTCGACCACTTCCTGAAGCGCTCGTGCGCGGCAAACGGCCGATCCCTGCTCACAGTCTCAGAGGAGGCCATGGCCGTCCTCTCCAGCCTCGAGTGGAGGGGCAATGTAAGAGAGCTCGAGAACCTGATCGAGCGGGCCGTGCTGCTGGCCGACGGAGAGGAAATCGGCCTGAAGGAGCTCTTTGGAGATGAAATGAGCTTCGGTAACAACCACATCCCCCGCATAGAGACCGGCATTACGATGAAGGAGATGGAGAGGGAGCTCATCATGAGAACTCTCGATAAGATGGACAACAACCGCACGCACACGGCCAAGACGCTCGGGATCAGTCTGCGAACGCTGCGCAACAAGCTCAATGAGTACAAACTGAAGGAGCTCAATTGATCCTTCTTGATATCAATTTCAGGCGGAAAAATCTGCCCAGCTCGAGGGATGTGCAATAGGCAAAGTTGAATGGGCCATCAAAGGACGACCATTGCTAACCGACTGTTATAATAGAACAATTCACGTTCCCCCCATAGTGGTACATCGCTTGCACAACCGCTAGCTGGGTAATAGGGTTCTGTATAACGTCTGGAGGAAGTCTTGGGAAACGGAATCTTTAATTCGACGTTTGACATACTCAGCAAGGTCCTGGACCTGCGCCACGAAAGGCACAAGGTCATTGCGGGCAACATCGCCAACAAGGACACCCCCAGATATCGCGCCAAAGAGCTGCTCTTCGAGGACGCTCTGAAGACCGCCGCCAATAGCGAAGGGCCGGGCAAGGTGGTCCGGACTCACCCGACCCACCTCCCTACGTACGCCAGCAACTTGGAGGCCGTGAAACCGATCGTACAGGAGGTGACCGTGGAGACGGTCGGCCAGGACGAGAACACGGTCAGGCTCGAGGACGAAATGGTGGACATGGCCGCCAACACCATCATGTACCAGGCGGCCACCAAGTTCCTCAGTAAGAAACTCGGCATGATCAAATACGCCATTATGAGCGCCGAAAGATAACATAATTTCATTCAAGACCCCGCAGGGGTCAGGTCATAAAGCCTGGGGTGCAAACCCCAGGTCCGGGGTGCAAACCCCAGGACGAAGAGGTAACAAATGGACTTGATATCAGCCCTCGAGACAAGCGGCTCCGGGCTCTATGCCCAGAGCGAAAGGATGAAGGTCATCTCGAGCAACCTCGCCAACGCGAACACCACCCGGACCGAGGAGGGAGGACCTTATCGCCGCAAAGACATCGTCTTCACCGCCGTAGGCCCCGGCAGCTCCTTCGAATCGGTGCTGCGCTCCCGCATGGGGAGCGAACCCTGCCGGGTGAAGGTGGCCGGCGTGGTCGAGGATCCCCGCCCGCCGCGCACCGTGTACGACCCGTCCCACCCCGATGCAAACGCCGAGGGCTATGTCGCCCTGCCCAATATCAACGTCATGGAGGAAATGGTCAACATGATGCTCGCCACGCGCTCGTACGAGGCCAATATCATGGCGATCAACGCGGCCAAGGGAATGTCTCAGAAGGCACTGACGATCGGATCAGGCCGGTAATCACCGGCCCGCCGGCTCTGACGATTCCGAGTGAGCCGGGCTGGAGAAGGAACCATGAAGACCGAAAATATCGATCAACTGAAATCCGTGATCCAGGATCTGTCCGGTCCGAAAGGGGCGGGCAAGGGGACTCTGAAAAACTCCTTCAGCGAGACGCTCAAACACTCGCTGGCCGAAGTGAATCAGCTCCAGATGGAAGCGGACAAGAAAATCGACCAGCTCATGGTCGGCGAGACCGGCAACATCCATGAAACCATGATAGCCCTGGAAAAGGCGGATGTCTCGTTCCAGCTGATGATGAAGATCCGGGGCAAGATCCTGAGCGCCTACCAGGAAATCATGCGTATGCCGGTGTGAGCTGTTAGCAATTAGCTGTTGGCTTTCGGCTATTAGCGAGCAAGAGCTGAAAACTAACAACTGACAACTAAAAACTGAAAACTAACAAATGGTAGCTCTTAAGGAGGAGAGCGACCGTGGCAATGGAAACAAAACAGGTAACCGAACAGCTCAAGGCATTCTACCAGGGACTCTCCCGGGGCCGGAAGATCACCTTTCTGGCTGTGATCGTCGGATCGACTCTGAGCATCCTGGCCCTGATTCTGATTGCCGGCCAGGTCGACTATAGCCTCCTCTATGCAAACCTAACCCCCCAGGATGCGGGCCTCATCACCTCCCAGCTCAAAGCAATGAAACTCCCGTACAAGCTGGAAGGGGACGGATCCATGATCCTGGTCCCGGTCGAGCACGTCCATGAAGCACGGCTCCAGCTTGCCAGCGAGGGCCTCCCCCAGGGCGGCGGCGTCGGCTATGAGCTCTTCGATCGCCGCAACCTGGGCGTGACCGAGTTCGTCCAGCGCCTGAACTACCGGCGGGCCATCGAGGGAGAGCTCTCGCGCACCATAAGCCAGCTCGCCGAGGTCCCCCGGGCCCGGGTACACATCACCATCCCGGAAAAGACCCTGTTTATGGATGAAGAGGAGGCCAGGCCCAAGGCGTCCGTGACCCTCTCACTCCTGGGCGGCCGCTCCCTCTCGCAGGGTCAGGTCCGGGGGATCGCCCACATCGTCTCGAGCAGCGTGGAGGGGCTCAGCATCGAGGACGTGACGATCATCGACGACCACGGGCGACTCCTCACCCGCAAGGAGGAAGAGCTCATCGCGGGCCGCCCCACCGGGACGCTGCTCAAGTACAAACAGCAGTACGAGCGGAACCTGGAGAAAAAAGTCCAGGGCATGCTCGAGCGAGTGGTCGGCCCCGACAATGCGATCGTCCAGGTCGCGGCGAACCTCAACTTCGACCAGTTCGAGCAGACTGAAGAAAAATATGATCCAGAGGCAACCGCGGTCCGCAGCGAGCAGCTCACCATGGAAAAATCGAGCGGAGCCGGCCCCACGCCGATGGGCGTCCCCGGCACGGCCTCGAATCTCCCGGAGGGAGAGACGGGCGTTCCCGGCTCTTCGGGGGCCAAATCCGCGAGCGAGAAGAGAAACGAGACGATCAACTATGAAGTGAACCGGATCGTGAACCGGACCGTCAAGCCGGTGGGGACGCTCACAAAGCTCTCCGTGGCGGTCCTCATAGACGGCACCTACAAATCCTCAGAGACGGCCTCAGAGACGGAGGGAGAAGAAACGGTCTCCGAATATGTACCCCGCACCGAGGAGGAGATGAGCCAGTTCGAGGAGATCGTCAAGAGCGCCGTGGGATACAGCACCAAGCGCGGAGATCAGATCGAGGTGGCGAACATCCCCTTCGAAGTGGAAGAAGTGATCGAGGTGGAGCCGACGGGGATCAACTGGCGCGACATCCTTCCCTTTGCCAGGTACGTCGTAATCCTAATCGCCCTGGTCATCCTCTTCTTTGCAGTCATAAGGCCGCTGATCAATTGGATGATGACTCCTCCGGTGGATGAGGAGGCCGCCGAGCTCGCGCCCGGGTCTCCGGAGATGCTCGAGGGGATGGAAGCGCTCGAGCTCGAAGCGCCGAAAGAGGACTACAGAGTCAAGATCATTGCTGAAATCCAGGAGCACCCGGAGCAGGTGCTCGAGACCATCAAGGGAATGCTGGCCGAAGCGTGATGAGGTAGAAACGTGGCGAACGGCGAAAAATATTCCGGCGTGGATAAAATAGCGATCGTGCTCCGCACGCTGGGCGAAGACGTGGCCACCGAGGTCATCAAGCAGCTCAACGAGGAGGAGGTCAAGGAGATCGGGACCGCCATGGGGAGGCTGCGCTCCGTATCTACAGAGACCGTGGATGTGATCCTCGAGGAGTTCTATATGGATATAACCGGCGGCAGCGGCCTCATCTTCGGGGACGAGTCCTATCTTCGAGAGGTGCTGGAGAAGGCCATGGGCCAGGAGAGAGCGCGGGCCATCATGGGCGAGATCTCGGACAAAACAGGGAGCGTCCTGAGGTCCATGCAGTACCTGGACCCCCGCTCGATCGCCAACTTCCTGCGCAACGAACATCCCCAGACCGTTGCCCTCGTCCTCAGCTACATCAACCCGGACCGCTCTTCCGATATCCTCAGCCAGTTCCCTGAAAATCTGCAGGTCGAGATCATCATGCGCCTCGCCAACCTGGAGAGGGTGTCGCCGGAGATGATCGGAGAGATCGAGGAGGTCATCCGCTCCGAGATGAAGAGCCTGGGCACGGCCGAATCTCAGAAGATCGGCGGCGTGAGCTCCGCAGTGGAAATGATCAACCGGATGGACAGGGCCACGGCCAATCAGCTCCTCGAGGGAGTCTATGAAGCGGACGCCACGCTGGGCGAGAGTATACAGCAGATGATGTTCGTCTTCGACGACCTTGTGAACCTCGACAATCAGGCCATTCAACAGATTCTCAAAGAGGTGAACAACGAAGAGCTCATCATGGCGCTCAAGACGGCGAGCGACGAGATCAAGGACCTGGTCTTCCGCAACCTCTCAGAGCGCGCCAGAGAGATGATCCAGGAGGACATGGAGGTGCTGGGCCCGGTGAGGCTGCGGGACGTGGAAACGGCCCAGCGGGCCTTGGTTCAAATCGCACGCAAGCTAGAGGAAGAAGGCAAGATTCAGATCAGTACCCGGGGCGAAGAAGATGTCATGGTCTAACATCATCAAGAGGGAGGAGCTCGAGTCGATCGAGGTGTTGCCCTTCGACATTCCCGATTTTTCGGACGAGGTCCCCGCCGGAGCGGTCTTTCTCCCGGAAGAGCACCGCTCGATCCACTCTGACCGGGGCTTGGTAAAAAAGCCTCCCACCGGGGGGGCGCAGGAGGCGCCCCCGGCCGAGGAGCGGGCACTCCAGGTAAAAGAGGAGATCCCGGCCCCTCCGGCTCCCCAGCCTGCTGTCGAAGTGACCGAGGAGCTCAAGCGGAAGCTCTTCGAGCAGGGCTACGAACAGGGCCAGCGTGTGGGACAGGAGCTTGCCGAGAAAAAGCTCGAACCGGTCACAAACCGCTTCGAGGAGGCGACCCGGGATCTGAATGAGCTGCGCAGCAAGATCATCCGGCGCAGCGAGCGCAACATCGTGGACCTGGCGCTCGAGATCTCCCAGAAGATCATCCAGCGCGAGCTCTCTCTGGATCCGGAGATTCTGGTCGGCATGATCCGTTCGGCCCTGGCCGAATTCGAGGGACAGGACGAGATTACGATCCGCGTCAGGCCGGACGATCATCAATACCTTTCAACGGCAAAGTCCAGGCTCGTTGAAGGAGAGTCGGGGATCAAGAAAATCCTCATCCAGGTGGACGAGTCGATCTCCGAAGGGGGCTGTGTGATCGAGGCCCACTTCGGCAAAGTCGATCTCCGCATAGACAAACAGCTCGAAGAGATCGCCAGGGAGATGGGGGTCGAGGAAGAGGAGAGCGAGGTGGAGGAGGAAGTGGTAGTGGAAGAGGAGGAGTGAAGGTGAGACCAGGAACGGTTGCATTAATCCCCGAGTCCGAATCGGTATCGTTTCGGGCACGGGCACGGGCTCGGGCACGGGCTCGGGCTCGCAAACAGAAACAGAGGTGATTCACGCATGGTACCCGAAATCAATGTGACCCGGTATCTGAAAGCGGTCAAGCGCTGCTCGCCCGTCAACTTCTTCGGGAAGGTGACAAAGGTGGTGGGCCTTATCATCGAGGGATATGTACCGGCCGTTTCCGTGGGCGGAACCTGTTACATCTACCCAAAGGGTTCCACCGATCCGATCCTGGCCGAAGTGGTCGGATTCCGCGACCGCAAGGCCCTGCTCATGCCCCTTGGCGACCTGCGCGGCGTGAGCCTGGGGAGCCTCATCGTGGCACGCAAGGCCGCCGCCACTGTACGCATAGGATCCGGGATGCTCGGCCGGATCATGGACGGGCTCGGGGAGCCCATTGACGGCCAGGGCCCTATAGAGGCCGAGGACGAAAGGCCGATCTACGCCCCCCCGATCAATCCCCTCGAACGGAAGCGCATCGACAAGCCCATCGACATCGGCATAAAGGCGATCGACGGGCTCTTGCGCCTCGGACAGGGCCAGCGGATCGGGATCATGTCCGGAAGCGGCGTGGGAAAGAGCGTTCTGCTGGGAATGATCGCCCGTTACGCCTCGGCCGACGTGAACGTGATCGCCCTGATCGGCGAGCGAGGCCGGGAGGTGCGGGACTTCATCGAGAAAGACCTCGGCCCCGAGGGGCTGAAGCGCTCCGTGGTCGTGACCGCCACCTCCGACCAGTCGCCCCTGGTGCGGATGCGCGGGGCCTTCATGGCCACCGCCATCGCCGAGTACTTCCGCGCACAGAACGCCAGTGTCCTCCTGATGATGGACTCGATTACCCGGTTCGCCATGGCACAGCGCGAAGTGGGGCTTGCCGTGGGCGAGCCGCCCACCACCCGCGGGTACACGCCTTCCGTATTCGCCCTGCTTCCCCGCCTGCTCGAGCGGGCCGGGGCGGTCAACGGGGGGGCGATCACCGGGCTCTATTCCGTGCTCGTCGAGGCGGACGACATCAACGATCCCATTTCGGACGCGGTCCGGTCGATCGTGGACGGTCACATCGTCCTCTCGCGCGACCTGGCGAATCGAAACCACTACCCTTCCATCGACGTCCTGGGCAGCATAAGCCGCGTCATGCGGGACATCGTCACGCCCAAGCACAGCGACCTTGCGCACCGCCTGCGCACTGTGATGGCCACATACCAGAGCGCAGAGGATCTGATCAACATCGGGGCCTACAGCAACGGGAGCAATCCCCAGATCGACTATGCAATCAAAAAAATAACCGAGATCAATGAGTTTCTCGTCCAGCAGATCGAATGCCGTGTGGACTTCAAGGAGGTACTGGTCGGGCTCGAGAAGATCTTCGACCAAAACGGCACGGGCCCATCCGCCGGCGGCAACGGGACCGTACGCCGGACCGGCGAAGCCCCCTTCCCCGACGCGGGGGTGAGCGCCGGTGCGGACGCCGCCGCCATGGCGGCCGGAGGGGCCACCGCTGGAGTGGACGCCGATCCGTCGTCACCCGAAGGTCCGGAACAGAAGGCGGACCTGATCGAAGAATCCAGTGACCTGACGCAGCAGGCGATATGAAAAAGTTCAAATTCAGCCTGAACTCTCTACTGGAATACCGGAAGCGGCTCGAACAGGGCTGCCAGCGAGAGCTTCTGGAGCACATGGACGCCCTCAAGCGGGCCAAGGAGGCACTGGAGACCTGCCGTCTGCAGTTCGAGACATGCGAGAGCATTTTCCTGAAAAAGCAGAGCGAGGGAATCGAGGGCAGAGAGATCCCCCTCTACTCCTACTACCTCAAGCGTACGGGCGCGACGATGCGAAAGCTGGAGAAAACGGCGGACCACGTACGCATCGAGGTCGACCAAAAACGCGCTGATCTTGTAGAGCACGCAAGAAAGCGAATGATGATGGAAAAGCTCAGAGACCGGGCGCTTACGGAGCACAAGAAAGCAGAGGCCAAAGAAGAGAACAAGAGAATCGACGAGATCTCGGTCCTGAAATACAGGCGGGACAGCTGAATGTGTAAGATGAGGAAAAATGGGAAAGGGGGAAAGGGGGGAATTTTAAATTTCAAGATTTCTCCCTGCGGTCGAAATGACTTGTCCGGCGTTTACAAATCCATCCAAGGAACCATCCAATACAATTCATCTGTTTTCCCTTTTCCCAATTTCCCCTTTTCCCTTTGCTTACACAAAACGCTCTATAGGGGCTCGATATGAATATCTCGCGCACGAAACTCCGTAAGCCCTGGACCGGGCTGCTGCGCTGCATCCCGGGGCTCGTCGTCCTTCTCCTCATCACCTTCTCCCTCGTGATCCCTTCCTCCCCCATGGCCCAGGAAGAGGGATCGGAATCTGAGGTGATCGATACCGGTCTGGACCGCCTGGCCCAGATACGGGTGATGAAGGCACTCGAGAAGAGGCGCCTGAACCTCGAGATGCGCGAAGAGCAGCTCAATGCCCTTCAGGGGGAGCTGGGAAAGCTCCAGGAGGAGCTATTGCAACGGCTGGGAGAGATCGAGCTCAAGAACCAGGAGCTCTCCGAGCTGAAGATGGAGGTCGATAAGATCGATGATATCGATCAATACATCGCCCAGGCCAGGGAGAAGTTCGACCAGCATCTCATGGATATCGCCGAGGGAAAGGCCGAAGAGGTCCAGAAGGAAATCAAGACTCAGCGGCTGACCAAAGTGGTCTCCTCTATGCGGCCGGACGAGGCGGCAATGCTCCTCGAGAAGATGGACCGGGCGCTGGTTGCCCAGATACTGAGCCATATGTCTGAGCGAAAAGTAGCCAAGATCATGGAGGCCATGAGCCCGCTCGTCTCCAGCGCGCTTGGAGAAATGATCACGAAATAGGTTAGATCAATTGGTTGAAGTTAGACCCGTGCCCAGGCCGAAGGCCGGTGCCCGTGCCCGTGCCCGATTCTTCTGTGTGGCCAATTTTTTCGGGCACGGGCACGGGCGCGGGCACGGGCACGAAAAAAAAACTATCACGCCCAATCTGCCCCGAAGGGGCCACCTCTTCCGCGTGAAGTCGCGGACGAGGGATAGATCTTTTCTAACGGAGACAACTGGACTCTATATGCAATCAAGGCACTATCGATCATTTTAGGCCGGGTCAGGGATCGTGTGACGGTCCGGACAGCTCCGACTGTCAGGCCCCCCCGCACTGCCCACTGAGGGGGCTCTGTGCAGAAGGAGGTGAAGGGCCGTTTGTACGGCCCTGACTCGACCCAATATTTATCGGATTCGCGCAACAGAAAACTGCGCGAATAAAAAATCCCAAATAGAAAGGAGGTGATAACGATGAACCAAGCAGCTCTATTGAATGCGCTGTCGTTCGGCGGGCTCCCGGCCGGCCCTGAAGGGGCTCACTCCCTTCATCCTGGGACTCCCGGGGCCCGTGGGCAACCTGGTTCTTTCCTGCCGATGTATGAAAATCTCATTACAGGAGCGGACCTCATCTCGCCCCATGCGAACGGCACGCCTGGATCCGCCCAACAGACAGCCATGCTTGCACTCAAGGGTGGGTCCTCGAGATCGTCGCCTTCGACCTCACTGCCCCGCGGGATTGAATCTCCACAAAAAACCGCAGGGTTGAGGTCCGGATCCGTCAAAGTGCCGGCCTCGGCCATCGAGGCCAAAATCTTTGGCCGACCCAAAGATTTACCTGCCTCTCCGCTCGCGGGATCGGAAGGTTCGGGAAAGAATCATGCTCTTCTGCATGCTCATCCGGATGCAGAGAAGCACGAGACCGCGAGGCCGCATTCTTCGGCCTTGCCCGACCTGTCGATTCCGATCTTGAGCGGATCGGATGGGGTGGTCCTAACTCGCCCGCCGCCGACCGGACCTGTCCCGGTACTGGCCGAACCTATCTGGAATTTCCATTCCCAGTCGTTCGAGCTCAAAGTAGTATCAGGGACTGACCGGATCTCCGGTGGCGAGCGTGCCGAGACGGTCCTGGCGGGCGGGGCATCGGCCCTGCAGCCTGCGATTCGAACAGAAAGCCTCCGGGCCACTGTTCTGAATCGGATCGCCGGGACGGCGGAAGGTCTGATAAAAGTTGGTGGTGGAAGGGAACATGTCTCCCTGAAACCCGGCTCACTGGGCCGGGTACAGGTGGAGGTGATTCCCACGGAGACCGGGGTTCGGGTGCACATCGCACCGGAATCGGTGCAGACCGGCCAGTGGCTCGGCGACGACCTGGAGCTCCTCCGGCAGTCCTTCGGGGCGGACAGGGTGGTGCGGTTGCCTGCCGGAATCAGTGAAAGTGGCCGTGGTCCTGTCACGGTCGATCCGGCCAAGGTTGACAGTGCCAAGATTGGCAGTGCAGGAGAAGGCCGTACCGGGGAGCTCAGAGTAAGCGGGCCGGGCGTTTCCCAACCGGCGACGGAAGGTGAACGTAGGTTGGACCTGGGCGGCGAGAAGGTCGTGGCGCAGGTCAAGGCAAAGCCTGAGCAATTGGAGAGCGCCCTTCGGGAAGTGAGTGGAGCGGTGAAGCGGACCGTCCAAGAGGGCGGTGGAGCGATCAGGCTCGATCTGGGCCGCTGGGGTCTGGGCGAGGTGGTCGTGGAGGCGCTGGCGGGAAGATCGGGAATGCGGGTCGCTCTGCAGGCGTCGAACCCGGAGTTGAGGGATGCTCTGGGCGAGAAGACGGAAGAGCTGGCCCACAGGGCGGATTTCAAGGCGCGTCCTTCTGAAATCCTCCCGGCCAAGGGCCCGCAGGCCGAGGCCGATAAGGGGATTCCCTCGACTCGGCAGGTCGACTCGACGGTCAGGCCTGTAAAGGTGGAGGTGTCTGTTGAAGGGCGGGATGTGAAGGGGGCCGGTGAGCCTGTCCTCCCATCCAGGGGGGATGAGCCTGTCACAAAGCCTGTTTCTACCGCCTGGCGCCCGGACGCACGCGGGCCGTCACCCGTTGACGGACGGGCGGCCGGCGGAACCGGCCGGACGGTCCTGATGCCCGAGCAACCGGCGGCAGGGGCCGACAAGGCGCCCTCCCCTTCCCACTTGCCCGCTGCGACAAGAGAAGACGGGACCTTCCAGGCTCCAAGGGTCGATTCTCAGCCTTCAGTCGAAAGGCCGTCCATCCGGACCGGCCGAACGGCCGATGTGCTGAGCCGATCCGCATCCTTGCCCGAACAACCGGCGGCAGGGGCCGACAAGGCGCCCTCCCCTTCCCACTTGCCCGCTGCGA
>CAZFWM010000011.1:40735-41212 GCA_964522545.1 uncultured Thermodesulfobacteriota bacterium
GATTCTCAGCCTTCAGTCGAAAGGCCGTCCATCCGGACCGGCCGAACGGCCGATGCGTTGAGCCGATCCGCATCCTTGCACGAGCAACCGGCGGCAGGGGCCGACAAGGCCTCGGCCCGCTCTCTCTCGCCCTCAGCGGCAAGGGAAGGCAGGCACGCCGGGACGCCCACCAAAATCGACTCGCCCAAGATCGACTCTCCTGTTTCGCCTCAGGTCGCCAGGCCCTCTTCCGGGGTCAACCAAGCGGCCGCCACGGTGAGCCGATCCACGTCCATGCCCGAGCAGACGGCGGCAGGGGCCCCCAAGGCTCCGGCCATCTCTCCTTCGTCCTCAGCGGCAAAGGGAGATGGGCACGCCGGGACGCCAACCAAGGTCGACTCTCCTGTCTCGCCTCAGGTCGCTAAGCCCTCCTCCGGGGTCAACCAAGCGGCCGCCACGGTGAGCCGATCCACATCCTTGCTCGAACAACCGGCGACA
>CAZFWM010000011.1:41312-52178 GCA_964522545.1 uncultured Thermodesulfobacteriota bacterium
CCAAGCGGCCGCCACGGTGAGCCGATCCACATCCTTGCTCGAACAACCGGCGACAGGGACCCATAAAGTCCCGTCCGCATCCATGCCCGAGCAACCGGCGGCAGGGGCCACCAAGGCCCCAGCCATCTCTCCTTCGTCTTCACCGACAAAGGGAGATGGGCACGCCGGGACGCCCACCAGGATCGAATCTCCTGTCTCGCCTCAGGTCGCAAGGCCTGCTTCCGAGAACGGCCAAGCGGCCGCCACGGTGAGCCGATCCGCGTCATTGCACGAGCAGACGGCGGCAGGGGCCGACAAGGCTCCGGCCATCTCTCCTTCGTCCTCAGCGGCAAAGGGAGATGGGCACGCCGGGACGCACGCCAAGATCGACTCCCCCAAGATCGACTCTCCTGTCTCGCCTCAGGTCGCTAGGCCCTCCTCAGGGAACGGCCATTCGACCGGCACGGTGAGCCGATCCGCATCCTTGCACGAGCAACCGGCGGCTGAAGCCCACAAGGCTCCGTCCTCCTCTCCTTCGCCCTCAGCGGCAAAGGGAGAAGGATACGCCGGGACGACCGCCAAAATCGACTCTCCCAAGCTCGACTCTCCTGCCTCGCCTCAGGTCGCAAGGCCATCCTATGCGATCGGCCGAACGGCAGATGGGACCGGCAGGGAGGCCACGGTGCTCCGGCATCCGGCGGTTCACGCCGGGTCCGGCGTCCAGGGTACGGGTCGGGTGGAGGTGATACTCGAGGTAGCGGAAGAAGAAGGCGCGCAGAGGTCGGAGAAGACCGAAGCCGCCCCAATCTTCCCGCGCTCGGAATGGCTCAGGGCCAAGACCGTCAGCCAGGCGGCCCGTTCCTATGTCAATCAGGCAACGGGCAGCCCAGCCAGGGTGTTGGTCGACCGGGGAGCGACAGCGGTCCCCGGGCAGACATCCCTGAACGCCATGCCGATGATCGAAGCGGCGGCCGCGAAGGGCGGGCCCTATGGTCCGGTCTCTCTCGGAAGCCAGATCCTCGATATCGGCCCGGGAAGCGGAGAGGGTCAGGGCGCTGCCGGACCGGCCCAGCCGGGTTACGGCTCCACCCTGACGGACGACTCGCCTAGGCACGGTCCGGGCGACCAGAGCGGACGGTCTGGAAGAGATCCCATGGGCGGGGAGCGCCATTCGTCCCCCCCGCGGACCGGGCCGGCATGGCAGGACGAATTCAGTTCCGATCCTGTAAGCCGGACGGCTTCCTCCGGGCCCCATGCTCAGGTCGACCGGACGGCTCGCGCCGATCGGGCGACAGCCCAGGCACCGAGCGGGCAGGGAGCGGATCTCTCTGAGGCACCCGCCGCAGCACAGCCTTCCACAGGCCGGACAGGCCCGGAAGCGGTGGTGCCGGGACCGCAAGGGAGTGAGGCTTCAAGCCTGACCGGAGCCAAGGCAGAGACGGTCCAGGCTCCCGAGAGCCTGGTAGATCGGCAGGGCACAGTCCTGAAGGGCCCTGATTCCGTCGGAATCGAGGCGACCGGCCTGCGTGACGGAATCGGCTCCAAGGGCGGACCGGTCCTGGCCCAAGCCGGAACTACGAAGTCCGGGCAGGAAGCTGCTCTCAGAGATGAGATTCTGAGCCAGGTCGCCGACCGGGCAAAGATCCTCACCGAAGATGGCGGCGGATCGGTCCGGATCAAGCTGCAACCCGAGTCGCTCGGCACCCTGAGGGTGGAGATCTCGGTCCGCGACGGTGTGGTCACTGCACGCATCATCACGGACAATCCGGCCACACGCGGATTGATCGAGAGCGGCTCCACCGAGCTGCGCGACGCCCTCCAGGCCCAGGACCTGAAGATCGAAAAATTCGGGGTATTCGTGGGCGGGGAGGGATCGGGCGGACAGACGGCCCTGTTCGACGGCCGATCTGAGAACCGGGGTGGAGGCCCTCAAGAGCGGGGGTCCCACGCACCCAGTCCGGAATGGACCGGGGAGAACGAGGAACAAGCTCCTTCTCCTCCCCGACGCCCGGACGGACTCATCGACCTGCTGGCCTAGGCCGGCGGGTGGGGAGAGGTCGAATCCCCTGAGTTTCGACCCTCTCCGGAAACCTGAAAGGAGGTAGATTAAATTGAGTGTTGATCCTCTGGTAGACGCCGGGATCATCTGGAGTGGCACGAGCTCGGCGGGTTCATCGTCCGGATCCGTGGACAAGGATATGTTCCTCCAGCTCTTCATCACCCAGGTCCAGCACCAGGATCCGCTGAACCCGATCAGCGACACCGAGTTCACATCTCAGCTCGCGCAGTTCACCATGATCGAAGAGCTCGCCAATGCGAACGATCTGCTCGCAGGGCTCCAGGTGCTCGAAACGATGTCTACGAACGCCCAGCTGACCAACTTCATCGGCAAGGATGTAAAGGCCCTCGGGAACCAGCTCAAGCTCCACGGAGATGATGCGGTCATTCCCGGAGGCGACGCCGAAGACGCCCACGGTGATGAGGGCCGTGTTGTACTCATGCACTTCGACCTGGATGCGCCGGCTCAGGACGTCACGATCACGATCAAGGACGACAGCGGCACTCCGGTGAGGGTGATCGAGTTGCAGATACTCGACGAGGGCGAGCACGAGGTTGGCTGGGACGGCAAGGGAGACGAAGGTCAGGTGCTCCCTGCCGGAGACTACACCTTCTCCGTCACAGCGGAAGGCGCAGGCGAGGATGATCCGGATATCCAGGTCACTGAGCTGATCAAGGGCCTGGTGACAGGGGTCACCTTCGAGGCCGGGCAGACCCTGCTCGAGGTGGAAGATGATTTCTATATCTCTCTCGCCGACATCCTGAGCCTCAACTACGTGGAAGAGCCGGAAGAAGGTGGTGATACAGGAGGTGTCGAGCCATGAACCGGATCGATGACCTCGTGCATCTGATAAGCCCCCCGGGGCGGGTGGCGGAACGTCCTGCCGCCGGTCCGGGCAGGGCCGGGGAGCGGAGCCCCTTCGACTCGGTCTTTCAGGCCGAGCTGGAGAAGGCCTCCGGTCTCAAGTTCTCGGCCCACGCCATGGAGCGGCTCCAGTCTCGGCGCATCGAGTTGAGCACGGCCGAGGTGGAGCGGATCGGGCAGGCCACGGACCGGGCCGCGTCCAAGGGAGCACGCGAGTCTCTCGTGCTCATGGACGACCGGGCCTTCGTGGTGAGCGTTCCCAACCGCACGGTGATCACGGCCATGGAAGGCCGGACAATGAAGGAGCACGTCTTCACCAACATCGACAGCGCCGTGCTGGCCTGAGCCCGACGGCCCCGGCGAAGTTGCCGGGGTGGGGGCGGAGAACAACAAACCCTATAGCAGGGCCGGACCTCCTTGGAGGAAGGCCCTTGGCCGCCGAATGATAGAGGCGGCCGGCGCAACCCTTGCGTCCGGATCTCGTGTCCGCGCAGATCCAGCGGCGGCAAGGTGCGTTGAAGAGGAGGTTATATCATGTCAATTTACAACTCCCTGTACTCAGGGATCAGCGGACTCAACGCTAACGGCAACAACATCTCCATCATCGGCGACAACATCGCCAACATCAACACCCCGGGATTCAAGACCAGCCAGGGCCAGTTCGAAGACCTCTTCGCACAGAGCCTGATAGGAGCGGCCGTGGCCACCGGGGACCAGATCGGGATGGGCTCGAGGCTCTCGGGCGTGGCCCCGGTCTTCACCCAGGGGGGCCTCCAGTCCTCCGGGCTGGCCACCGACATGGCCATCAACGGCAAGGGCTTCTTCGTCCTGAACGACGCCCGGGGTGACCTCTTCTACACCCGTAGCGGCCAGTTCCTCGTGGACCAGGAAGGCTACATGGTCAACCCGGACGGGCTGCGAGTGCAGGGCTACCTGGCCGACGAATCCGGGAACATCACGGGCGAGCTCTCGGACATCATCACCACGTCCCAGTCGTCCCTGCCGATTGCAACCACGGAGGCCGACTTCATAGCGAACCTGGACGCCGAAGACGAGCTTCTCCTGGACGACCTCGGCGCCCTCATCCCCTTCGATGTGACCGATCCCTTCGGCACATCCAACTTCTCCACCGGCATCACGGTCTACGACTCCCAGGGGCGCTCCCACCTGCTCACCATGTTCTTCCAGAAGACGGACGTAGGAGACAACACGTGGGATGTCCACATTCTTGCCAATGGTGAGGAGCTCGGCTATCCCGATGAATATGTCGACCTCACCGACCCTGCAATTACGGGGTACGGCGGTACAATAGAGCTCGCTTTCGGCGCCGAAGGCGAGCTTCTCGTTGAGCCGGGTTTCTCGGACGCACCTCTCGACATCCCCTGGGCCGGAGGGGTTAATGGTGGCGAAATCATGTTCGACTTCGGCACGATTGGGGAAGTAGACGGGGTGACCCAGTTCGGTGCGCCCTCCCTGATCGAGAGCCAGGTCCAGGACGGCCGGGCTGCGGGTGACCTGATCTCCTTCAACACCAACAAGGAAGGGATCATCTTCGGGACCTTCTCCAACGGGGACACCCGGTCCCTGGCGCAGATCGCCCTGGCCCACTTCGCCAACGACACTGCCCTGGCCAGGAACGGGGGAAACCTCTACTCCGAGACCCCCTACTCCGGGACGGCCATCATCGGGACCACGGATAGCCCGCACCTCGGTTCGATCAACTCGAGCTTTCTCGAGCAGTCCAATGTGGACATGGCGGCCGAGTTCGTCAGGCTCATCACGTCCCAGCGCGGCTACCAGGCGAACAGCCGCGTGATCACCGGCACGAACACCTTGCTTGGAGAGCTTGTGAATCTCGTTCGTTAAACCTTGACGCGACCGGGCCCGGGGCCGAGCGCCCCGGGCCCGGCACCCACAAACGGGCCGGACCTCCTCCGGAGGCGGCCCGGCGCCGCGGACCGACGGATGCGGCGCACCAAGACAGGAGGTCAACAATGTCTATCTTTGATTCACTTTACACCGGATGGAGCGGGATCAACGCCTTCAGCAGCGACATCCAGATCCTGAGCAACAACATCGTCAACGTCAACACCCCGGGCTTCAAGGCGAGCCAGGGCCAGTTCGAGGACCTGATCTATCAGAACATGGTCGGCGCCTCGCCCGTGACCGGCGGGCAGGTCGGCGTGGGCACCCGCCTGGTCGGCGTGGCCGGGGTCTTCACCCAGGGCGGGCTCCGCTCCTCGGGCATTCCCACGGACCTCGCCATCAACGGCGACGGATTCTTCATCGTGCGCAACACCGAGGCCGATGAAACGGACTCCCTCTTCTACACCCGGGGCGGCCAGTTCACCATGGACGGCGACGGCTACCTCGTCACCCCGGACGGGTTCCGGCTCCAGGGTCGCCTGGCCGATGAGGAGGGTGTCATCACCCTGGGCAGGGACGACATCCAGATGGATGAGCTCGAGTCCCCGCCGATAGTGAGCTCTATGGTGACCATCGCCGCGAACCTCGACCCGGACGTGGAGATCGAGGTGTTCGATGTGGAGGACCCCTTCGCCACATCGAACTACTCGACCGAGATCGAGGTCTACGACTCCCAGGGCAACGCCCACACCCTCTATGTCTTCTTCAATAAAATGGACGTCGAGGACGACAACGACTGGCAGGTACGCATCCTTGCCAAGAGCGACGAAATCGCAGTTCCCGATGAAGGGGAATACACCGACCTTACATCGGATGAACTCTTCACCGATGATGAGCGCCTCCTCTCCTTTAATACCCATGGAATCGTTGACGACCTCCCTGTCTTCACCACCGATGCACTCGCGATCGGCTGGAACGGCATAGGTGAAGTTGAGGTCGGATCCATCCTCTTCGACTTAGGTACCATTGATAGCGCTGACGGAATGACCCAGTACGGCGAGGAGGGGTGGGTCCTGAGGACCAAGGACCAGGACGGACGTTCGGCCGGCGTGCTCACCGACTTCAACATCGACCAGACCGGCACGATCCACGGGACCTTCTCCAACGGCGAGTACCGAGCCGTTGCCCAGGTCCTGCTGGCCAACTTCGCCAACGAGTCGGCCCTCACGAGGCTGGGATCGAACCTCTACGAGTCAACGGCCGCCTCGGGCGACCCCATGGAGGACGTGCCGGGTGCCGCGTCCTTCGGCTCCACACACCAGGCATTCCTCGAGACCTCGAACGTGGACATCGGGGTGGAGTTCATCCGGCTCATCACCTCCCAGCGAGGCTTCCAGGTGAGCAGCAAGATCATCCAGACCATGGACCAGCTACTCGGCGAGGTGGTCAACCTGAAGCGGTAATCGCAGAGGGTAACGGATTGGGCTATGCCGGACGTCGCTGAAGGTGTCCGGCCGGTGAAAAAGAGAGGAGCACCATGGAGATGACACACAAAATGCACGGGCAGGCGCGGCGCCGCCCAAATGCGTCGCGCCCGAGAGCACCCTGTGCCGAGGGCGGGGTCGCCCTGCCCGGCGAATCGGCCGGACGCGCCCCCCCGCCCGCAGCCCGCGCGAGCAGTAGATCGCCCTGACCTCGATCGTCCGGGTACAAAGTACCGGTTCGGCCGCATTGCCGAAAAGGCATGGATGACGTATATCCCGCCTATCCGCTTCGATGCGATCGTACGCCAATCGAATACTATTCCCTCCAACAATGCCCTCCCCTCCATAACTTGATTGCACAGGAAATCCAATTTTTTCCGTTGAAGAATAGTAACGCAAAGGCGCAGAGACGCAGAGAGTAGAGAAACCAAGGAGCTTATGAAAAGGATTTTTTCAACCACAGAGGACACAGAGAGAGAATAAATGCAATCAAGCCCTTTCTTTCTCTGTGCCCTCTGTGTCCTCTGTGGTGAATTCCATTAACGTAAGGTTTGAATTCTCAGAGAGCATAAGTCCGCCCGAAGGGTGATAAGTTCATTGCATAGGAAATCCAATTTGCACCTCGCACCGTCATGCCCGCAGAACATGTCCCCGCGAAAGCGGGGAGCGGGCATCCAGCAAATGAGCTCAACTATGGGTTCCCGCTTGCGCGGGAACGACGGGGACTTGGCCGAGACAAAGTCCCCCGCGAAGCCGGGATAAGTCCATTACATAGGAAATCCAATTTTCTCCGTTGAAGAGTTTTTCGCGCAGAGACGCAAAGGCGCAGAGAAAGATAAACCAGGGTGGATATGGAAAAAGTTATGGATGTTGCGAGGGGCAAAGCCCCGAAGCAATCACATGGGCTCAGGATGGCAATAAGCACAGTGGGTTGTTTCGGCCCTTCGTGCCTCGCAATCTTCGACTTCGTCGCTGTCGCTCCTCGCAGCGACCCTCAATTGGAACAGTTTGAATCAATAGATTATTAGTCCTCTGCGTCTCTGCGTCTTTGCGCGATAAAATAAGTGGGGAGGGGCGTGTGATTTTGTAGCGGCCCGGCCGCGTTAGCATCTTTGCGACGTTGCGATAAAATTCCGGGAGAAAAGTCCGCCCAAAGGGCGATAATTCAATGATCAGCAAAAAGTGCCGTAGCACTTGGCACACTCACACTTAGAAAAAAGGATATTGACATACTATTTGGTCTGTTTTATCCTCTTTGCATCAAATTTAGATTCAATTACGCTATTCTAAACAAAAAAAGGAGGACCAAGAAATGAAGAAATCATGTATACTCAACATTATCATCTCCGCCCTTATTCTTTATCCCTGCGCTCTATTCGGCGCCACAATCTACGTCCCCGCGGATCAGCCGACAATCCAGGCGGGCCTCGATGCCGCCGTGGATGGAGATCTCGTCCTGGTTGCTCCGGGCACTTATGTGGAGAACATTGATTTTTCCGAGGGGAGCTGGGAAGAGCAAGATCCCGCCAAATCGATAGAGCTTCAGAGTGAAGAGGGAGCGTACGTGACCGTCATCGATGGGAACCAGGCCGACCGTGTGGTGAAATTTGACAACCGCGAGACGGAAGAGGCCGTTATCGATGGATTCACGATTCGCAACGGTTTGCTACCACCCTACCCCTATCAAGAGCACGGCAGTGGGATTTACTGCTATCTATCATCTCCGACGATCCAGAACTGCACAATCTCTGAAAACACCGGGGCTTGGTGGGGAGGAGGGATTTACTGCTATCACTGCTCCCCAACCATTGATAATTGCGTGATCAAAAATAATAGCGGTCCGGAGAAAGGAGGAGGGATTGCCTGCTATAATAGTTCATCCCCAAAAATTACGAACTGTACGATTTCGGAAAATAGTGGCGGCCATGGCGGCGGAATCGTTTGCAGCTACACTTCATCTCCTACAATCGAAAACTGTATAATATCAAATAACACCATAACGCATCATCTTCCTCGTGGGGGTGGAATTTACTGTAATAACAGTTCTTCTCCAATAATAACCAATTGCACAATCACCGAAAACAACAGTTCTGATGTTGGAGGTGGAATAGCTATTGTGGGCGCCTCAGCTACGATCACACATTGTACGCTCTCGAAAAATACCGCATCCAAAGGCGGTGGGATTTTCATAACATATAACTCTACTGCATCTCTCACGAATTGTATCCTTTGGGAAGATGATGCCGGCGGCAACGGAGATGAGATTTATATGGGAGAGAGTAGTGGTCTCGCAACTCTCACCGTGAGTTTCAGCGACGTCCAAGGAGGAGAGGAGGAGGTTTATGTTGGCTTGCCTTATTGCTTACTTGTCTGGGATGATGAGAGTAATATCAATACAAACCCGCTCTTTCTCGACACATACGAAGATAACTACCACCTTTCTTATGCTTCTCCCTGTATTGATGCCGGCACGGATGCCGGAGTCTACATAGATATAGACGGCCAAGCCAGACCTCAAGGTGTAGACGAGAAATACGACATGGGATCGGACGAATATTATCCCAGGCTCTCCGTACAGCGGAAACGTCCGGACGAAATACAGCAACTCCACATCCACTATATCCCGGACAGCGTTGACGGAGAGATCGGTCCAAAGGTCGCCTCCTACGGCTGGATCGGCAAGGAAGAGACCGACACGGAGGTCATGTTCATGGCAACCGGCGATACGGACAGCGATGGAGTCGATGAGCTGATATTGGTTCGTAAGCGTGACAACGGTAACCAGTACCTGACGATCTATGAAGTACCGACCACGTTTGAGGAAACCATCGGAGACCCGATCGCCTCCGACATCTGGATCGGCAACATCGGAAGCAATACAGAGATCTCGTTCATGGCGGCCGGCGATACGGACTCTGACGGAGACGACGAGCTGGTATTTGTCCGTAAAAAGACAAACAACAACCAATACTTGACGATCTACAACGCGCCGACAGTAGTTGGAGGCGAAATCAATCCGGTGATCGCCGCGGATGAATGGATCGGCAACATAGGAACCAACAATGAGATCACCCACCTGGCCACTGGCGATACCGATGGCGATGGCACGGACGAGCTGGTCTTTATCCGTCACCGAATCAATGGTCAGCAATACCTGAATATTTATGATGCACCGACCGAAGAGGAAGGAGAGATCAATCCAATAATCGCTTCGGACCTCTGGATCGGCCAGACTGGGGAAGATAATGAGATCACCCATATGGCGACCGGCGATACCGACGGCGATGCCCCGGAAGAGCTACTCTTCATCCGCCATCGTGCCAATGATAACCAGTACCTGAATATCTACAATGCACCGATCGAAGTTGGAGGCGAAATCAATCCGCTGATAGCATCGGATCTCTGGGTCGGCAATGTAGGGGACACATCAGAGGTCGCGAATATCGATATAATACGGTAGCCTTTCCCCGGGCTCTGCCGAGGTGGCCGCACTTCTTCAAGTACTCATTTCTCCAATTTAGGAGTGCGGCCCAGGGATTTTATGAAGATTTGAAGAATATTTTTATCAAACTTTTCTTTTTCTTCGATTATCGAATTAATAGCATCAAATGGCTTCATCCCGGGATGATCGCCGCTCTTCATGGTGAGCAGATCGAACTGATCCGCAATGTTGAGGATACGGGTCAGGGGCGACATTTCCAGATGGCTGATTCCCTGGGGATACCCTGAACCATCGAGCCTTTCATGATGCTGTGTAATCATATCCAGCACTTCGTCGCATACCAGGTCCTGTAAATTACAGGACTCGACGATCTGTTTGGAGCTCATTGGATGATTGTGGAGGGCTTCCAGGTCTTTTTCTGAGAGATCCTCACAGAATTCCCTGATGTCAGGCGAAAGCGCACTCCTCCCCAAATCGTGAAGCATTGCCGCCGTGGCCACTTTTTTTACAAGCTCCAAGTCTTCGGTGTCACATTCTTTCGCCAGGAGGACGCTGTAAAAGGTGACATTGCGAGTATGCTGGACATATTTAAAATCATTAAAACTCTCGAGGACTTTATTCATCTGGACATTGTTATTGAAGGTAAAGGAAATCATATTGTCGATGATTTTGCTTGTACGCTGTACATTATCCGAGGAGGTCGGATCGGAAAATAAATTTTCGATTACCACATCCGCGCATCCCTTGACGAGCTCGACCCGCCGCCCAAGGGGAATCGTCTTGTCCTCCACCACTTTGGAGATGTGATCCTCTAATGCCTCGTAATGCTGTTTCTTGTAGCTCTCTTCGATATAGACGTAAGTGTAGTCCTTTGTCAGGTTCTTCATATCCTCCTTCTGCATCGGATAACTTTTATTGCGATACAGAACGATCTTTCCGTTGGGACGTTCGATATAGATGTTATAAAGGAGAACGAATTCATAACTGAGCTCGCTGATAAAAATTTTCATATATCCCATTCTGTCCTCCTTGAGTCAACGTAGACATGGAAAATCAGCAATAGCTTATCTGTTATAGTATTATGGGTTATCGTCAAGGTCAATCCTCTTTCCCCTCGTTCCCCTCGTTCCCAGGCTCTGATAATCATATAAAAGGCACCTCCAAAAGCATTG
>CAZFWM010000012.1:0-45130 GCA_964522545.1 uncultured Thermodesulfobacteriota bacterium
TCGTTGGAGTGTAATTCATTTCTGAATTGAGACATTCATTCAGAAGCAGGTCGGTGCCTTCGGGTTTCTCGATGTGAAATTCGCGGTCACGGAATCCTAATGAGTTGATCTCGATTCGTATTGTACGCTCCTGAAAGGTCTCCTCTGCGGAGGCATTGGGACGTAGACGGTAGAACCGGTAAGGATCAAACTCAAGCCAAACCGTGGAACCGATGACATAACAAACAAGGTACAAAGCCAGTACGATCGAGATTGCGATGATCAATGTATATGTCAGGAAGGTTCTTCGGGACCGTCTCATAGTACCTCACATGTGACCCGCCGGGATCGGGTGGTACACGTACCGTCCGAGGTTGTGATAGACGCGCTTCACGTACCGGAGATAGAGGGCGATCTCCTCGGTGGAGCGCAGGGCTAGGGCCTGCCGCGCGAGGTAGCCGGGGCGCAGATAGAATCTCCCATAGGCGGTCAGGATCAGCTTGCGGATCTCGTCGGCCGGAAGGCTGTCCTGGTCCACATGGATGTGGAAGATGTTCCTGCCCTTGGCATCGCCGGGGCGCAGGCCCTTCTTCTCCTGCTCGCGGTACATGGGCGAGTCGGGGAAGATCGGTACGGGCATGAAGATGGCGAAGTCGAGCGGGAGGCCGCAGGCGTAGCGGATGGTCCGGTGCGCCTCCTCCCGGGTTTCGCCCGGAATCCCCAGGATGAACTTTCCCACCGTCTGGATGCCGGCCCGGTGGATCGTCTCGATGCCCTTGGCGACGTGCGCCACGGGGACGCCGCGGCCGCTGGTCTGGAGGCGGTCCGCGTTCTTCTGCACCGCCGACGGCCCTAAGCACTGCACGCGCCACAGCCCGGCGCGCTTCAGGAGCGCCATGTACGCCTCGTCAGAGGTGTAGGTGAAGACATTCATCGTCCACTTGAGGTTATAGCGCTTCGCGATCAGCGCGTGGGCGATCTCCTCGCCTGCGGAATGGTCGAGGGCGAACGTCGGGAAGTCGTCGTAGAAGTTGATCGAGCGGACCCCGTGCCGCTCGACCAGGTAGGTCACCTCGTCGATGATGGACGCGGCGTTCCGCATCCGCACCTTGCCGTGGGTCGTCTCGTCCCCTATCGGACAGAAGCCGCAGCGATGGGGGCAGCCGCGCGTCGTGACCACGTTGGCGAAGGGCGTGGGCCCCATGACAGCGAGGCTCGCGATGTACCGGTCGAGCGGGATGGGGTCGCGCGAGGGGAAGGGGAGCGAGTTGAGGTCCTGGAGCGCTTGGCGGCGCTTGTTACGGACGATCCGTCCGTCGTCGCCTCGGTGGATCAGCCCATGGATGCCGTCGAGCGGCCGGTCGTCGGCGAGCGCCTCGAGGAACTCCTTCATTACGAGCTCGCCCTCACCGTCGACGGCGAAGTCGAGCTGCGGGCAATCCGTAAGACACTCGGCGCGCGGCATCGTATCGGCCGGCCCGCCGACGATGGTCCGGATGTGCGGGAAACGCGCCTTGATGTCCTCGATCGCCTGCTTCGTGTTGTCCCAGAGGCAGTGGTAGGTGCTCAGCCCGACGACGTCCGGGCGGAATCGCGCGACGCGCTCCAGGATCTCGGGCAGCGACTCGAAGTACCCGTCGGCGACCTCGACGGCGTGGCCCGCCTGCTTCAGGGTCGCGGCGATGCTGAGCAGGCCCAGCGGCTGAGGGACGCCGATGAGGGCGGCGTCCTTGTCCGGCCGGTGTGGCCGCGGCTCTTCGCCGACGAGCTCAGAAAACGACCACGGCGCAACCATCAGCAGCACTCTCATCGTTTCCCAACTCCCCCGCTGCCCCCGGGTCCGACCCACGCCCTCTTCGCCCAGAGCACGGCCGCGTCCTTCGCGATCCTTGCGAGGATCCTCGGGTTGAACAGGCAGTTGACGCTGATGAAGCACTCGTGCGTGCAGAAGCAGCCCTCGACGGCCTTCCGGACGTCGGCGGCGCGCTGGGAGGTCCAGATCCGGTCGATGCGGTAGTCGTGATCCCGCACGTTGCCCATCGGCTCTTCGAGGATCTCGCACGGGTACACATTGCCGTTCGCGAACAGGACCCCGGCCAGCGAACCGGCGTAGCACGGGATTAGCCGGCGGTTTTCGCGGACGACGCGGCCGATCAGCTTCCGGCTGTACAGGTTCTTGGCGTTAACGAAGTCGCTCAGCACGAAGCGGGAGTACCCGGTCAGCCTCCCGCTGATCAGGTCGGCGTCGATGGCGTCGCTGAAGGCCTCGAACTTCTCGATGTCGACGTCAAGGGCTTCCTGTTTTCGCGGCTCCCCTCGGACGAGGGAGTTGAAGATGTTCTGCACGCCGAGCTCGTTACGGATGTAATCGTAGAGCGGGATGAGCGTGTCCTGGTTGTAGGCCGAGACCGTCACGGTCACGTTGACGTCGAAGTTGTCGTGCTTCTTCTCCAGCTTCTGTAAGGCCTTGACGGTCTGCGTCGCCTCCTCGAACAGACCTTTTGTGCGCCGGATGCGATCGTGCTCCTCACCGAGCGCGTCGAGGGAGATCGTCACGCCGATGTGTGTTTCGGGGCATTCCGTCGCCATTTGGTCGGTGTACGCGACGATTCTGTCGCGCATCAGGCCATTCGACGGGATCTGGACCTTGGCGACCCGTGCGTGCCGGTGCCAGGCGCGCAGGATCGCGGGAAGATCGTCGCGTAAGAAAGGCTCGCCGCCGGTCAGGAAGACGAACAGCATCGGCCCCAGTCCGGCGGCGACCCGCTCGATTTCGTCCAGGGTCAGCTCGTCGTCGCCGGGCCGCAGGCGGTCACCGCGCAGGCAGTGGGCGCAGTTCGCGTTGCAGTCGTGCGTCACGAAGTGGATGAGGTACAGCGGTTTCCTGCCTCGCTTGGAGAGGATGCGGCTGCCGAATCGGATGGTGTCCTTCAGGTGCACGGCTCGCTCCGCTGCGGTCTGGGCTCGCCCTCCCGGCCCTCGACCTCGTCGTCCCGCCGGCGCATGGTTAGTATCGCACGCCGAGGAAGAAAGATGCACCACCCCAGGCGATTCCCAGACCGTAGATTAGGAAGTTCGCCCAGAACAGGGGCAGGCTCGCGAGCACGAAGCCCACGCCCTTCTCTCTGCGCAGGAACCCGAGGAAGCCGCGGTTGAGCACGAGCGTGATGAGCAGTAGCGCCGAGGAGCCCGCGAGCAGGGGAGGGGACGCGAGCGGAACGCTCGCCGCGACGCCCGAGAGGGCCAGCGGCGCGAGCGGTATGCACAGCAGGAAGCCCCAGCCGGAGGAGACGGGCTTCTCCCGCCAACCGTCTCCGCGGCTGCGCAGCATGAGGCGGGTCGTGCCCACGGCCTTTCGGAAGTTGACGCGCAGCAGATGGGAGAGTGCGAACTCCTTCCTGTGCGTGACGGCCAGTTCGCGCAGGAAGCGGACGGTGCGGCCGTCCGCGAGGAGGCGTCGGCCGAAGGCCATGTCCTCGATGCCCGGCGTCGTGTAATGCTCGTCGAAGCCGCCCGTCTCCTCGAACACGCGTCGCTCGATGGCGGCCGCGCTCGTGTAGAAGATCGGGATCGTGTCCTCGTACCTCGCGTACATGTAGTGCATGTACAGGTTTTCATACGTGTTCTGAAATCGCTCGAACGTAGCTTCGCGGGACAGGATCCCGACCACGGCGTCCGCGTCGACGTCAGTCAGCGCGTTGTTCACCAACGACAGCGCCTGCGGCGGGACCACGATGTCGCCGTCGACGAAGAAGAAGATATCGCCGTCGGCCGCGCGGGCGCCGGCGTTGCGTGCGGCAGCCGGGCCGCTCTGGCGATCCATCGAGACGACCTTGCAGCCGCGCTTTCGGGCCAACGCCGCGGTGTCGTCCGTCGAGGCGTCGTCCACGACGACGACCTCGTAGGCTCCGTAGTCCACACAGGCCAACGCTTCGAGGCACTGTGCGAAGCTCGCGCCGCCGTTTCGGACCGGGATGATGACGGAGATGCGCCGCTCCACTCCTCGTCCTCCCCTACCCATAGATCCGGTATTCCTCGATTCGCTTGAGGATCTTCTCCCAGGTCCAGCGCCCCTGGCCGCTGTGTTGCACATAGTCGGCCGCGATGGCACCCATATCCATTGCATGGTCCATGTTGCTGTAGTTGAACATGCCGTGGCGGCCTACGGTTAACAGGTTGCCCACCGAGTGACAATAGTCGAGGGTCGCGTCCAACGGCTTGCGGAACCCACAGGGATACATGGGATATGCGTTCGGGACATTCACAGTGAAGTAGTCCTCGATCTCCGGGCGCGAGACGACGCCGCGGATCTCGAGGGCCGGCAACATCTCCTCGAAGAGCCGGTCATCGTCCATGCGCCGGGAAGGGCTGCCGAGGGACCGCGTACACTCGGCGCACAGCACGGTCCGGTCCGCCGGGAGGCCCGTTTCGCTGAACCGGCGCTTGTCCATGAGGCGGGTGAAGGGGACATCCTCCTCCGGGTAGTACACCCACGCGTAGTCAAGGACGTGGCGCCGCTTGACCGTGAAGTAGGCCAGCAGGAGGTCGGCGTACTCGAGGGATTCGACCGTCTCCAGGACACGATCGGCGGGCCTCGGTTCGAAGAGGTGGAGCAGTGCCCCTAATGGGATCGTCGTGATCAGGAAGTCGACCGGGAGATCCCTCCGGCCCTTCGCGGTCTCGACGGTTATCGTCTCGACCTTGCCGCCGCCGACTGAGATCGACGTCGGGACGGCGCCGCAGAGCAACACGCCGCCGGCCTGCTCGATCCGCTCCTTCATGGCGAGGCCGATCTCGCCGATGGACTCCCGCGCGTAATAGAAATGCTCGATCGGCTTCATCGGGCTCCCCAGGCCCAGGGTCTCCTTGATCATCCCCACCAGATCGGGCGGCAGCACACGGGAGCGGGCCAGTCGGGCGTCCAGCTCGGTCGGCTCTCCCCAGGCCTTGCGGGCGAGCGGCTCGAAGAACTGGGCCGAGATCGTGGGGCCGAACTGGTGGACCAGGAGGTCCTGGTAGCAGGTGTCCGGCTCTCGCGTGAAGCGACCACGGAGGATCGCGCGGAGGCACTCGGTCCCGGCCTTCCACGTGAAGCCCACGCCCATCTTCGCGAGCAGGTCCGTGAAGCGTACCGGGAAGTCGAGGAGCTTGCCTTGGAGGTGGAACCCGAGCTTCTTGGGGATGCGGTGGAGATTGTCGCCGATCAGCTCCGTAATGTCGTCGAAGACATTGGGGATCGTCGTATAGAAGCGGTGCGGACCGTAGTCGAGCAGGTACGGTCCGTGGCGGAACGACCCGGCGAGCCCCCCCACGTCGGAGGCCTTCTCGATCACCGTGATGGAATGCGCCGACCCCGCCTGTGTCAGTTTCCAGGCGGCGCTCAACCCCGTGAGCCCACCGCCCAGAATCACGATTCGCATACTCGTTTCCCTTCCGAGAGAACCAGGCCGAGATCCGAGTGCCGTGGGGACTGCCGTACGTCGGGTGTCCGTGGTTTTAGTGGCCCGATTCATAAATACGGTGGCATTCAGCCGCCGATGCATCCCGCCCCGCTTCGTTGCTCGTCGGTTAAATACGACAACGGTATTCGCCCTCCTCACGCCTTGCGGGCCGGGTGCCTCGACGGCTTCGGTGCGTCACCGTATTTATGAATCGGACCACTTAGCAATTGGCACTCGGTTTTGCCAATAGGAATTTGCTTTATAAGATAAGAGAAAAAGTATAGGGGAAAAGAAGAATACGCGTCAAGACGAGAGGCATAATGACGGCAATGTGACCCTTGCAGGCGGAGGGTTCGCCTCCAGCGCTTCCATGAGTTCCACGAGTCCTTCACAGCCATTTGGTTCCGTGTTAAATTAATTCGAATACGATGAATACGATTCCTTCCACACCCCATGTCTTGTTGGTTTATCCACCTTCGGAAGCGGTCACGGTAATGCCGCCTTTGGGGATCGGATACCTTGCAGGAGTCCTTGACCAAAAAGGATTCAGGATCTCGGTGGTGGACCTTTGCCTCCGAGACCAGGGATTATCGTTCCTGAAGAACTTCGTGCTCACCGAGCGGCCTGATTTTATTGGCGTAAGTGTATCGACGCCGAACTACCTGCCGGCCAAGAGAGTTGTATCCATGATCAAGGGCCTTGGAACGGAGGGGAAGATCCTGTTGGGCGGCCCCCATGCATCGGCTTGCAAGGCCCGAGCTCTTCAGGATTTCGGCGCCGACGTCCTGTTTTTCGGTGAGGCTGAAGAGTCCCTCCCCGCCTACCTGGAGGCGATGAATTGTGGCCGCCATATCGGAGAGGTCGCCGGTCTGGTCTTCCATGGGGCGAAAGGGATCGTGGAGACTCCGTTTCCAGGATTCGTGGAAGATCTTGACGAGCTCCCATTCCCCTTGTGGGAGAGCATCGACCCCCGTTCGTATCCGCCAATTCCTCACCAGTTCTTTGTTCGTGAGCTCCCGGTGGCACCGATCATGGTCACCCGTGGATGCCCGTTGAACTGTTATTTCTGCTCCAGCACGCGTCTTTACGGGGCCAAGCTGCGCAAACGCAGTCCAAAGAACGTGCTGGATGAAATGACTTGGCTCAACCGGGACTTCGGTGTTCGTGAATTCCATATTGAGGACGATTCTCTGACTCTTGACAGGGGACTGGTCATCAGCCTGTGCGAAGAGCTGCTCGCAAGCAAAATCAACACACCATGGAAGACGCCCAACGGACTCCTGGTCAACACATTGGATAAAGAGCTACTGTCTCTTATGAGGCGGGCCGGCTGCTATCAGATATCTCTCGGTATAGAGACTTTATCTCAGAAGTCCATAGACGAGATGGGCAAGCACTATGAGATAGACAGGCTAAAGGAGATCATTGCAGACGCCCACGATCTGGGGCTGGAAACACAGGGATTGTTCATCATTGGCCTGCCGCGAGAGGATATGGAGCAGATGGAGGAGACAATACGCGAAGCGCCCAAGCTCGGTCTGGATCTGGCCCATTTTTCGATATTTGTGCCCCTTCCCGGCTCGGACTACGGTGATGAGATCCTGGCCGGAAATCCTGATTTTGAAAACATCAACTTTTTTACTCCCCATTTTGAATCCGAGGAAAAGAACAGGCAGGTGAAATCCTTGCAAAGGCGAGCCCTGCTCCGCTTCTATCTCAGGCTGAGACCTATTTCTCTTCTGTTGCGAATGCTCAAGTGGCGGCAGCTTTCCGGCGTGGTTCGTGTAGTGAGCAGATACTTCTTTTAAGGATTACGAAGAAATGCCAAAAGTCCTCCTCGTCAGCTCCCCCAGGCCGTACTGGCCGTTTATGCACGAGGACGATAATTTTCTCGTACCCCAGTCTCTCGCCTGCCTCGCGGCGTCCCTGCGGCTGGATGGGGTCGACGTGAAGATACTCGACTGCATGCCGATCAAAATGGGGTGGCAGAGCCTTCGCGATGCGATAAAAAAGGAACAGCCGGACCTGATCGGGGTCGGGGAAAATCACGCTTTGTACGCGGCCGAGTCGATGAGGGTTCTCGAAATTGCCAAGGAGGTCTCGCCGAAATCGGTACGCGTGGCCGGGGGAGCCCACTTTTCCAACCTGGTCAGAGAGAGCCTTACCACCTACCCGATCGATTTCATTGTGCGGGGTGAAGGCGAGGAGACACTGCGACATTTGGTGAGCGAATTGAGCCAAGATTTGCAACGGTTCGACCGGGTTCCCGGTATTTCATTCCTGCAGGACCATACCGTGGTCGAGACCGAGGCGAGGCCGCTCATCAAAGACCTGGACAGTCTGCCGTTGCCCGCGTACGACCTCCTCCCGATGGACCTTTACGGCAGATCCCGCTACCTTTTCTCGCCCGGAGGGACCACCATTCATCACAGCCGTGGGTGCACAAACCGCTGCAAGTTCTGTGCTTGGTGGATCCAAATGGCCGATACCTATGAAGATGAGGGACGGAAGAGATACAGGCCAAGATGGCGGACCAAGAGTGTGGATTATACGATCCATGAAATACGGGAGCTTTATCATAAATATGGAAAGCGGTGTCTGGTCTTCGTAGATGAATCGTGGAATATCGATCAACGCTGGAACGACGCATTCGCGGAGGCCCTCATCCGGGAGGATCTCGACCTCTCCTGGTTTGCCTTTCTGCGCATTGATGCAATCTTGAGGGATGAAGAGGCGGGTGTGTTCGAAAAGCTGGTTCGAAGCGGTCTCGCCCACACCTGCATCGGGGTCGAGCGCGTGGTCGACAAAGAGCTGGATGCCTTTGACAAGCCATTCTATTCCGTGGCCGGCTCCCGTCGATGCTTTGAGCTCCTGGCCGATAAGTACCCGTCCGTATTCCGGCAGGCGGCCTTTATCGTGGGTGTGCGTGATGAAACAGAGGCATCCATGGAAGAGCAAATGCGGTTCGCCATTGAAATCCGTGCCGATTTTCCCAGCTTTCATCCCCTCACACCGGTGCCGGGAACCCCTTTGTGGGATGAGGCGGTAGAGGCCGGGTGGCTGGAGGTAACCGATTTTTCAAGATTCGACTGGATGACCCCTGTGATGTCTTCAAAGTTTTTATCGCGGGACGAGATCGCTTGGCAGATCTTTCGGATGAACAAACGATTCTTCCGCCGCCCCAAATGGTTTCTGGCCGGGGTGATGAGTCGGACCACCTATAAGCGTCGTATGTATATCTGGTGGTTGATCGTAACCGTGCGTGTGATCTGGGATTCGGTGCGGCGTCGCGTCAATCCGTTTCGTTCGCGGCAGTATGCAATCCTGAAGATTCCATCCTGGTATGAGAACTAAGCTTACGAAGTCGATCCGGCCGGCCGGGGGACCATGTCACATCCATCAAGAGACAGGGCGTGACAAGACGGATTTCCTTCTGATCAATGCGTATCAGCCCCCCTCGATCACGACGGGCCCCTACGTTCGGCTGCTCCGACCCATGCCGCCCATCAGCCTCTCCTATGTCGTCGCCGCACTGGAGCGTTCCGGATTTCGCGTACAATTCCACGACGATTCCCTGTGCCGGGGAGACAGGGAGATGCTCCAGAGCCGCCTTCGCGAACTTCGGCCGCGCATGGTGGGACTGTCATGTGTCACCCCGAACGCACCCGGCGTCTACGCCATGGCCCGTGCCATCCGCGCCATCGACCCGTCCATCATCATCGTAATGGGGAACATCCACGCGGACGTCTTCTCCGCCGACATCCTGCGCCAGGGCCTTGCGGACTATATCGTCCATGGAGAAGGAGAGACGACGATCTCCCATCTCGTCGAGAGGCTCGTGGAGAATGGAGGGCGGGGACGGGACGTGCCGGTCGACGAGATCAGAGGCATCTCTTTCCTGCGGGATGGAAAAGTGCACCGGACCCCGGCTCGGCCCTTCATCGAGGAACTCGATTCGATTCCGTTTCCGGCATGGCACTTGTTCCCGCTCGACCGGTATGAACTGTTAGGCTTTGCCTCGATCAAGCGACCGGGAAGCCTGCTGCTCGGCTCGAGGGGGTGCCCCTATCGATGCACATTTTGCAGCCTCAAGATCATGGGAAATCGGCGCAGGCGGCGAAGCGCAGACAATATCGTCAGCGAGATCGCCTGGCTGAAAGACCGGTTCGGGTATCGACAGGTCTCATTTACGGATCCTATCTTTCCTCTGAGCAAGCGTGAGGGGCTGGATTTCTCCGAGGCGATGATAAGCCGCGGCTTTCACAGGAACATGGTGTGGACCACCGAGACGCGGGTGGATCTCGTCGACGAAGAGCTATTGGGAAACATGGGCAGGGCGGGCTTGCGCAGGATCATGTTCGGCTTCGAGTCCAGCGGTCAGGAAGGGATCGATCGTCTCGGGAAGAGCTTTGCCATTGCCCAGTCAAGGCATGCCGTGAAGGCAGCGAGAAAGGTCGGAGTGGAGGTCATCGGCTTTTTTATGATCGGGATACCGGGGGAGACGCTCGCCTCGATCGAGGGGACCTTGCGGTTTTCACGACGGCTCGATATTGACTTCGCCAAGTATACTGTCTTCTCACCGTTTCCGGGGACGAGGGTTTACGAGGAATTGAAGGCGGAGGGCCGGATTCCGGAGACAAGCGCATGGGAGCGATACACCAACTATCCCACATCGGAGGTCGACCCGATCTATATGCCCGACGATCTCCGAACCGAGGACCTCATCCAATCACAGCGCCGTGCATTGCGCTCCTTCTATCTGCGCCCCCGAATCATTCTGCGTCATGTCTTGAAAATTCGAACCCTTCCGCTGGTAGAGCTCTGGGATGGTCTGCTCGCTCTGTTCAGGGCAAATTAAAGGTTCGCCTTTAATAATTTGCCTCGTCCGCACCGATGTCAGGCGGATCATGGCGCACCTGGAAATCGTAATCACCAACCGGAAGATAGGGGACGTGCCGACTCCCCATGCCGATGCAGGGTGAACCCGGTCCTTTGCTCGGAGACTCGATGTGGTAGTTCCCCAGTTTTGCGTCCACAAAAAGCGGGTCTACTGAAAAATTCCCCGATCCGGGATCGCCATCCTGGATATCGGAGTAAGTCGCGACCACGTCTAACAGGTCGTTCGAAGCGGTTTCGAGGCTCCAATGTCCCACAATGCAGTTCGCTATGGTCGGAGGAGTCATGTTTGTTTCATCCGCGCCGATCCCAATTAAAGTGTTGTCGACCACGGTATTGTTGATGATGAAGGTCTCTCCATCAAGGCTGTTGCCTACCTTGACGCCCACGGAGTTATTGTAAATCATATTGTTTCGAAGCACTGTGGTGCCCCGGGTGGCCCAATCGAACATGCCGATATGCACTCCGCAGCCGAGGATTCGGCCACGGTTCTCGGCGATAGCGTTTCCCTCGACCAGCAGGGTTCCGGTTTCAACGACATGGATCCCGATTCCAGCTTCTCCCTCATGCGCGGATATGGAGTTGCTCAGTATCGAGCCGGAGATCGAGGAATCGATACCGAAGTGCGGATCTCCGACGACAATTCCGTGAGAGTAAATATTGTTGTTGCCCGTGATGTTATTGTCCCTGATGTTGAGGGAGTTGAACGTGCCGACCACCCAAATTCCGCAGGCCCAACCCGAGCCCTGCCCGTTAAACATCACATCGTTGTTCTGGAAGGTGAAGCTCGAATTGCCGGAGGGGGAATAGGCCAAGACGCCATTATTATCATTGAGAACAATCTGGTTGTCGAATCCCCTGATGCTCCCGACGACAGAAACGCTTCCTATTCCGGAGCCCCAATCGTCTTCATTTTCCGTGATGAGATTGTTCGACATGAAGAGTGAGTTGGACCGGTTAAATAAACTGTTCATCACCAGGGGCGTGCCGTAATTTTCCCTGAGGATGCATGTGTTGAGTGTGAGAAAGACAGAGCCGAAGAAGAGTCCAGTGTTGTTGATGGAAATCCCCGCGCCAAGATTAAGAAAATCATGGCTTCCCCTGCGGATCGTTACATCCGATATGGTGAGGATTATCGACCTGTCCGTCGCCAGTTGGATGACCGGAGATGCCTCCGAGCTCCCGTCGATTATGCAGTCTCCGGGATTTCCCGAGCGACCCTGGAGGGTGATGAAAGATCTCTGGGGCCAGACGAGGTTTTCGTAATACGCCCCGCTTCTCACGGAGATCTTGGAGAAACTCGGCACAGCGTCCAAGGCTGCCTGGATGGTGGAATATTGTTCAGGCACATTGTAGGTAGCCCCGTAGGTGGTCCCTGAAAATACGAGTGTTCCAAGGACTATCGCTGTTATTGATAATTTTTTCAGCCTAGGTTCCATTTTCCGTCTCCTTTCAGACTGGACAGATCTGTCTAGTCCGGTAAAAAAGCTATAATATTAAGGGGTTGAAGCTGATGGCATTGAATTCCCTTTCATGCTCCCTTTTGCCTGCAATCTCCAAGAGAAGCAAAGTTTATTCCAAAAAAATTTTGCCATTGTGTCTGAAGCATTGGGACAGGCTCAGAAAATACAGCAACCTCTAGATATTATTAATGTTTTAACTGGAAGGAGATGGCTGCCGGGCTTCGTTGGTTGTACGCCTTTTGCTGGAATCGCTGGAACTTGAGATAGGCTTACGCTGTGTTCGGCCGTTTATGTGGGATGAAGGAAAGATCGGCCAGAGGAGCCGATCACGTAGAAATTACTTGAAAATATTCAACAAGAGAACCTTCACGCCGGCAAAGGAGGTCTGCGCCTCCCGGAAGGGGGACCGTATGAACCGTTGAAGCCGCTGGATCAAGTAGGCCGGACGGAAGTAAAATGAGAACCACGCCCGCTTGAGCTCCCACTTGAGGGCTCCGGGCGGAATCGCCGTCACGGTCACACTCCTTTCGGTCGTGGTGAAGTAGTCCTCCCATGGTGAATTCAACAGCGCCTCTCTATTTTTGAGTTCTTCATACAGTCGGCTCCCCGGCAGCGGCTTGAAGAGGTTGAAAGTCACCATGTCCGGTGAGAGCTCTTTGGAAAAGGCCACGGTGCGGCGGATATCGGAGAGGCTTTCGCCCGGGAGGGCGAGAATGAAGTTGGCCTTGCATTCGATGCCCATAAGCCGGGTCTCGCGACATATCCGGATGGCCCGGTCCAGGTCGAGTGCTTTGTCGATCCGTCTGAGCGTGAGCTCAACACCCGACTCCACCCCGTATGTAATATGATAGCAGCCCGAGCGTTTCATGAGCTCGAGGAGGGAGCGATTCATGGAGTCGATGCGGCTGAAGCAGTTCCAGTGGACGCCGGGGATCCGGGCCAGGATGAGCTCGCAGAGTTCGCGCATCTTGCGGGGCCGGAGCGTAGGTCCCTCGTCGAAAAAACGAAAGTCGCGAATTCCGAAGGCCTCGATGCAACTTTCCATTTCGAACACCATGTTTTCGGCGGTTCTGTAGCGGATCGTGTCGCCAAAGACGCTTTTGCTGCAAAAGGCACATTTCATCGGACACCCTCTGGAGAACAGGAGGCCTGTGTGAGGGAGGGTGAAGAAATTCCCCGGATCGGGCACATAGCTGTGGATCAAGGTTTTTCGGCGGGCAGGGAATGGGAGGGAATCGAGATTTTCGATGAGTTGCCTCGGTGGATTGAGCTTCACATGTCCATTCTCGCGGCCCCCTGCGCCGAGAAGGCCGTCGATTCCGGCCCCGGAGGAGATGCGATCGACAAGCTCACAGATCGTTACTTCCCCCTCCTCGAAGACGACGAAGTCAAACGCCGGAAACTCCTCGAGGCACTCCCCGGGGAGGGCGGAGGCGTGGAAGCCGCCGATTATCGTCTTCACGGCCGGGTTGAGATGCTTGGCCCGATCGGCGATCGATGCGGCAATGCCTATGTTCGTGGTATAGGAGGTGATCCCATTGTTCCTTGGCTGCATTTGACGGAGTTTTTTATCGAGAGCCGACTCGGGGTGCCCTTCAAGGGTGAGATCAACGATTTCGCAAGGATATCCCCGAGACTCTAAGGCCGAGGCAAGATAACAGAGGCTCAATGGGGGTTCGGTCCCAGGGAGGTTGAATAGGGAGCCCTTGATATTCGGCGGTTGGACGAGGAGCGTGTCCGGAAGAGGATCTTCGATTTTTTCGGTAGACTTCATGCGGTTTCGCCTCTGGGAAGGCGTTGTGCCAAGCTGTCATTGCTTGACAGGGTAATGGTAGCTAACTAAAATGGAAAATTAAAGGGCAATGGTATTAAGATAAAACTCAGTACGGAAAATACCTTTTTTTACCAGACATGCTCTCCAACGGATTACTCAGTAGTCCTTAAAAAAAACAAATGAAAATTTTGTTCATAAAAGCGCCGCAGCGTCCATGGCAGCTCCTCTCCCACGGCGATAACTTTCTCACCCCCCTGAACTTCTGCTGCCTCGGGGGCGTCCTGCGGGAAAACCTCGACGATATTGAGATAAAGATCATAGATTGCGGGAACAGAAGAATAGGGTGGAAGACCCTTCCCGAGATGATCAAGGCGGAGCGGGCGGACCTGGTGGGGGTGAGCGCCGAAACCTTATACCAGGACGAGAACCTCAAGGCTCTGCGCTGCGCCAAGGAATCGAATCCGGACACCGTAACCGTGGCGGGGGGGAGGCATTTCTCCTTCATGCCGGGTGAGACTCTTCAGCAGAACGACTCTGTGGATTTCATCGTACGCGGGGAGGGCGAGCTTACACTGCTCGACCTGGTTCGACAGCTCCAAACCGGATCCCCGCAGCTGGATCAAATTCAGGGACTATCCTATCGGCGGGACGGGGAGATCGTTCACAATTCGAACCGTCCGCTCATAGAGAACCTCGATGATCTCCCATTCCCGGCATACGATCTGGTCTCCGTTGAGGATTACGGGGATGATCCCGGCTTCATGTTCGGGAAGTGCGTCCTCGTCGAGCACAGCCGGGGCTGCAACCACGGTTGTACCTATTGTACGTTCTGGCCCCTGATGGGGGAGTGGACCGAACAGGATGGGAAAGCCACGATCCGGCCGAGATTCCGAACCAAGAGCCCCACCTATATGGCCGATGAGCTTGACTACATCATGAGCCGCTGGGACCGCAATTTTTTCTCCTTTGCCGACGGGAACTTCAGCGCCGACATGGAATGGAACAACGCCTTTACCGAAGAGGTGATGCGGAGGGGAATGAAGTTCGAATATTTCGCCTACATGAGAGCTGACGAGATTGTACGCGATGAGAGAGCCGGCATCTTCGAGAAGCTATATCGCATAGGCCTCCGGTACATACTCGTCGGCTCGGAGCGAATCAAGAACGAAGAGCTGGAGTACTGGGACAAGGGAAAAAACTATGTGGATGCCTCCATAGAATGTGCCAGGATCTGTAATAAAAAATACCCCCATTTGATGGTTCACTACTGCTACATGATCGGTGCTCCCGACGACTCCAGGGAGAGCATCGAGGAGCTGGCCAGAGAGGCGGACAAGCTCAAGGTCGACTTTCCCAGCGTCGTCATCTACACCCCCATGCCGGGGACCGCCATGTGGGAGGAGGCGCTGAAGGACGGCTCGCTCGAGATCACGGACCTCACCCAGTTTTCATGGTTCTCGGCCATACGGCCCACCAAGTATCTCTCCACGAACGAAGTCAACAACCTTGTCTTCAAAGTCATGTTCAAACTCTGGTTTCATCCGTTCCGCTTCATCTATAGGATGATTCGAAGCGCCGTGGCCCGGGAACGCAAGGCGTATGTGTATTACCTCTTGCTCAAAATCATGTTTCGTGACGTTGCCTTCTCCCTTATTAAAGACCTTTTCAAAGGGATTCCCCCGGATATACGGCACCTCAAAGCCCCAAAGTGGTATTACTCCTGATCGACCAGACCAACTTGCCCCCAAGGGAGATATGATGGAGGATGAGAGGCTCAAGCCGTTTCGCACCCGGATTGACGAAATAGACCGCTCGATCATCGATCTCGTGGGCAAAAGAATCCGGATCGTCCGCGAGATAGCCCGGTTCAAGGCGAAGAGCCGCATCCCCATGATGCAGAAGAAGAGGCTTCAGGACCTGTTCGACTCCCGCACGGAGGAAGCATCGCGACTGGGCCTGGACCGCGATTTCGTCACCCTCCTCTTTCGGACAATCGTGGATTACTCCTGTCGGATTGAAGAGCGTATTATTAATGAGGTCGAGCAAAGCGAAGGGGATCAGGAAAGCGAAGGAGAGCAAGAAGGATAAGAGTACCGAGTGTTCATCCGGACAGATCGGGAGAAAAAACCTCGCTCCGGGCGAGCCGATCCAGAACACGTTCAAGATGTTCCACACACCGTCTGACCTCGTCGGGATTCATTTCTATTACTTTATTGGCCCATTCCTCGCAGTACCCACACTCTCCACAAGAGATCTCACAGCTGTGTTCCTTGAAGTGCTCGATGAATCCGTCCAGGCGATCATTGGGGATAGCCATTCGATTCATAGTCCGAGCCAGGTCATAGAATGCATCCACAAGCAGCCCTAGGAACTCCGGGTCAACCCTGGCGCCGAATTCGAGGAGGTTGGCTTTCCCAATGGGCTCGACGCGCTTGGCGAGGTTTGAAAGGAGTGTGAGTATCTTTCCGGCGGCTTTCGGGTTGAACTTCACAAACCGGGTGAAAAGGAAGTGCTCGGGGGCGGAGATTTTTTTCGAAGCGATCTCCATCAGGTCAAGCAGGTCCCCGGAATAGGACTTCTCTTTATAAGCCTGAGTCGTGGTCATAATGTATTGTGTGTCCCGCGAGCGGCCCGCGATTTTGAAATAATCGATACCCATCTCTTCGTAATGGGGCAGATCTTCGGGCCTTATCCACGGCGAGCGGATCATCTCGTCCGGGTGAGCCAGTTTTTGCCTGAAGCAGTTCAGCATAGAGTTGTCGATAAAGAAGCCGTCTTTGGAGTTCATGACCTGTGAGGCGTGACCGATTGTATTATAATGATAGATCGCGTAGGGGCAGCGGAAAAGACAGAAGTCATTGACTATGAGCATGAGATCACAATGGACGGCGCGCCGTATCTCACCCAGTTTCTTGAATTCCCGGTTGATATTAAAATCGAGTGTAATCTCGCTCACACCGAGGGATTCGTAAAACTGTGCCTTAGTGACGCTGTCAATCACTGCGATAACGGAGCCCCGGACATGGAGCTCCGGGAACTGGGCCTTGATTATCTCGATCAGGTAAGGAACCGAGACCGCCACCGAATCGGCACCCGTGTCCCGGATCCAGCGAATATGGTCGATAAGGGATCGATGGCTCTCCCAGTCGAACTCCATATTATTGAAACAGGGGGCGTTGAGCAGGTAGGTGAAAGTAATTCCCCGGTCGCGGAGCCGTCGGACGTGCTTTTCCACGATTTGTCGGTCGACCCGGGGAAGTATAAAACTCGGCTTACCCCCTCCCCAGACATCACGATCAAGCATCCCGTAGACGTTGTGGACCGGATTTTCTTCAAAAAATTCAAGTAGGCGCGGGTCCCAGTTGGTCGGCACGGAGAGTTTCATAGGATAAGGGGAGCATTTCTCATTCATTTCGTCAATATCATTCACGTATCGACAGCTCTCACTTTTACTGGATGGTTAAATATTGCTATGATACGAATCGTGTTCGACATCCGGGAATCATAGTTTCCAAAAAAATCGATTAGGAGGGCATTATGAGGAATTCGAGACTTGTTCTTCTTATGATAGTCGTGTTCATCTTCGGGATGGCCCATATCCTATCATGCCATAGCGATGATGATAGCGACACAGATGAAGTTTTCGAATGTTCGGATTACAACCCCGGTCGGACAGTTGGGCTGATCAAATGCCAACCCGGCGCTTTCGAGGGCTATACTTTATTCGCTCCCTTGGAATCTACGAACACCTATCTGATCGACATGTACGGGCGGCTCGTTCACTCGTGGGAGAGCGATTTCACTCCGGCATTGTCCGCCTATCTATTGGAAAACGGCAATCTTCTTCGAGCTGCCTCCCTGGGTTCACAGGGGAACCCTTTCTTCCAGGGAGTTCATGGGCAGGGCGGCCGCGTTCAGATCTTTGAATGGGATGGCACGATTGTCTGGGACTACATGTATTCAAGTGAGCGGCATCTTCAGAATCACGATATCGAAATATTGCCCAACGGAAATATACTCATAAACGCGTGGGAGCGAAAAACCTTCGAGCAAGCGGTCGCTGCGGGCCGTGATCCCAATCTGCTTGTCGACGGTGAATTGTGGCCTCATCACATCATCGAGGTAGCACCGATAGGTCAAACGGGCGGAATCATAGTTTGGGAATGGCATGTCTGGGACCATCTGGTTCAAGATTACGATCCCGCAAAAGATAATTTCGGCGTTGTAGAAGACCATCCCGAATTGGTCCATATCAATTATGCAAAAAACCCGATTGCGGACTGGAATCACGACAATGCGATCGATTACAATAAAGAATTCGATCAGATTATTGTCAGCGTCAGTTACTTTAATGAGATATGGGTGATCGATCACAGTACAACCACCTCGGAAGCCGCAGGCCATGGAGGAGGCAAAAGTGGAAAAGGGGGTGACATCCTTTATCGATGGGGAAATCCGCGGGCATATCGCGCAGGTGACGCCAGTGATCAGAAGCTGTTTTTTCAGCACGATTCACAATGGATCGAGTCCGGACTTCCGGGAGAAGGAAACATATTGATATTCAACAACGGCCTGGATCGCCCCGGCGATGATTATTCATCGGTCGATGAAATCATCCCACCGGTCGACGGCCTTGGAAGATACTCGTTGACCGTCGGAGCCGCCTTCGGACCGGATGAAGCGGCTTGGATCTACAAGAAAGACAATCCTGCGGATTTCTACTCCGATTACATCTCCGGCGCCCATCGACTCGCCAATGGAAATACGCTGATCTGCAGTGGAGCGAAGGGCCTCATCTTCGAAGTCACTGCGGGAAAAGAGGTAGTCTGGGAATACGTGAATCCGGTAGCCGACCAAGGGCCTGTAGTCCAAGGAGAGGCCATTCCCATAGATCCGGACGAAGGTTGCTGGATGAATCATGTGTTCCGAGCTTACCGGTATGCTCCTGATTATCCGGGATTGGCGGGAAAAGACCTTACGCCGGGAGATTTTATCGAATTGCCCGATCATTAGACAGAATAGCGTATACGAAAAAGATCTCCGCTGATAAGCATGTTAAAAAATCCCTCTGTGATTCGGTGCGGTTTTTATTCATGAATAAGGCAGTCGGTTGATCGCAAATGCCGTTCTTAATAGCTTAACTGGAATCATAACTTTCCTGGCGCTCTTCTGTGTTCCAGGCTATTTGCTTTATAAGGCATCGTTCCGATCCAAGGGCCTGGTAGAGGCGGTCACCTGTACCCTGGGATTGGGGATCGCGACCGTCTCCCTTACCTCCTATACCATCGCCATGGTCTTCGGTTTTATTTTTCGCTTTTTTTTGAGCGACCTTCTAGTCGTGATTTCCAGCCTCGGCCTCTCTCTTGTAGGCCTCATAGCGATCCGCAGGAGGCATGTCAGGCTTTTGCCCGATTGGAATCATGAGGGCAATCGAACCCGTGAACAATGGATTGCCCTGGCTCTGGCCGCTCTCACATTTCTTCTCTACCTTGTTCATCACGACAGCCTGCTCTTCAACGAAGAGGACTGTGTCGTGCGATCCGCCGCCATGGCCCTGGACAACCGGTTTCCCGAAATCCCGGAAGATCTCCGAGGAAGAAATCTGACCCTGTTCATGTCCGGCGGAGCCCGCGAAGGGAGCGCCGCTCTCCTTGCCCCTTTTTTGGCCCTGTACGAATTTTTTTCTTTTCGATTCGTACACGCTCTCAGCGGCGCCCTTATCGCCCTGTCCGGATTTCTCATCGGCAGATTCCTCTTTTCATTTCCCGGTGGTGGACTCCTCTTCATGATTCTGCTCGCCTTGAACCCCCTGACGCTTTCTATCGTTGTCCTGGACGAGAACATGGTGCTCCTCGCCCTGCTCTCCTTTGCCCTCGCCCTGGCGGTCAAGAACTCCCGGTTCTGGCTCGGGGCCTTGCTTGGCGTTGCCCTCAGCAACAGCCATTTCTTCATCGTCGCGCTGCCGGGATTTATTCTATTGATTGGATCCATCCTTACGCACCGAAAGAGGTGGCGTCGTTTTTCTCTCGGCCTTTTTCTTTTTCTGCTCCCTTCGATCTTCCACCATGCAGCCGTGCTTGTCGGGAACGGGACGATATACGAATCGTTCGAACAGTTTCCGCCGATTCCCCATCACTTCTTTTCCTGGAATTTCGAGATTCCGGCCATGTTGAATTTTCCCTTCATCGACGAGATCCGAAGGACACCCTTTATCCCATTTCCCACCGGCATGTATTGTGTTCTATTCCTCATCAAGCGCCTTGGCGTGATCCTCATGGCTTTCATACCGCTTGGATGGATCATCCTCGCCCGTACGAATCGGCGAATGCTTTTCGGAACCCTCGGATGGGTCATACCGATTTTCTTGCTCCTCTCCGTACAGCTCAACTGGATGGAGACAAAGAAAATGGGTATCCTCTTCGCAGTCCTTCCGGTCTTCATCATCTGGATCGCCCGCGGTATTCATTATCTGGCGACCGAACGGACGTGGAGGAGGTTCGGGACGTTCATCCTCTTGGTGGCATTGATTCGCGTAGGCGCGACCGAATCTGCGCGACTCGATTTTCCGGTGGACGAACGGTCCTATACGATTCGGCCTCACGTCGAGCTGTGGGGTGAAGAGGTAACCTTATGCTCGCTCCGGGAAAAACCGGAGTACAAGATGCATGAATTGAAATGGATAACCCGTGGAAATCTCCTCCCGGACCTGAGTCTGATGCGGCATCTGTTCGGAGGCGACCAGCTCCGGAAAAAACTAAAGAGCTTTGCTCATGAGCTCGCGCGGCCTTCTATCAGCCAGAGGACTCCGGGGCCGACCAAGCGCATACAGGACATGTACCCTCAAGGCAAGGTTGTAAAATCGCTGCCGGCCCCGATCGTGACCGCCGACCGAGGGAGCGGGGACCAAGAGACGATGCCTCGCCCCTTGGTGATCGATCTGACCGAGCCGCTCATAGGCGGTACCGATTTTATCTCCCTGGGGGACGAGGATCAGGAAGCGATTGCGGTCGGGTACCAGGGAAGTCTTTCGATCCATGGGCTTCCGGTCTCTTGGGCGGATGTGCCTGGGAACCTGGTCATCTGCGGGAGCCCTCCATCCGGGTTATTGGTCGTTCTCTTATTCGGCCGCCCCGAGGATCGAGTCGGTCTTGTCGGGCCTGACGACCGTTTTCTCAGACTTCCCGACTTCAAGGGGCAAATCGCGATCCGTCCGCCCAGAGACGCTGTGATTACCTTCCTGGAGGTGACTTCGTTCCTTCCAAATAAGATTTATCTTTGGAATGTTGGCGTAGAGCAAGAAGGAGTGCGACTTCTCGGTCCGATCCGTTTCTAGTCTGTCTCGTGGTGCGAGAGCCGGGCCCGGCCGAACAGCGCCTCCCGATCAAAAGGTGTGCTTCTTGAAAATTCAAGCTCCGATGCTGCTTCGAACAATGCTTCGCTCTTACAGGACTCTCTCCGGGAGGCTTTTGAACGGATGGGCTCTCCCTCCGCTGACAGCCGTCATCATACTGACGAATGAATGCCGGCTCCGCTGTGTCATGTGCCGCCTTCCCCGCGAGTGCCGGGATGAGATGACCACCCGGGAGGTCCTTCGCATCCTTGAGCAGCTCCCCCGGAACTGCCTTGTCCTCTTTACTGGGGGGGATCCAATGACCCGGGACGACTTCGGCGTGATCCTCGAACAGGCGGCCCCGAGGCATCGCATAGCTTTGCAGACCAACGGGATTGTCAATCGACCCGTGTCCGTCGAGTCGCTTATCAGCTATGGGGCAAGATATCTGTTCGGGCGGGGTCTCATCACATGCGAGGTCTCTGTCCAGGGAGTGGGATCGGTGCATGACAAGATTTGCCGGGTCCGGGGCGCCTTCGATCAGGTCTCTTCCTGGATGCGGTCTTTCTCCAGGGTGAGGGATGCCATGAGGAGAGAATATCCTCTCCTGACCCAGAGAACAGTGATCCACCCGGACAACTATCGTGAGCTGGAAGATATATTTCTCCACGGGGCGGAGGCGGGAGCGGATACATGCAATTTTCAAATCCTCAACACCGGCCATCATCACGAGCATTTCATCGATAAGGATTCTGATGAAATTGACCGATTGATACACGAACCGGTTGCTCCGGCTCCCATGCTGGAGATCGGAGTTCTCCGTGACCAGATCCGCCGGCTCCATGGTCTCTCCGAGAAAACAGGTGTCCGGCTCAGATTCAGCCCCTGGAACTTTGACGAAGAGGAAATCATCAGACACTATCAGAACAGGAGCGATCACAGCGACTGGTCCTGTCTCTCCCCATTTTCTACAATGGGAATTACACCTCGTGGAGATGTGCTCCTGTGCGAGAAGTTCTTCCATGTCGGGAATATCCGGGAGGAAGGCGATTATCGATCCGCCTGGAATAGCGACCGTGCCCGCGAGGTGCGCCGCCTGGTGGCCGGGGCGGGCTCATTTCAAGGATGCCGTGGATGCTGTAGCCTTGAGCTGAAGCGGGGCGCCGAATCCAGATGAATCTCGTGAATACCCATTGTTGTTTTTTCGGAAGTTGCCGATGATCAATCGCCCGGATCAACTTATTGTGAGATTCCTCACGCAGCGCCAATTTACGCGAAGGAACCTGTACCGGCGCCTGGCCAGGCTGCCCTTGGATCTGAAGAATCCCTCCGGCTCAAGCGGTCCCCCCATCGGCCTGACACTGCTTCCCACGAGTCGCTGCAACCTACAGTGCAAAATATGCTACCAGCACGACCACGACGATCAGGAAGAAGAAAACAACACGGTGGAGGACCGGTTTCTTTATCAGGCGGTGGAAAGGTTCCATGGGGATTTCATGATCTCCGGCGGGGAGCCATTGCTCGATCCTTTTTTGGAGGATAAGGTGGCTCTGGCCAAGCGGAAGCGGTGCAAGGTCGGGATCAACACCAATGGGACACTTCTTACTTCACGCCGGATCAGGGACCTCGAATCCGCGGGACTGGACTACATAGGACTGTCTGTGAACGGTCCCAGGAAAGTGCATGATCAGATCGCGGGAGAGGAAGGGGCCTACGAACGCACCGTGGAAAATATAAAGATTCTCACGGCGCCTCGCAAAAGCATCCGGGTCTATATCATCTTTACGATCACCGCGGAAGGAGCGGACCATATCTCCTGGATCGCCAAAATCGCAGAGCAATGGGGCGTGGACGGCATCGTGTTCAGGCATCTCTCGTTCCTGACTCCCCGAGAGCTCGACCTCCAGCGCCGAATGTGGCAACAGATCTTCCCGGGGGAGGCGGAGCTCTTCTACTATTCCCTCTCGTCCCAACCGGCGCATATCGCCCGTCTCGCCGAAGGGGCTCGGTCTCTCGCCTCGGTCCGATCCGGTCGTCTGGAAATCATCCAAAGCCCCTCTATGAGCCGAAGAGCCCTGTCCAGGTGGTACTCAGAAGAACCTTCGCCGAGGCGGCACTGCCTCTATCTCTATCTTTTCGCCCGGGTTGCCTCGACGGGTGAGATGCCGGCGTGCCCGTTCATCGCTCGCTCCATGGGCAACCTGAGAGAAAATACATTCCGGGAGATCTGGAACGGGGAGTCCTATCGGCGGATGAGGCAGGCTATTCGACGGCAGCCGATGCCGATATGCGCCCGATGCTGTGGTGTACTGTAATGTGAGCCTCATATAAGGCGAACTGTATGAAGATCTCTGAATGGAAGAGGATGAGACCGGTAGCCAAGCTGAGCCTGGCTCTGCACACCATACTAGCGGTCTGCCTTCTTTGCATTCTGCTTACCTCTCCTTTCCGATTGAACTTTCTGTTGGTCGTTCTGAAGGCAGTCTCTTTTGCTTATATCGTCTGGACCGCCCTTTGCCTATTGCGACCGAAGTCCGCATGGTCGAAAAAGACAACCGGTAACATTCTACTTATTCTCTTTTTCATCGGCGGTGGTGCGGCCCTGTATTTAATAAATAAGAGTTCTCTGTTCGCAATGGTATTTTCATCTTTTGAAAAAATGTATCAGATGTTGATAGGAAAATATCCCTGGCGATTTATTGTTTTTACAATCGCCTGGATTTTATTCTGTCTTGCCTTGCTGAAAAAGAGAGTCAACTTCCTGAAGGGGGGTATTTTACTGGTTGTGGGATGGGTGTTCGGAGGCTTTTTCTTCTTGATGATTCAGTATTATTACGGGATGGGTTCCACCGATTTCATGGATCTGCTGGATGAAGACGGAATTAAGGTAATCGCGGCTACGGAAGCTGTAAATAAAAAATACAGGTTGAAGATAAGTCCGGAGCTTGCTATATCCCACGCCAGGAAAATCGCTTATGACCATGATACCGACTCTCTTTTCATCTCTGCAGGGCCTACCTTTAACTGGGGCGGCCATATTGATTATCAAGCGCTGACCAAAATACCTCTGGGCCATCCCGAAGACCTTCAGACGATTCGGGCGCCCACAATCAAATCATTTCACTCACGCAGAGGCTATCCCTGGATCCTGGCGGGCATCTGGACAACGTGGGAAATCATGACCGTCGACAAAAAGACCTGGCAGCCCCTGAGGCGATTCAAGTTACCCGATCTTCGTGACGACACGTGGATCGAGGAGATCGTCGAAGTCATACTCAACGAAGATGGGAATGAAATTTTTGTACTCTATGATACTATCCCCGCCGTAGTCCGCTATGATATCAAGGATGAACCTCGGCTCATCGCCAAACGGGATCTTCTCGCCGATGGTCTGGTTCCTCTTGGCACGAGTGGTATCAAGCTGCTCACGAATCGTGAGATGAGCCGGTATTATTTTTGTACCCTGAGCATAAAATATGAAGACCCGGCCCTCTTTCTCCTGGAGGGGAAATCTTTGGAGATCCTTCAGCAGGCTGCACTTCCGGGAACGAATGCCGGGGGGGTAGCCCTGGAGGAAGCCAGCCAGAGCCTTTTCCTGACTTATATCGATCGTCCAGTGCTCGAAGTTCGCAATGCCGGGACACTCGAAGTGGAGAAGGAATTTCGAGCCGATCCCGGGAGCCGGTGGATAGAGTTGGACAGCAGGAGGGACCTTATATACCTGATCAACTCCGATCATGGCCGACTGGATGTCATCCATAGAAATACCGGAGAGAGTGTTGAGCAACTCTCGATCGGCAATAAACCATGGTCGGCAGCCATGGGACCGCACAACCGCTATCTCTATCTTTTTTCGAAATTCGGCGTGCTCCGGGTTGACCTGGAGCGCTATGATCGCATGATCGCGCAATAGGCCAATCCTTATTTGGATTCCGGCGAACGACTCCATGGGATAAAACAGGAATAGACTTGTGAAGTTGTGTGTCCCGACAAACTTTCAAGCCGGTCTCATTGAGAAGCTGGCTCCCTGGAAGGTCCACGAAGTATACGGAGTCATTCCTTCTCTTTCCATCGGGCAAGGTCGCCCACCGCTGATTCTCCCCCATGTAAGCCAAAAGGAGCTCGAGGTCCATGCAAGAGAGGCGAAGCAACATGGGATACGGGTGAATTATCTGCTCAACGCCGCGTGCCTGGACAATATTGAATTTTCCAGGAAGGGGCTAAAGCATATCCGGAAAATACTCGATTATCTTTCTTTGCTGGAGATCGAATCGATTACCGTCGCCACACCGTACCTGGCCCAATTGATCAAACGCAGATATCCCCAGTTCGAGGTGAAAACATCGCAGTTTTCTCAGATAAACACTGTGCAGGAAGCCAAGTATTGGGAAGACCTGGGAGTGGATACGATCTCCGTCGACTCCACGGTTCTCAATAGAGAGCTCGGCCTGCTGAAGACGATGTGCGAGGACGTGCATTGTGAGGTGCAGCTTATTTTGAACAATGCGTGCATCTATTCCTGCCCGTATCTCCAGTACCATGCCAATGTCATATCCCACGCCTCGCAGCCCGGGCACCGGAGCCGGGGGTTCTACGTTGATTATTGCAAACTGTCCTGCAAACTCCGAAAGCTCCAGGACCTTTCATACTATATCCGGGCCGACTGGATTCGCCCTGAAGATGTGTCCATTTACGAAAGCATCGGGGTCGGTTACTTCAAGCTTGTATCGAGGGAGGACCCGGCCGACCTGATCGTCGATCGGGTCAAGATTTACACGGAGCGCAAATTCAACGGCAATCTGCTCGATCTCATCGAGAGGCCGGCTCGATATGATCCGATCAAGGTGCATCTCAAGGATCATTTGTCGGGCCTGAATCCCTTCTCGGTCGACTTAATAAAATTGTACAAGTCGTACAAAAGGTTCCAGCGCTCACGGGTAGACATATGGATCGATAATCGGCGGCTTGATGGTTTTCTCGAATATTTCCGGACTCACTCGTGCAGGGACCGCACATGCGAGAAATGCAGATACTGCCATCAGGTGGCCGACGAGGTCATCGAGGCGGATGAAAAGAAGGTAAAAGAGCATGCCGATTCGCTGGAGGCCTTTCTCGATATGATAATCGAGGGAGATCTTTTTCGACTGTAAAGTAGACATCCATGAATATCCTGCTCGCCAATCCGCCCATGTCCTATCTCTACATGTCTTCCCTAATGTATCCCCACATGCCCGCCGTCAACCTGATGATGCTCGCCTCGATGGTGCGGGGCGATCACGAGGTGCGCATCCTCAACAATGATCGGTGCCGTCTTCGCTCCCACGATATGGGGCGCATACTGAGGTCCTTCCGCCCCGACCTGTTCGGCTTTTCCTTCCATTCGGTCTCCAACACACCATCCATCTTCGACCTTGTGGGTGAGCTGAAAAGCGGAGAGCATACAGAGGCGACCTATGTCGCCGGCGGAGGATACGCCACTCAGAACCCAAAAGAGGTCCTCGAGGCCGGCTTCGATTATGTGGTCCTCGGCGAGGGAGAGGTCACATTCCGTGAGCTCGCGGACCATCTCGTCTCAGGTCCGGACGAGCCGCCCGGGACGATCCCGGGCCTCGCCTTCCTGGAAAAGGAAGGCGGCGCGGTCGTGGAGACAGAGAAACGCCCCTTGGTGGAAGATCTGGATACGCTTCCTTTTCCTTCGATCGACCTCGAGTCCGACAAGAAGCGACTCTTTACCCGCCGCGACTTCGCTTTTATCGAGACCCAGCGGGGGTGTCCCTATGAATGCGTTTTTTGCGAGATCAGGAGCTTCTGGGACGGGAAGTTCAGGGAGAAGTCGAACGAGAGGATCCTGGAGGAGATGGCCTATCTAAAGCGCAGGGGAGTGGGTGAGCTCCTGTTCATAGACAACTCCTTCGGGATCAATGCAGGCAAGACGGAAGAGCTGCTGGAGGCTATGATCCGGGCCGGTTTCGGCTTTGTCTGGAGCGCCATGTTCAGGCCCGACACGGTGGCGAATAATCCGGACATGATACGTCTGGCCAGGCGCGCAGGCCTCATCTACACGATCATCGGGTTCGAGGCCTACAGACAGGACTCCCTCGATAGAATGAAGAAAGGCACGGCCGTGGAGGACAACTTCCGGGCGTCCGAGATCCTCCGCCGTAACGATGTGGTCATGTTCGGAACCCACATGTTCGGGCTCCCTTGGGAGGGACGGGAGGATATTCTGGACACGTACAGTCAGGGGATACGGAATGCCGACATCTTTCGGTCATCCATATTCGTCCCCATACACGGATCGACCCTGTTTCACAGTCTCCGCTCCGAGGAGAAGCTTCTGACCGAGGACCCGGACCGGTATGATTATGTCACCCACACCGTCGATTCCAAACTCAGCAATTCGGATGCGCGCCGTCTCGGACTCTGGCTTGCACTCCGGTACTATGGTCATCCCAGTCGGATGCTCAAGATGATACTCCCCCGCAATTTCGTCATGCGGAGCATCTTCCGGATGGCCTACAAGAGCGTCCTGCTCTCCACTCTGTATCTTCTGCTTCGTAAGATAGGGCTCCGGATCTTGTAAAGGATTCAGAGGAATGCGGATCGTCTTCATCGCTTTCGGCATGGAAAATCTGGGCATCGAGTACCTCAGTGCCGTTCTCAAGGCTGAGGGACACAGTGTCTCTGTAGCCGTAGATCCTATGATTGGCACCCTGAACCCCTTGGCCACGGCAAAGCCCTCAACGTTCTTCAGTCGGGCTCTGTTCGAGCAGATACGAAGGCTCCGTCCGGAGGCCATCGGCATCTCGGTCACCACGGATATGCTTCCCTACAGCCTGGGTCTTGCCGGCCGGGTGAAAGAAGCCTTCGGAGTCCCGGTCCTGGTCGGCGGGTTCCACGCCAATATTGCCCCCGCATCGGCGATCGAATGCGAAGCCGTGGATTACGTGGTCTGGGGCGAGGGAGAAGAGGTCCTTCCAAGGCTCGTCGAAAGGATCGAAGCGGGAGAAGAGCCGTCCGGGCTCGACGGGATCTGGTACAAAAAGGACGGCCGGATCGTAAGCCCGGCCCATCCCTGTCCGCCACCCGATATCGACCGGCTCCCCTTACCGGACAAATCCCTCTTCGCCGACCACATCCGCATCCACCGCGAGTATTGGATCATCTCGGCGCGGGGATGTCCGCGCGGATGCTCATTTTGTTCCGGGGAGCTGATCAACCGGTACAGCCGGTACCGATTCCGGAGTCCCGGAGGCGTGCTCGACGAGCTCCGCGAGGGCGTGCGTCGGTTTCCCCTTCGCGGAGTGCGCTTCTTCGACTCCATGCTCAACCATGACGAGGAGTGGCTCCTCTCCTTCCTGGAAGGATACCGCCGGGACGTCCGGCTCCCCTTCTACTGCCAGGGCCATCTGGACCTGGACCGGAATACGATCCGGGCCCTCAAGGAGAGCCATTGCGCACTTATCAACTTCGGCATGGAGACGAAGAGCGAGCGTGTGCGGAGAGAGATCCTGGGCCGAAGCGAACGGAACATCGACCTGGAGCGGGCCGTGGCGATGTGCGAAGAGGTCGGGCTGAATTACACTCTCGATTACCTGGCCTACATCCCGACCCGCTTCAGCCGGGACGAGTACCTCGACGAGATCCGTCAGTTTACAGATCTACGCCATCTCAAGGCGGTCCACATCTACACCCTGTACTACCAGCCGGGCTCCACGATCATCGATTATGCCGTGAAGGAGCGGTATCTGAAGGAGTCGGACAGGATTTCGATCGAATCCGGGCGGCTCAACAATGCAGATCGGCTGTACCGACGCAACGGGATCCGTATCGACCCGGACATGATCTCCACGATCAAGGCGCTCAAGATCCTCCCCCTCGTCCCCCGTCCTCTCCGGAAGCTGTTCCTGGGGGATCGGTTCTTCCGATGGGTGAGAGGACTTCCCGACCCGGTCGCCGACGGGATCTATGGCCTGAACTTTCTCATCCGGCGGCGGGACGCCCGGTCTTACCTGATCTACCGCATCTATGTTTTCTGGTTTGTCCTTAAATGGCTATTGCGTACATTCTGATTTAACCCAGAGTGAAGAGCCGGGACGATGTTACCAGTAGCCCAGGGGAGAGCCTGCCTTGACCACCATCCGGATACCTACCAGCAAGAGCCGGGCCAGGTTCGGAGAGGCAAAGCTGGGTCTCTCGGGGGAGTCCGAAGACTCGGGCCTGCCAATCTGTCCGGCCAGCGGCGTTTCCGGCAGGAGCAGGAGCGGCTCCAGGGTCACGGTGATGCCCATGCCGCGGAGTCGAGCCATGAGAGCTCCCGTGCGGATCAGATCGGCCGCCCCCTCGCCGGGCAGGCCGATCATGAAGCAGAAGACGGCGCCGCGGCCGAACGAAGCAGCCAGCCGGCGCGCCAAAGGCAGGATCTCTTGAGGATCGGTCGTGGAAGAGAGGCTGCGGGCCAGCCGGGGTGAGCCGGTATCCACGCTGAGAATGAGGGTTCCGGCGCGGCTGGCCTTCAGCGCCTCCAGCAGCCCGGCGGTCAATCCCTCCGTTTTGATGAATGTGACCCATCCTTCGCCATGGTGTCGAGCCATGAGCTCGGCCAGGGAGGCCACGCGACCCGCGGGGCCGCAGTCCGGTGCCGGGTCGGTAACGAAGAGGGGCCGCGGGCCGGAGGTGGAAGCGATCATCTCCAGCTCCTCCTGGATGGCCTCGAGGGGACGCGTCCGGACTACGGAACCCTGCAGGTGCGGGGTGGGGCAGTACCCACAGCGATGAGGGCAGCCGCGCGAGCTCTGCAGGTTGAGCATGGGGTAGCGGTCGAGATCCAGATTGGCCCAGGCGCGTATCGGCAGGGGAAGGCGATCCATGTCGGGCCTGGCCGGCGCCATGGGGCTGTCGTGGACAGCCCCGTCACGACGATAGACCACGCCCCCGAACCGGGCGGGATCCTCGCCGAGGAGCGCCGGGGCCGCCGGCTCACCCTCGGCGATTACGATGAGATCGATCTGTGGCAGGGCCTGCATAAGGGCCGGGGCGAACAAAGCCGCGCCGGGTGCGCCGCAGGCGATCCGGGCATGGGGAACTTCGCGTCGCACCGTGGCCACCGTGCGGGCCAGATATCCCACCTGTGGATGACCGAACATGAAGGCATTGCGCCACGAGACGCCCACCACCTCAGGCCGAAGATCCCGCAGCGCGTCCTCGAGGGCCTGAAAGGGGTGGGATGGCAGGTTCATATCAAGCAGATCCACTCGGCAGGCATGCTCATTGAGCAACACCGTGCCCAGCGAAGCCAGCCCCAGGGGAAAAACAGGCCTACGACGACCGACGAAAAAAGTGGGTGAATTGACCAGCAGGACGCGTGTCATGGCAGCGGATCGCCCCGTGCGCCGGCGGCGCGAGCCAGACGATCCAGGAAGCGGGGCGATGTGTAGCGCATCTGCATCGCATCGTGGTAGCGCTCAGGCGTATGGCGTGAGATCATGTGTTCTTTGCCTAAAACTTGCCAATCATTACCGATATTCATCAAGTGCGGTCATACCAACGACTCCAGATCCCGGTTTCAGTCGTCATTTCCGGACGACCCCGGTACAGGCCATTGCACATTTCACCGAAGGCTCCTCCGGGAGGCCGCGCCGTACGAAGGCTCTCGATGATTCGGTCCACGCCATCTGCATCGAGGCCGAATGTCTCCACCACGAGGGAGCCGACGCCGATGGTACGCAGTCGATCATATTCGAGGTGGCATGAAGCGATCGGGGCGGTCCGGTATGTATTGCCGTCAACGATTATTTCTCCATCCTGATGCAGGAGGCTCAAGGGGATTCCGCACTCCTCACAGCTCTTCCAAATGCGTATCAGACACCTGGGCGTGGCGCCGAACGGGATATGGCCAAAGGCCTGGATTTCCAAAATCAGCTCACCCCGGTTCTCGATTTGTTCCAGCAGGGGAAGGGTAGGGGGGAAAACGCGAATCCCTTCTACACCGACGTCTTCCCAGAGCAAGTCGTAATTCTCCTGGTTGAAGCAGGGCCCGAAATATCGGAGGCGGGTGCGGTCACGAAATTTTCGAAGTATCGCGATGTCGGAACTCAGAATACCGTCCACATGGTCGAGAAGAGGATCCACGGTCTCGATGACGAGAGGCCATTCCGACTCGGTGACGTAAGAAGGAAGGGACAGAAAAGCCTCTTTCCCGCGGGCGCGGATCTCCCTGACCCGGCCCACGATAAGCTCGGCGTGTTCGAGGAACCTGGCGAGGCAGAACCTCTCCCCGAGATAAACGAGCTCGGCGCCCGCCGGAAGGACGAATGGATCGGGCCCCGTCTCCACGGCGATCTGCATCATTCGCCTCCCCGCCAGCGGCGCGCCTTCTGGCGGATTCTCATGCCAATGGCCTCCCGTGTCAGGTACGGCCAGGAGACTGCAACCGACCACGCAAGACGGTCATCCCATAGAATCGAGGCCTTATCCGGGACGGCTCCGTCGAAAAAGACGGAGGTGCCGGTTTTAACCTCATCGCCATTCAGGGCCTGATCCACTTCGAGTGGACGTCCGGCGACGGCCCGATCGATGGCCCGCCGGAAGGCCCGCGTTATCTCCTCAATGTAAGCGGGCCGCTTTGAACGCCCCTCGATCTTGACCCCGTCCACGCCGGCCTCCAGGAGCCGGGGGAGGAGCTGGACGACGTTGAGGAGCTTGGACCGCAAAAGATATCCTTTGGAAGGAATGCCCGCGGATGGATCGGTCTCGAACCGGTCGAAGCAGGGCCCTTCGCAGGCAATGCCGTTGAGATAAGGGGAAAGGTTGCAGAATCTGAAATAGGAGTAGCAGAGCTGTCCGTGGACGAAGACTTCGACCTCCAGGCCCGAATCTTCCTTGATCTTCTTGATCTCGTCGATGGTCAGGTTACGCTCCAGGACAACCCGAGAGACTCCGATATCCCTCAGAAATCGCGCCATCGAGGCGTTGCAGGTGGAGGTGATAATGCTCGCGATCACCTTGAGATCGGGATGGCGGCGTTTGGATGCCCTGATGAGTCCGAGGTCGCCCAGGATCAGGCCGTGCACGCCAAGGCGGTCGAGCTCGGCGATCTGCTCCAGCGCGGCGTCGAAAGCACGTTCCCCGATCAGGTTGTTGACAGTCACGTAGAGCCGTTTCCCAACCTTCGAGCACTCGCCAAGCAGTGATTCAATATCGCCCAGGCGAAGGCCGTAACGGTCGGGCTTCAGGTTGAAAAAGGCCCTGTCCCGCCCGGCCGTCGTTGAGTCGGCGCGGAGGCCCACGTAGAGGGCATCGGCGCCCGCCTCCATGACCCGCTTCACAGAGGCGGCCTTTATACCCCCGGGTGCCAGTAATTCCATTACCCCCCCGTTGTGCCTTCTATGTGGATGAGATCGACACATTGCATCTTAACCTAAAATTACTTCAATGGGTACCGGTTACACCGGCGCGTGCACTGTGCGCAACCACCATAAAGTAAAGAATTTCCTGATGTAACCGAAATAATAAACAGAGCTGAATCTTTTGTTGAAAAGGGCTCTTTTACTGTATTTATTTTCTGGGTTGAAAAATTTTTTCAAACAAGGTAAATTGTACTCGAAACTGAGTAACCTGGTATGACATAGAGGGGGATCATGAAATATGTCTATCTTTACCAGGAGCCGCTGAACGGTTGTATTGAGAGTTTCCTGGACTTCGGGCGAGCTCGGGCCGCATTAGTCAAAGAAGGTTACGACTTGGTAGATTCACCCGACCAGGCAGACTTTGTACTGTGCAACTCCTGCGTGGCTTCTCAGGTCACAGAAGATTCGGTTCTGAGCCAGATCGATCACATCAAGGCTCGAATGAAGAGCGGGGCGGAGCTGGTGGTCACGGGGTGCCTCCCGAAGTATAATTCCGAAGCCCTGAGAAAACACAACGTTGACTTTGAATTCAGTCCCGGCCAGTTCGACCAATTTCTCCAGCATTTTCATATACCGGAAGCGCCTGCGCCTCTCCTCTCCGTAGAGAAGAACCTCATGGGGCCGTACAATCGGGTGAACTGGGCCTTCCGGTGGCTCCAGGCAATCTGCAGGGCCGGCCTGCCGGTCCCGGCCTACCTGTTTCGCCTATTTGATCTGGTCGAAAATTCCGACATGTGTTTTATCCGAATCTCTCGAGGTTGTCTGGGAAAGTGCACTTACTGCGCCACCCGCATCTCCACCGGAACCCTACGCAGTCTTCCTCCGTCCGAGATAATCGAAAAAATCGAGCAGGGCCTTAGCATGGGGAAAACTGACTTCACGCTGTGCGGCGAGGATACGGGCGCCTATGGTCAGGACCTCGGAGTTTCTCTGCCGGACCTTCTCGCCAGGATCTTTGACCGGGGGAATGAATTCACCCTGAACATCAGGCTCCACGATCCGCACTACCTGATCAAGTATCTTCCCCGCTACCTGGATATATTCTCCGACCGCCGCGCCGGGTCCATCTGTCTTCCGATCCAGTCCGGCTCGAACCGCATCCTAAAAGCCATGCGGCGACGTTACACAACAGAACAACTCCGTCACGCCTTTCAGGAGCTGCACCGCCGCGCCCCCAATCTCCTGGTTCGGACCCATATCATCGTAGGATTTCCAGGGGAAACGGAAGATGATTTCCGCCAGACCATGAAACTCGTGCGGGATCTGCACCTCGATATGGTGCTGCCCTTTCCGTTTGCGGTTCGGCCATCGACCGCTGCGGCGGCAATGCCCGACAGAGTAGGCCGGTGGACCAAATCGCTGCGCATGGTCCGGCTGACAGCCCTGATTATCTGGAAAGTTTACCTGAACAGAGGTCGTTTTCTTCCCATTACCCGCCAGAATCCGCTCTGGAGGCCGAGCAATTATCTCGGCAGGCACCTGAGGCCCTCTGTCCGGCCGGATCTTCTCAATGTAGATGAACCGCTAAAAAACCACCGTTGATAATCCCCTGATCTATAAAGTGCCTCTGCATGGATAAGAGAAGAATTCTATTAGTTATCCCTCCACCGGAACATCGAGTGATATCGGGCTCTAGATCCACCCCCCCCGTTTCACTCGGTTCTCTTGCCTCTGTTCTCCTGGCCGACCGGCATAAAGTGAAGGTGTTCGATGGGTCCGTGGAGCCGAGGGAAAGGCTGGCCCGGCTTCTTGTCGATTTTAAACCGGACATCTGCGGCATCAGCGCGGTAACCATGCATATCCGGGCCGCCGAACGTGTAGCCGCCATGGCCCGGACTCTTCGTCCCGGCATCCGGACCCTCGTGGGAGGGCCCCACGTTTCGGCGGCTCCGCGCGAAACAATGCGCGAGTTTCGACACTTTGATATAGGTGTGGTCGGTGAAGGGGAGCGGCCGCTGCACGCTCTTGCGAACTCGAACTTCAGTCCCCCGGAGCTAAGCAGGATCAAGGGGCTTATCTACAGGGACGGGGATCACCTCATCGAGACCGGGCCGGGGCCTTTTATCAAAGATCTCGATAGCCTCCCATTCCCGGCGTGGCATCTCTTCGATCTCGATCGGTACGCCAGTCGAACGCATTCGCTCCGTCGGTCGGAGCGGCAGCTGATAATCTGCGTCGGCCGTGGATGTGTATATAATTGTGCCTTCTGCGATGTCCCGGCCAGGCCGCTGGCCATGCGCTCGGAAAAAACGATCCTAGAGGAAATCCAGCAGGCCATCCAGAGATACATGACCGATCGATTCTGGTTCCTTCTGGAAACGTTCACACTCAGAAAGGATCGAGTCCTGGACATTTGCTCGGGGATAATCGATAGGAGGCTCAGGATACGATGGGGATGCCACACTCGGGTCGACCGGATTGATGAGGAACTGTGCAGAACCATGGCGATCGCAGGATGTCATCAGATCTATTTCGGTATCGATGCCGGCAACAAAGAGATGGACCTGCGAATGAACAAAGGAACGAGGATCGAGTGGGGAGAGATTATCAAAGCTATCAGAATCGTCCGGAAATACGGGATTGAGGTAAATGGGAATATCATGTTGGGATTTCCCGGAGAGACCGTGGAAAGTGCTCGACGGGCCGTAAGCCGCGCGATGCATCTGGGGCTGGATGTCCTTAATTTCCCGATATTCACACCCTACCCGGGCACTCAGGCGAGATCGGACATTGAATCCTCATCCAACTATAGGATCAAGAGCAACGACTGGGAAGATTATAACCAGTTGAGAAATGTCTACCTTGTCGAATCAAACGAGATATCAGAAAAAGAGTTGATTTCTATCCGACGGAAGGGGCTGTTTCGATTCTATTTGAGACCGTCCAAGATCCTCAGGCTTGCAAAGCATGTCAGACCTTCTACCCTCCTTTTTTTCCTGAAGACCAGCCTGGGCGGTCCTGGAAGAAGAAAAGCTCTGGGATGCAATAGCGGCACGGTCAAATCGGCAGGGTAAGAATATCACTCTTATCTCCCGAAGCTATTGAATCCGGGCGAAGGCTCCGGTAATCTTAAGTGCGATGCAGATTCTGCTATTCTATCCCTCCCGTAGCGTTGCCGTCGATCGAAAGGATTCCGCCAACCACCTCCGTTCAAGGCCCCCCTTGGGCCTCCTTTATCTTGCGGGCAGTCTGAAGGCGAATGGCTTCGATGCCCGTGTGATCGATCAGACGTTTCATCCCTTTTCGGAAAGAGATATAGAGAGATATTTCCACGGAAAGGAGGTCCTTTTTGCCGGATTCTACACCAACTCCTTTTTGATCGAGACGGTCTGTTCGTATGTGAGGGCCCTCAGAGAGCGTTTCGACGTTCCGATCCTTGCCGGTGGCCCCGGGGCCGTGCACCATGCCGAGCTCTCTGCAGCGGGAGTGGATGGAATCTGCCTGGGAGAGGGTGAGCGAATCATCGTCGAGCTGGCCCGGGACTTTCTTCATGGTCATCGTTCCTCTTGCCGTCATGTGCGGGCGCCCGCATCCGGCGGGGAGTCGCCCTTGGTATTTCAGGGAGAGCCGATCGCAGATCTCGACTCCCTCCCCATGCCGGACTGGGAGGAGGCCGAGCTCGACAGGTACGAGGATCTGACGCTGATCACACAGCGCAGACCCTTCGCCACGATGATGGCCTCCCGAGGCTGTCCGCTCCGCTGCGCGTTCTGCTTCAACTACCTGGGAAGGAGCTACCGGGTGCGAAGCGTGGAGAACGTGCTCGGAGAGATGGATCTGCTGGTCAATAGCCACGGCATTCGATATGTTGCCTTTCAGGATGACGTGTTCGGCATGCAACCGGCATGGCTGGATGACTTCTGTCGAGAGATGGCGGGCCGGCAATACGGTCTGAGATGGATGTGCATCCTCAACCCGGGCGCATTCGGGCCCGAGGTGAATCGAAAACTCGAGATGATGAAGAGAGGGGGATGTGACGCCCTCTCCTTCGGTCTCCAATCCGCCGATCCGGAGATTCTCCGGAATATCCACAGGGACCCGGACGAGCCGAAACACCTGCGCGAAATCCTCGGGGCCGCCCATCGCCTCGGCATGATGACCTCCATCGAGTTCATATTCGGGTTGCCCGGCGAGACGCGATCCACCATTCAACGCAATATCCGATATGCCAGGAACAGCCGGACCTGTTTCGCGGAGTTCCACACCTTATACATCATGCCGATGACGGAGCTCGCAGAGCGCAGAGAAAGAGGCCCGCTTTCCTGTTTGGAAAAGGATGCCCTCAGGAGGGCCGTGAGAGGAGCGTACCTGAAATTCTATCTGGATCCGCTCAAGTTGCTGAAGATCTTTCGATCCATCTGCAAGAACAACCCCTCCTTTTTTTTCAGGACCTGGCGGATTTTTCTCTGGCTCCCTGTCCTGGTCCGGTCGATCTTCTCTCCTTATTCCCCGGCGGAAAGAGAGCTCAAGGTTGAGAAGTAATGGAGCGGATTTGGCGGGAAGAAGGATCGGAAGGTTCTGATTCACAGATTGGATGCGATTCGAGTCGACCTGATTTCCGTCGTTCGCGTTCGAGTTCGATATGTCGCATACAGTGCCCAGTCACATTCCCATGCGAATCAAAGGTGATGTACGGGCATCGGCGGGCTCGATTCACGTCATAGGTTTCCGGGTTGCACAGTTCGTCGAAACCGATCAGTACGACCCGGCTGGAGAGTTCTGAAAACTTCATCCCCCTTCCAAAGAATCTTCCCAGAGAGAACCGTATGGCGTCCCTTGTAATCAAAAAGGCATCTGGAAGTTTGTGCAGTGTGAACAGCTTGGTCCCCATGAGAAGCAGGGCGGCCAAACGCTGCCGTCGGCCGCTCTTTCCAGGCATGGAAAAGCGGTCGAGGTCCATTTCGATTCGATGAAGAGGAAGGATCTCATCGATGGGGAGATAATCTCCGTTGGAGAGGCGGAGGACGATATAGTAGAGTTCGCCACTACACCAGCGTCTGCCGAGCATGCCTTGAATAGCGTAGACCAGCTTGGTGAATCGTGCCACCTTGTTGTAATTTATCCGTCCACGGGACTGGAGATCAAGGCGATCGACGATCTCATCCGTGCGTATCGTATTGTCGTCGCCCAGTGAATAATTTTTGCCGAGCCGGCCGCACCCCCGGAAAAAGATGGACCTCACATTCGGGCGGCCGCAAGCATACCTGACGATCCCTTCGATCTCGTCGTCGTTCACCCCGTTCACGATGGTCGCGCTGGCCGTTACAGAGATCCCCAGGGATTGAAGGTTGGCGATTGCTTTTTCTCTGGCGGGAAGCAGATTTTGATTGCGCATGTACTGATGCGTTGACCTCTTCAGTCCGTCGACAGAGAGCATCACTTCGGAAAGTCCGGCTTCCTTGAGTATGCGGCAATAGTCCCAATCTTCAAGCTTGAGGCCGTTTGAGTAAAGGATCGGTGTGTTGTGGGATCGAACTACCGATTCGATTATCTGAGGAAGGTCCTCCCTTATCGTAGGCTCGCCTCCGAAGATGCAGATCCTCTGCCGACGGAAGGGCTTGAGACGATCCTTGATGAAGTTCAAATCCGGATCCAGAGAATTCGAATCAGGATCAACGAAACAGATGGGACAGCTGAGATTGCATCGGTGGGTCACTTCCAGGATGATCCCATTGATGGGCCGGTCGTTTTTTCGAGGCTTTTTTGGATGGGCGGCCAGATAGAATTCACGCAGCTTAATCCAATCCTCCGGATGTCCGTTCATGGTGATCTCGAAGGTACCATGTTCCGGGCACTCCTTCTGCAATAAGATCCGGTCGCCCTTGTGGACTGCGGCGGCCTCGATTTCCACGAGACAGATCGGGCATATCGAAATTGTTTCAAAAAGTGGAATCTCGTGCACTTGTTTGTCCATCGCGATTTGAGTTGTCCGGGGTCTTCACGGGGGATCATTGCCCATCGTCGCTCCTCATCAGCACTTGAAATTATATCATACGGGCCAGGGCATGAAAATGACAGGAGTCGAATCGTCGGTCTCCGTGAAGTCGATTTCGCTCTTCTGATTTTGCAATTGCAGAGGTGTAGAGCCCCTCGAAGGGGGGATGCCCCGCAGTTCCATTGAAAAAGAAATGTGATATCATGTCCTCGAGAGTTGATCGGATCGGTATGTTGTTGAACGAGAAAGACCAAGTGATTAGGGCGATAAATTGTTGAATATCAGGATTGAAGAAAAAGGAGGTGTCCGGCAGACTGCGCCCGTGAATCCGAAGTGGCCGGAAAAGCTCTCCTTTCTTTTTATCCACGTTCCCAAGTTCTCCAGCTATTACCGCCCCATCGGGGAGTACATGATCATCAACTACATCCCCATGGGGGTATTCGCCCTGGCCGACCTGCTGGACCGGGAGGGGCACCCGTCGCGCATCATTCATCTGGGCGTGGAATGGATCGAGGACCGCAGGTTCTCCATATCGCGGTTTCTCAGGGATGTCGATGTGCGTTGCGTGGCCCTGTCCCTTCACTGGCACTATCAGGCCTATGATGTCATCGAAGTCGTCAAGAAGATCAAAGCGCTCCGTCCCGACCTGTTCATACTGCTCGGCGGCTTCACGGCGAGCTACTTCGCCGAGGAGATCCTCGCGCGGTTTCCGGAAGTCGATGCCGTCGTGCGGGGGGACGCCGAGGAGCCGGTCCGGGCGCTTGCCGAGGCCATCTCCGACGGCGGGGCATTCGATCTCGAAGGAGTGCCCAACCTGGCCTGGCGTGAAAACGGGGCCGTCCATCTCAATGAGATCACCTACGTCGCCCGGGGCGAGGACCTGGACGCCCTGCGGTTTGCCAGGCTGGAGCTCATGCGTAACTACCCGACCTACGTGGCCTCCTTCGGACTTCCCCTGGCCTGGGTCAAGGGATTTTCCAAGGCGAAGAACCGCCGGCACCAGAGCCTGAGGACCACACTGTTTCCCCTGTGCGTGGGGCGCGGCTGTAGGGTGGACTGTACTTGGTGCGGAGGCGGGGCTTGCGGCCAGCGACTCATGGGGCGCCGGGAAGCCGTGGCCTTTCGCTCGCCGGACCGGGTGGTGGAGACGATGGAGGAGGCTGCCGGCTACGGATACGAGACCATGCACGTCTCCTTCGACCCGCTGCCTGAGAGCGTCCCCTACTACCGGGATCTCTTTCGCCTGGTACGCGCCAGGGGCCTCTCCCTCGGAATGTATTTCGAGTGCTGGGGGCTCCCGGACCGGGACTTCGCCGCTGACTTTGCCCGCACCTTCGACCTGCGGCGGTCGACCGTGGCCATCTCTCCGGAGGTGGGGCCGGAAGGTCTGCGGGCCCGCCACAGGGGATATCCATTTGATAATGGAGCCTTTTTCGAGGCGATGCGGGCCCTCGAGTCCTTCGGCGTGAGCACCGATGTCTTCTTCACCGTGGGTGTTCCCTTCGAGACGCAGGACGACGCCATGGCCACGAAAGCGATGATCCGACGTCTCCGCGGCGAGTTCCGCACCCTGCAGCGCTGCATGGTCTGGCCCATTCAGCTCGAGCCGGCCTCGCCCGCCTACATCCACCCCGAGCGCTACGGCATCGAGGTAGAGCGGCAGAGCTTTCTCGATTTCTACTATGCCCACGGCGGCCATGCCTCCCCGGGCACTGCGGGAGCCCCCTCCGATGGCGAGACATACACCGGGCTCGGCTACGCGGCCCCCGAATTCTTCGGGGACAACGGGGACGACGCACCGTGCCGGATCGATCTATTCGAGGAGCGTCTCCGGAAATTCCGATGTCGCCACTTCTGCTTTTTTCATCCCGACCCGAGACGATCGAGCTCGCCCGTGATGGGACGCCTGTACTGTCGGCTCCGTGTGCTTCGCTGGGGCCTTTCCGGCCTGGCGCGAAGGCCATCCCGGGAGGTCTTTCCGTGAGCCCCGGTGGCGAGGCCCGTATGCCGGGCAGGGTCTTTTTCGTGGACAACACCCTCCGTGAGGGGGAGCAGACCCCGGGGGTCTCCTTCTCCCTGGCCGAGCGGATCGAGATTGTGGAGCGCCTCGATGACGCGGGGCTGGTCCTGGCGGACATCGGAATGCCGGTGATAGGGGACGAGGAGGTCGCGGCGGCCCGCTCCCTGGCCCGCCTGAACCGGAGAATGGCCCTCGGCGTATCCGCCCGCCTTCGAGCGAAGGAGGTGGACCTGGCGGCCCGGTGTGAGGTAGAAGAGGTCTTCCTCATCGTCCCTACCAGCACGATACAGATCCGCTACAAGCTGCAGTCGAGCCCGTCGGCTGTGGCCGACCTTGCCGTCGCCCTCACCCGCAGGGCCGTGGAGGAGGGGATGGAGGTGAACCTGGTGGCCGAGGACGCCACCCGCTCGGAGTCGGACTATCTGGGCCGCCTCTTCGACGGGGCCGCCGAGGCCGGGGCCCGGCGCGGCTTCGTATGCGACACGGTGGGCACCATCACGCCGTCCGGGATGCGGTCGTTTCTGGCCGGGCTCTTCGGCGCCATGGAGCGATCCCTGCCCCTCGGCGTCCACTGCCACAACGACTTCGGCCTCGCCACGGCCAACACCGTGGCGGCCATCGAGGCCGGGGCCGAATTTCCCTCGGTCACGGTGAACGGCATCGGAGAGCGCACGGGAAACGCCCCGCTCCACGAGGCGGCCATGGTGGTGGATCGGCTCCTCGGCATCGAGCACGGCATCCGGATCGAATGCCTGCTGGAACTATCTCGCCTTGTGGAGACAGCCTCCGGCATCGTAGTGCCTGCGAGCTCGCCCATCGTGGGAGAACACGCATTCAAGCATGAATCGGGAATCCACATCGACGGAACTCTCAAGCGCGCCGACACATACGAGCCCTTCGAGCCCGCCCTGGTGGGTCAGGAGCGCTCCTTCGTCATCGGCAAGCATTCCGGCCGGCACCAGATCGAGCACCTCCTTGAAAAACACGACATACACGCCTCTCCGGACGAGATCGAGGCGATCCTGGGGGCCGTCAAGGCCCTGGAGCGGGGGGGGCGGGAACCCTTTCGGGCCCTCCAGGAGCAGGTCAGGAGATACAGAAAAGAGAGCGCCGGCATCACGGAGAATCAGTTCTGGGACATCGTCGGCGCGGTGGTCGATACTCCCGGGGGACATGAGGACAAATAAGAGGGAGATTTCATGCAGGGCCCGGCGACACTGACCGAAAAGATACTGTCCCGAAAGGCGGCCGGGGCCGAGCGGGAAGGGGCCTTCGTCCGGGTCGAGGTGGACCTTCTCCTGGGCACCGACCCATCGGTGGCGCTCATTGCGGACCGGATGGAGGTCCTCGGAGCCGGGATCCTCCACCCGGAGCGCGTGGTGCTCACGGCTGATCATTTTTCGCCGCCCGCCTCGATCGATCGGGCCAACCTCCTCAAGGGCGTCATCGACTTCGCCCGGAGCCGTGGAATCGCCGACTTTCACCTCTTTCGCGGGATATGCCACCAGATCCTCGCCGAGCACCCGAGCCTCCTCCCGTACCGGGTGGTCGTGGGGGGGGACTCCCACACCGTCACGGCCGGCGCACTGGGCTGCTTCGCCACCGGCGTGGGATCTACGGACCTCTTATATTCCCTTGTAAACGGGGCGATCTGGCTCCAGGTCCCCGGGGCCATCTGCGTGGAGATAAAGGGCGCGATGCCGGAGTGCGTCTCGGGCCGCGACCTCATCCTCGATCTGCTAGGCCGATTCGGCGAGGACGGTGCCGCCTATCGGGCGATCGAGTTCTGCGACTGGACGAGCACAGGGATCGGCATGGACGACCGCCTGGCCATGTGCAACATGACGGTGGAAAGCGGGGCAAAGAACTCCCTCTTTGCGCCGGACGAGGTCACGGAAGAATACCTCCTGGACCGCGACGGCCGCCTCCCTCCGGACTTCGTACGGCTCGCCGCCGACCCCGGGGCGGCCTATCTGGAAAAAGTGGAACTGGATGCTTCGACCTCAAATCCCATGGTGGCCCTGCCGGGGAGCCCGGCCCGTACGACCACGGTCCAGGATGTCGCCCGTGAACCCCTCGACCAGGTCTTTATCGGTTCGTGCTCGGGAGGTCGGCTCACCGATCTCCGGTCCGCCTGCCGGATACTGCGGGGAAGGAAGGCAGCCCCTTTCCTAAAGTTGATCGTGGTGCCCGCCTCGGCGGCCGTAATGAAAGCGGCCGTGCGCGAGGGGATCATAGAGGTCCTGCTTGAGTCGGGTGCTGTAATCGGGGCTCCCGGCTGCGGCCCCTGCGGCGGGATCGACAAGGGGATCCTGGCCGCCGGCGAGGTCTGTCTCTCCACGTCCAGCCGCAACTTCACCGGCCGGATGGGGGATCCGACGAGCAGAGTCTATCTGGGATCCGCCCTCACGGCGGCGGCGAGCGCCGTGGCCGGGAAGATCGCAGACCCGAGGGAGTTCCTATAGGCGGCCCGGAAAAAAGCTTTAACACAGAGACGTAGAGAAGAAAATCCTCGGAGCTTATGAAAATGATTTTTCAACCACAGAGGACACAGAGGTAACAGAGAAAGAGGGTGGTTAATTCATTTTCTCTCTGTGACCTCTGTGTCCTCTGTGGTGAATTTATCTAACGTAAGGTTTGAAATGTCAGAGAGTAAAAGTCAGCTCGAATGGCTATAGGTGCTCATTTCAAGCGCAGAGAGAAATCGTATGGATAGGAAAATTCAGGGGAGTGTCGTCAAGCTGGGCGATCATGTGAACACGGACCTGCTGCTTCCGTCCAGCTTTTTCAGCCTGGACGAGGAGACACTCAGGGAGGGCCTCTTCAGCCTGGCCGGGGATTCCAAGGAGAGTGACGCGGACACTCGCATAGGGGCCGACACGGCCGACCACATCATCGTGGCGGGGCGAAACTTCGGGTGCGGTTCCAGCCGTGAAACCACGGTCCGCGCCATGGTTCTGAGAGGGGTGAGCGCAATTGTGGCTGTCTCCTTCGGCCGCATCTTCTATCGCAACGCAACGAACCTCGGGATTCCTGCCCTCGAATGTCCCGGGGCTCATGAATACTTCCAGAGCGGCGGTATGATCGAGGTGGACCCGTACGCTGCCGCGGTGCGGTGTCCCGTGAAGGGCCGGATCTTTCCGTGCAGCCCGGTGGACCCGCACATCCTCGCGGTCCTGGCACACGGAGGCCTGGAGGGATACATGAAGGCCCGTGGAGAGATCTAAGTGCACTACGACTACGACGTGTGCGTAATCGGGGGGGGCGTGGCCGGGATGACGGCTGCGGTCCGGACGCGCTGGGTCAAGGCGTACAAGGCGGTCTGTTGCAGCACGCTCATCATCGAGCCCTCGATCCTCGGAGGTCTGGCCGGCTGGGGTTCGACCACTCTGACCGGGCCCGGTATCCGGTTCGAGAAGGGGGGGCTGGCCGCACGCCTGGCCCGGGATGTGAGGCGGCTGAAGATCCCCGTGCTGAAGGGGCTCGTACGCCGCATCGAGGCGGGCCCGCCCTGGACCCTGATCACCGAGTCAGGGGACAGGGTGCGATGCCTGAGCGTGATCCTGGCCTGTGGATTCAAGAGGCTCGCCAATGAGAAGGATTATCTGGGTCGCGGGATCTTCGTTACCTATATGGGGTACGAGTACCTCGGCGAGATCCTGGACCGTGCCTTTGCCGCTCCCGGACAGGGCCCTGTGGTCGTGGTCGGGGGAGAGAGGGTGCGGAATCTGAGGAGAATCCTCGCCCCTCGTTCCTCCCGGGGAGCCGGGACGATCACCATCGTGGACGCAGGGGACGGGAGGGCAGGGAGGCGGCGAAGGAGGAATGAGCTGAGGGGCAGGGTCCTCGGCTATGAAGGAGGGGCCCGGGTGGAGGGCGTTCGCATCGTCGCAGACGGCAAGGCTCGCATGATCCCGTGCCGGGCCGTGGTCCTGGATTACAACTCCTACGAGTTGGAGCCCTGCTTTGAGGTCCACTGCGATGGACTGCGAAGAACCCGGGAAGGGTTCATAGAGGTGGACCGATCCATGAGGGCCGGGTCGCCGGGGCTGTTCGCGGCCGGAGACATCACCGGCACCTTTGCAGCGGCGGGAAAGGCGATCGGCGAGGGGATCGTGGCCGGGCTGGAGGCATACCGCCACTGCTTCAGGATAAAGTTCGGCAGGGAAGCGTACCTGTTCGCCTATGGGGCCACCGACTTCGTGGTGCCGCCCGGGGTTCGGGAGATCCCTCCTCTCAGGCTCTCCATGCGGCCGAGACTCCTCACGGGGCGGGCGGAAGCCTCCCGCCGCCTACAGGCCGCGGGCCTTGCCCCCCCCGAGGCGCGGGCCCTCACCGCTCGGGGAGAGAAGGGGCTCATGGATGGGCGGCACACGTTCAAGGAGATTCTCAGAGAGGTCGACGTCAGCCGTGAGGCTTTGCTAAGTGCCCTGGTTCACCTGATCGAGGAAAAAGCGGCGACAGTACATGTCTGACTTCTCGAAAAAAGAATGGATTTACCACAGAGGACACAGAGAGCACAGAGACAGGAGAGATGAATTGGTCAAAAATAATGATAATCTCTCCTCTGAATCTCTGTGACCTCTGTGTCCTCTGTGGTTGAATAGGCTTTTTACACAAGAATCATGTATGGAAGCCTAGAAAATTTCAGCGTGTAGCTATTGCCATCATCGTGATCACAGGAGGCTGAGACGGTGGAGAGGATAGAGCTAGGATCCGCATGGGACGAGGAGCTGGTCGGTTTGATCCATGATTTCATAGACCGGGGCGTGGAGGCCGGTCCGGACGAAGGGCGCTTCAACTCCCTGGCACTCAGATGCTTCGAGCTCCAGTACCGCAATATCGAGATCTACAGGCGCCTGTAGATCTCGATATTGCGGTACT
>CAZFWM010000013.1:0-43759 GCA_964522545.1 uncultured Thermodesulfobacteriota bacterium
CCCGGATGGCACGGAACTGTTATTCTTCCGGGAGCTCGGCACACCCCTCAACGAATAAGAGCAGGCCAAGAGGCTTCCGGCACGCAAATGGTAGCACCAGAGAGGAAAAATAGAATGAAAAGTCTTTACATATCAATTGTCGCCCTCGCCTTCCTCTGTAGCTGTATCCCCACAGATCCGATACTCACGTCGCTTGATCCTCCGGCGGGCTGGGAGGGCCAGATAGTGGTGATCGAGGGGGAGGGGTTCAGCGCCAGGCAGGGTTTCACCCAGGTCCTGTTCAGCGGGATCCCGGCCGGAAGGGCCCTTTTCTGGAGCGATACCCGCATTGAGGTGGCCGTGCCCCCGGGGACGCAGACCGGGCAGGTCTGGATTCGTCACAAAGATGTCGAGAGCAACCGCCTTGACTTCATAGTATCACGGCCTCCCCTTGATGTGGTCCCTGTTGTGAGAGCCTATTATCTTGGCTGGGGGGCAGGCGAAATTGCCGTGGGGGATTACAACGAGGACGGACGGGATGACGTAGCAATTGACGACCACGATATCACTGTGCTTCTAAGCGGGGAGGATGGGATGTGGGAGATCCAAACGGATTATTCTATTGATAGGAGATGCAATGACGTAATCACGGCAGATTTCAACAATGACGGTCATCTTGACCTTTTGGCCGAAGGAGATGCCGCGGGAGATGAAGAGATATGTCTTCTCCTGGGTGATGGTGAAGGAGGGTTTGGAGAGCCTGGTTGTTCATCAATGCCCCAGTATGTTCATTTCATGACAAGTGCTGATTTCGATGAGGACGGGTTTCTCGATATCATCGCAACCTTCGGCGTGATGAGTGAGCAAAAAGTTATTGTCCTCTTCAGTGACGGTCAGGGCGGGTTCGGGAATCCAATAGAATTCTATGCGGGCTACCAGCCACATGCCATCACGGTAGATGACTACGACGGCGACGGGCATATGGATGCGGCAATCGCAAACATCGGGGAATATTGGGGAGGGGATGATACGGTTAGCATTGTACTCGGAGACGGAATGGGCGGATTTTCAGATGATGTGAAGTATTTTGTTGGGGATTCACCCCGGGATATAACCACGGCCGACTTCAACGGGGACGGGGCCCCGGACCTGGCCGTAGTGAATTATGACTCGCTCTTCGTGAGTGTGCTGCTGAACGACGGAGATGGGGGATTTGCCGAACACCTTCCCCATGGTATTGAGCACGCGAGCTACGTGGTCTCTGGCGACTATAACGGTGACGGGATCATGGACCTGGCCTTTGTAGCTTATGGCCCTGGGGCTTACATCCTCCTGGGCTATGGCGACGGGACCTTTCTCGACTGGGACTTTGTTCTGGACTGCTGCATAATGGGAGATCTGGCCCAGGGGGACTTCGACGGAAACGGGATCATGGACCTGGCGATCAGCCACGGCTACGACAATGTGGCCATGATCACCGGCGACGGCAGCGGAGGCTTCGGTCAAGTGGAGACCTTCGACGGCCCGGGCGACATCGAGATGATCGTGACCGGGGATTTCGACGAAGACGGCCACGAGGATATTGCCGCGGCCCAGGGCGAGACGGTTAGCCTCTATTTCGGAGACGGCGAGGGAGGCTTCAGCGAACCGGCCTCCTTTCTCGATGGCCGATATTTCTATGCACTTGTGGTCGGGGACTGGAATAGCGACGGCCGCCTCGACCTTGCGGCAGTTCGTGATGAATACATGACTGTCCTCATCGGCGATGGTCTGGGGGGATTCGGAGAGCCCCTGGATTATGAACTTGGTTCCATGTATCACTCACGCAAATGTATCGACGCAGCCGATTTCAACGAAGACGGGATCCTCGATCTTGTAGTATCTTCACTATCGATTGGAATCTCTTTATTCCTGGGGGACGGTTTTGGCGAGTTTCTAAATAAGACGGATTATCATGGTGGTGCTCGTCCTATGGCCATTTCCTGCGGAGACTTTAACGAAGACGGCCACACCGACCTTGCTGTAGCCCAGCATTCCCACTATCCTGACGATGACAATGATGTCTTGATTCTTTATGGAGACGGGCAAGGAGGATTGGCCAATTCTAACTCTTTCCCGTCAGAAGGGAGCTGGGTTATTGGCGAGGACATCGACCTGGACGGCCACCTGGATCTACTTCTAACCTGTCTAGACGATTACTATTACGATCAATACTTCCAATTCCTCAAAGGAAACGGGGACGGCACATTTGAAGAACCCGTCTTCTATTTTGGCGGGGGAGCCGGGCTGGCCTTGAGCGACTTAGACGAGGACGGACTGCTGGATGTAGTAGGCATAGGCGGGAATATGCACCTGCTCTACCTCAGCCTTGGAGACGGCATGGGAGGCTTTGAACATCATGGTGACTATATCGCTGTCGGCTATCCTTTGTATGCCGCCTCCGCCGACTTCAACGAGGACGGACACGCCGACGTGGCCGTAGGGAACAATGATGGCTACATCTCCCTCTTCCTCGGCGACGGCCTGGGCGGGTTTGTGGATTTCAATTAGGCACTTAGGCGCTCAAAGATACCAACATGTTGGTAAGAACGCGCGATTTATAGTAGAAGTTGTAAGGGCGACCGGCGGTCGCCCTTACAACGAATCGTCACCGGACCGGTAGGGGCGCGATTCATCGAGCCCGGAAGGGCGGACACATGTGTCCACCTATTCCGGGCGAAGTCCCGGACGAGGGCCCTTTCGTCGAAACATTTACACCTCCAGCGTATCTGATGTTCTGGTATCTTCCCGATTTCGAGGACGAGGACGACGAGGACGAGGATGATTTGACCTTGTGGAAAAAGCGTACCACTTCGATACTTCGAAACCACCTACCAAATATACTCCTTAGCCATCTCCCGCTTGTCGTACCCTGACAGGATGTGGGCCACCCGGATCTGCTTGATCTTTGTCGGCGAGAGCTGACCGATCGGGATGTAGATGATCTGCTTTCGAAAGCGGGCAGCCAGGGTGCGCATGTATGATCGTGGGGAGGTGGCGGCCACGTAGACGACGAACTTCTCGACCGAGTAGTCGAGCGCGGCGGCGAGCAGGACCTCCGACTTGAGCCTGAAGATGAGGTAATCCGGGTCGCGCCAGACGTCGTAGACCCGGCGGGGTGGGTAGGTCATCATGAATCCCCCGTACTCGCAGCGCGAGATGCCCGGGCCCACGATGTTGTCGCCGGGCGCGGTGGCGTAGAAGGCCATGTCCGATTCCTGCTCGTGCTCGCCGTGCCAGGTCATCCGGTAGGGGTACAGGGATTCGTCCTCGTCCTCGTCGAAGATCACCACCACCGAGCCCATCCCACCGTGTACCACCCTCTGTTCGCGTACATAGATCTTTCCCTCGGTCCAGTTCCGGATCGTCTCGCGCATGTCGATCCCGTCCAGCATGGAGACGGTGAACGGCTCGACCCGGCTCTTCTCCTCGCTCAGGATACTTCGCCCCTTTTTCTGCAGAAAGCGGCCATAGTCCTCGATCACGATGTCCTCGGGGGGGTAGGAGCAGATCGCCTTGGTGTCGAAGGCTTCGAGCCACTCGCCCGGGCGGCGCTCACTCTTGCGGCGCCGCATTGGAACCGCAAAGGGGCGCTGCTTGCGCCTCGGCACCCACCGCCGGATGTTCATCCTGCGCTGTCCGAGCCAGATCTCGTCGCCCGTGATGCGGAGGGTAGGCAGGTCGGTCGCCTCTTTCTGCCAGGGATAGTGGCTCCCCAGCCTCCAGAGGGCGTAGCAGAAGTTATCGTCCACCGTGGCCCGGGCCGTTGCCACCATGTGGAAGAAGTCGGCTATCAGCAGGCCGTCGACCAGGGCGTAGTTGCGGGAGAACTTCATGAAGAGACGGCGCTGCCAGGGGGCCACGGTCTCGCCCGTGTCCTGCTCGTAGTGGCGGGAGGCGATTTGGAAGAGCCGCCACAGGAGGAGCTGGCGGTCGATGGGGCCTGGGAGCTCAGAAGAGCCGACCGGTGCCTCGTCCTCGGGCCCCGGCCCAGAAGCTCTGGATGGGCTCTCTTCTTCGCGTGGAGCTCCTCCGTCTCCGGGGCGGTCCAATTCCCCAGGAGGCCCGGCCCTCCTGGCGGCCCATTCGATAGCCGCCCTCAAGGCGGCTCTTTCATCATGCTCGCCCTTCTTCTTTTGGATCACAAAGAGCGGGGTTACCCGTACGTGCATGCGCTTGCGAACCGTGTACCGATCCATCTCTGGCTCGGGGGGGAGGCCACGGCGCCGCATCTCGTAGACCGCCGAGAGGAACGGGTATTCGTGCATCACCTCCCGTGTCGACTCGGGGTGTAGATTGAATACCTGAACGGCCTCGCGCCTGACCCGCTCGAGAGGCTGGGGCTGGCCGGTTTTCAGGTGCTCGAGGACGCCCGGCAGGTGCACCATGCCGCAGATGAAGAGGATGCGCCCGTACTTCTCCTGAAGACCCTGGAGGTGGTGGGCCATGCCCCGCTCCCGGCGGACGTCGAGAGGGTGGGACGACAGGCGGCCCGCCATGACCTGAGAAAAAGAGCGGTAAAAGGCCTCCGGGCCGATCCTGAACAGGGCATAGGGATCCGGGATCGGGTCCCGGAAGCGAGGGTATTCGTCCACATCCACATCGACGAAGGCCACGGGCAGCCCGCGCTCCAGGGCGCCCCTGACGCCCTCGATGAGCGGATCGGCCGGCTCTACGGGGAGATAGACGGTGTGGCCGGTGCGGTCCTGGAACAGGATCGCCGAGGCCTGGGGAAGCCGGCGGATCGCCCTGAGCACATAGGGCTCGAGACTGCCGGGAAGCTCCACGGCGACCGCGTCCGGACAGACGACCTCGAAAGCGGCCCGCACGAGGTCGGCGAACTCCACTCGATTGTGGCAGACAGGGAGAGCGTGAATGTTGCCGGACTTTTCGAACCAGAGTCTATTCATCGATGTGTGAGAGGGCCTCTTCGCCGAGGATGAGGAGAAAGGCCTCCCGCATCACCTCCTCTGCGCGGGATCCCTTGTCTTCGGATCGGTCTTTGAGCATCTTTGCGGCGTACCGGGCGATGTTGATGCCGTCGCGCACCGTGTAGCGCTCATCGGCCTTGTGGGCCTGCTCGAGAAAATTCACCACATAGTCGAGTATCCAGTCATCCACGAAGGGGAGGTTCTCTTTCAGGATGAGGCGCTCCTCGTCGGGCTCGGCGAAGTCAACCAGGATCTGGGGCTGGAGCCGGGAGTGGATGTACTCGGGCAGCTCGTATGTGGATGCGTCGTCGTTCATGGTGGTGGCGAAGCGGAAGGCGGGATGGGCCGGGATGGTCACTCCGGCCACGAGGCTCTCCACATAGCGTCGGCCGTCGAGGAGCGGCGCCAGCGAGGCCCAGGCCTTTTCGCTCATCCGGTTCCCCTCGTCGAGGATGCAGACGCCGCCCTTCACGGCGGCGCTCACCACGGTGGAGGCCATGTACTGTATCTTCCCGTCCGGGGAGATGACCGGTGTGACGATCAGATCCTCGGGTCGCGTGTCCATGGTGGCCTGGAAGAGATAGACCGGCCGGCCGAGCTTATCTCCGGCACAGTAGCCGAGAGTCGTCTTGCCCACCCCGGGCTTCCCCACGATGCGAGGATTCAAGGGGAGGTCGCTCTCGTCCACCACCATCCAGGCTGCCAGCAGCTGTTTGATCACCTCCTCCTGGCCGATCCATTTTGCAGGGAGCTCGGTCGGCCGGGCGAGGCGGATCACGACATCATCGATTTGAAGAATACGATCATCTTCCATGGATTCAGCCTTCCTTGGGGTGATCGAGCGGGTTGGCGGGCGGCGCGGTAGCCGTCACTCTGCAATATCGCTTCTTCCCGGCCCGGAGCATGACCTCTCCGTCGCACACGTGGGCGATGCCGATCCGGAGATCCGATGACTCGACGCGCTCTTCATTGACATAGACGCCACCCTGGTCGATCAGGCGGCGCGCCTCTCCCCGCGAGGAGCATAATCCCGCGTCGACCAGGAGCTTGACGATCCAGATGCCGGCGGCGAGATCGCCTTCGGACACCTCGGCGGTCGGCAGGGCCTCGCGCCGGGTCCCCCGAATGCGGGCGATCTCGGAAGAGGTCTCCACGGTGCCTCCCGGATCTGCCTCGCCGAACTGGGATAGGGCGGCCCTGTATGCCTCGGCGGCTTTCTCTTCGCCGTGGGTTATCCGGGTGGCCTCGTAGGCCAGGATCTCCTTGGCCCGGTTGATGAGGGGGGCCTCGATCGAGCCGAGGCGCCGGACCTCCTCCATGGGAAGGTAGGTGAAGAGCCCGAGGAACCGTCCCACGTCGCTGTCCTCCACATTTCGCCAGAACTGGTAGAACTCGTAAGGAGAGGTCCGCTGGGCATCGAGCCAGACCGTGCCCTTCTCGGTCTTGCCGAACTTCTGCCCGCCGGCATTTTCGATGAGGGGAAAGGTCATACCGTAGGCCTCCTTGTTGAGAAGGCGGCGGATGAGGTCGATCCCGGCTACGATGTTGCCCCACTGGTCCTGCCCGCCCATCTGGAGCTCCACATCGTGGTCGCGCAGGAGCACATAGAAGTCGTAGGACTGGAGCAGCATGTAGTTGAACTCGAGAAAGCTGAGGCCGCTCTCGAGCCTGGACTTAACGGACTCGGCCGAAAGCATCCGGTTCACGCTGAAGTGGCGGCCAATGTCGCGCAGGAAGTCGATGTAGTTCAGAGGGGCCAGCCATATCGCATTGTCGAGCATGACGGCCTGGCCCTTGTCGAAGGAGAGGTAGCGGGAGAGCTGTCTTTTCAGGTCCTCGGCGTTTGCCCGGATCTGTTCCTGGGTGAGCAGCTTTCTCATCTCGGTCTTGCCGCTCGGGTCGCCCACCATGGCGGTGCCGCCGCCGACGATGACCACCGGGCGGTGCCCTGCGCGCTGCATGTGGGCAAGCGACATGATCGGCACCAGGCTTCCCACATGGAGGCTGGACGCGGTCGGGTCGAAGCCGATGTAGCATGAGATCGGGCCGGCCTCGAGCAGATTGTGGATTCCCTTTTCGTCCGTGACCTGGTAGATGAAGCCGCGCTCTTTGAGCACGATATAGGCGTTTTCGACTTTGTTCATCACCTTTACCCCCAGAGATCCTCTTTCACTCCCAACGATCCCTTTTACCCTTTTCGAAAGGTCATGTTTCGGATCCGATTCCCGGCGTCCCAGGCAAATCATATCGGAGAGGGTGGAAAAATAAAAGATGCGTTGACCTCTCGGATATGATCCTCTATCCTCTCCCCCCAAGGAGGAAGATTCGATGCAAAACGAGACGTTGGCTTCGATGTTTCGAGACAGAGTGAAACAGCTGGGAGACCGAACCGCCTACAGGTTCAAGTCGGACGGCCGCTGGCAGGAAGTCTCCTGGAGTCGATATGGAGAGCGGGTGGAGGCCATCGCGATGGGGCTGGCGGAGATCGGCCTCGGCCCCGGGGAGACCGTGGCGATCCTCAGCACGACCCGCCCCGAATGGGATCTCGTCGACCGCGCCGCTCTGGCCGCGGGTGGCGTTCCCGTCGGAATCTATCACAGCAATACGCCTGATATGGTCAGCCACATCATCGTGGATGCAGGCGCCCGGGTGGTGGTGGTCGAGGATGAGGAACAATTGGCCAAGGTCCTCTCCGAGCGTCCCGGTCTGCCCCGACTGGAGCGGATCATCCTGATCGATGGATCTCCCGGCAGAGAAGAGCCGGGTCTTATCAGCCTGGAGGACCTGGAGAACCTCGGGGCCGAGAGGGCCGGATCGCTCCGGGCCGAGCTGGAGCGGCGTCAGGAGGCGCTGGCGCCGGACGACACAGCGATCATCTTTTATACATCGGGCACGACAGGGCCTCCCAAGGGGGCGGTCCTCACCCACGGGAACGTCGTGGGCTCGTGCCGCTCCGTTGCCAGTGCGGCCACCATATCCCGGGACGACATGAGCATCATATGGCTTCCTCTCCCCCACATCTACCAGCGGATCGGCCTCGCCGCCGCGATCTACCTCGGAAGCCGGTGGTCCTACGCGCAGAGCATAGATACCCTCGTGGACGACATAGCCGAGATTCGCCCCACGGTCCTCTACAGCGTCCCAAGGGTCTACGAGAAGATTTATACGAAGATCAGGGGGAAGGCGGGGGAGGGGCCGGCCGTGATGAGGCGGATCTTTGAGTGGTCCGTCTCGACAGGGCGTCAGATCAGCCAGGCCCGTCAGGCCGGCCAGAGGCCGGGTGCGATCCTCCGGGCAAAGTATGCCATCGCTTCGAGCCTTGTGCTGGGCAAGGTCCGGACCCTCTTCGGAGGCAGGATCCGGTTCATCATGTCCGGCGGGGCCCCGATTGCCAAGGAGATCATCGAGTTCTTCCACGCCTGTGGGATTCTCACCCTCGAGCTCTACGGGATCACGGAGACGCTTTTGTGCACCAGCAATCTGGAGGAGGCATACCGATTCGGCTCTGTCGGGCGCCCGGTCCCGGGGGTGGAGATCCGGACCGCTGAGGACGGAGAAATTCTGGTTCGAAGCGACCAGGTCTATCGCGGCTACCTCAACCAGCCGGAGATGACGGCCGAGGTCCTCACGGAAGAGGGCTGGTATCACACCGGGGACATCGGGACCTTCGACGACGACGGATATCTCTACATCACGGACCGAAAGAAGGACATCATCATCACCGCGGGCGGAAAGAACGTGGCGCCCCAGAACATCGAGAACCTCATCAAGACGAACCCCTTCGTGAGCCAGGTCATGGTCTACGGGGACAGGCGCAAATACCTCACCGCCCTCGTCACGCTCGACCCGGAAGAGATAGCCAAGTGGGCCGGGGCACGGGGCTTCGACACCGAGGACCACGTTTCGCTTTGTCGCCGCGAAGAGGTGGTCACCCTGGTCGACGGGGTGATAAGGGAGTTCAACAAAGAGCTTCCATCCTACGAGACGATCAAAAAGTTCGCCGTCATTGCCGACGATTTCACCCAGGAGTCGGGCGAGCTAACTCCGACGATGAAGGTAAAGCGCAAGGTGGTGACGAAGCGGTACTGGGAGGTCCTGGACGGATTCTACGAAAAGGAGATGTGATTTATCGGTCCCTAAAAAGATACCTCTGAGGAATCCAGGAAACCAGGAAAGGGAATTATGGCACGATGGACATAGCCAAATTCTATCCTTCCCTTCTTTTTTCCTGGGTTCATGGGTTCCTCAGAGGAAAAATCCGGATCGGAAAGGCAGGATGTTGTGCCTGCCGCGAATAGGGATAAATGCAACCGCCTCCTAAAGTGTGGTGCGGATCGTCTCGTAGCATTCCCGGACCGATTCGTGACCGATGTCGCCTCCCCCGCCCGGCGCGCAGGTCGAATCCCCCACCAGGAAGAGATTTTCCACACCCGGCACCGTATAGCCGGGCCTGTCACAGGGGATCTGCTCGATATTGACCTCGATGCCGTCCACCATGTCGAGATAGAGGGTCCGCTTGTGTACCGTGGCGGCCTCCAGGTCCGGCCATTTGCGCCTTAGCGCCTCCTCCATACGGGCCTGAAGGGCGTGGGCCGCCTTCCGATTCCGGATGACCTCGACGCCTGCCGGGCTGAAGGCGGTATAGATCTGTCCGCCCGACGGGGCGAGGGACGGCTCGAAATTCGATGTGAACAGGGTGAGCATGATCGGCTCCCAGAAGAGCCAGAGGGCGCGGTCCGGACAGAGGGGGCGGTCGAGGCAGTAGTCGATCGAGATTCCGGCCGAGGGCCGCAGGTTCGCGCACCTGTGGTGGTAATCGGCCGGGACGTGGCTCGGGGCGAGGACCGTGAAGAGATGCTGCGCGGGAAGTGCGGCCACCACGTTCCTCGCGCGTACCAGCTCGCCGTCCAACCTGGCGCCCCTTGCCTTTCCACCCTCGACCAGGATCTCCTGTACGGAGGAGCCTGTGCGGACCTCGCCCCTCTGTTCGATCACCCCGACGAGAGTGTCAAAGAGGGATTGCCAGCCCCCCTCCGGATAGCCGTTGGGGATCCCGGCCTTGACGAGTTTGAAGAGGTTGCGGAGCATTTCGCCGGCCGAGGCCCTCTCCATGTGCGGGTTGACCAGGAGGCCGGATGTCATGAGGGTGAAGAAGCGCTTCAGCGCGGGCGATAAATCTTTTTCCGCGAACCACTCCTCCACGCTCGTTCGATCGTACGATTGCAGGGTTCGGGGACGAAGGCTCGCCAGAAGCCGGGCCACTTTCATGTAATCGCGCGCGCCGAACAGCTCGGTGCGGAAATAGCTGAGCGGCTCGGAGGGGAAGACCTTGCTTTTTCCGTCGGCATCGACCAGGTGGGCCGATCTCATGGAGCGAAAGCGTACCGGGGCGCCGATCTGACGGAAGGTCTTTCCCAGGGAGCTGCGCCTTCCGGACCGGATCATGTGGATGCCGTAGTCGAGGGTGTAGCCTTTTTGTCTGACTACCCGCGCCCTGCCGCCCACGGTCTTCGATTTTTCGAGCACGCACACCCTGTGACCGTCATTCGAGAGAAGAGCTGAGAGCTGAAGACCGCATATTCCGGCGCCTATTACGAGAAAGTCGTACATGCGAATGTCCTTCCTAAAAGTTCACTTCGTCAGTTGCTGGGATCCTATTTTCTGAATATGCCAATTGCCTGACCGAAGCGATCTTGCATCTTCCTGAAAAATAGAATAAATATCCTTTTTCTCTACTTTAACTGGATTTGCCCAAAACAAGTCGTGAAGAAACCTTATATCGAAACTTTTCATAATGGCATTAAAAGAGCATCCTGACGGCTTAGTCAAGCGTTGTCTGAAGAATGATCAGGGCGCGTGGAATGATCTGGTCTACCGGTATGCCGGTGAAGTAAAAAGCCATGTCATCTATATTCTGAAGCAGTACAACTGCGGGCATTTGATCGAGGAACATATCGACAATATTATACTCTACATTTTTGAAGAGCTCTACCTCAATCTACCCAAGTACAATTTTGTGAATTTTGCTGCATGGTTCTCCCTGCTCCGGCGATCCAAGACCCTCCAGTATCTAAAGGAGGAACTTCGTTTCAGCGACAGGAATGTACAGATGGGGGGGGCTGAGAACGTCATTCCGGATAGGGGTAGGGGGCCTTTTCAGGAGACATTCCGCGGAGAGCTGCTGAAGAAGGTGGACACGCTGCCTTCAAAGTATTCGGATCCAATAAAATTCTTTTATTTTCATGGCCTCAGTTATGAAGAGATCGGAAAACTAATGGGAATTTCAACGACAAATGTCGGAATCAGACTCTCGAGAGGATTGAAAAAACTTCGAAAAAAAATACGATAAATTTTTTGTAATAATATCACAGCCTTCAGCGTCACATTTTATAAAGTGGGGAGCATTACAAAGCTATAAAAGTACTGGTATTTCTAACATTCAAAAAGGGGGACCTGACAAATGAAAAAGCACGTCACCAAGGAAAAAAATGCAGCCTTTGTTATGCAAGGCCTCGATGAGCATGAAAGGGAGCTCATCGAGGCGCATCTCGATGACTGTCCCAAATGCAAAAATGAAGTCGGCCTTCTGTCCCGCATTCATGAGGAGCTCAAGGACGCCGGAGAGGAGGGCTTTGGGGAAGTACAGGGGAAAGTCGACCGATGTTGCCCTGAGACAAACGCACTCCACAATTTTCTCACCGGTACGTCGGGGTGGTTCGAGAGCAAGCGGATAAAGCAACATCTCGTGGAATGCACTTCCTGTTCCCATCTCACCACCGACTATTTAAAAGAGGATGACCAGTGGATCCATGAAGGGAGCGCTCCATCGTCGGAGCTGCTCCGTTCATTGGAGCGGATTCCTGAAGCCAGGGATGGTTATGTAAAATCCGCTTCGGAAAGAGTTTTTGGCTCGTTCCGCAGCCTGAGAGTAAGACCGTCTTTTATTGGGGCAACGGCCGCCGTGGCGGTGGCGATGTGGGCGATCCTGATCTTTCTGCCCCAGTACCCACTTTCCGTGAAGAGTGATTTCATGGCGGAAACGAGCTACCTCACCCGCAGCACCAAGACCATCCCCCTCATGCCGGGAAGCGTTCTGTATTCAGGTGATGCATTTTTCCTGAATGTAAGGACGAACAGGAACGCCTTCATATACCTCATCGGTTATGATAGCCAGGGTGAATGTACGAAGATTTTTCCGGCCGAAGGGCTGGATCCGGCAAATCCGCTTTTGGGAAAGAAATCATACCGTATACCTGAGGGGAAAGCATGGCCCCTTGACAAACACATTGGCACAGAGACCATCTTCCTTGCAGCGAGCGAGGGTCCGGTCGGAGACATTCAATCGATCATAGAGGAAATGGATCAGATCAATCATGAAGGCCGTTTGATTCGGGAGGAATCTGTCGAAAGAATGGAAGAATTGCTGAAAGAGCATTTCGCCGCAATCGACGTATTGAGTTTTGAGCACAAATAAATAAACAGATTTACACCGGGTCTTGAACTGGCGGCGGACGATCTTTTTCGGTCTGCCGCCTTTTTTTTTGAGAGTTCGATGGTATTCATGGGATTGGCCCGATTGATTGGTGTGCATAATGACTCTATTCAAGTTTTTTAGTCATATCTATAAGAATTTACTTTACGCTTTACATTCAGAAAAGAAGTATGTATTATAGAGGTTGTACGAGGGGATTTTACTTAATAAGGAAGACGATAATGGTTCGTATCGCAGGGATACTCAGGCTTTCGAGTGTCATCCTGACCGCTGTGATGTTTGCCGGCGTGATGATCGCCTCGGGAGGGTGCAGCGGGTCCGGAGGGAATCAGGGGGTCGGTATTCCTCCCGATCCTGATGAGGGCGAGCACGATCCCGGTGGGCCTAAGCCCCTCATCACATCTTGTAGCCCGGACAGCGGGCCCGTGGGAATTGAAGTAACCATCAGCGGGAACAGGTTCTCCACATCTGAAGAAGAGAATGTGGTGGAATTCAATGGAAAGATGGCCGTCGTTATCGAGGCGAGCCGGACCCATCTGATTACAATTGTTCCGGAAGGCGCATCCACCGGGTTTGTTACAGTTACCGTGAACGGCCGGACCTCGAACAGCGTCCTGTTCGTGGTTACGAGTGTTCTCAATACAAGCCGAGTCAGCGCGGTATGCCCGGTTTCTGAAAGTGAAGTCTGGGTGGGAACCCGCGGAGGGCTGGCCCTTCTCGACATTAACGATGCAAGCTTTCAATTCCTTTCAGTCGAAGATGGGATGATAAGCGATTACATAATCGACATGGTCCCCTATCACGATGAATTTCTCGTTCTCACAAACAAGGGACTTCAGCTGTTTAATGGGGATTTGGAACAACCTGAATTCAAAGAAATCTGTCCGGAGGTGACCTTCTCCGGGTACGGACGCTTTCTTGATAAGATGGTGGTCGACGGGGACGGAAATGTATACCTCGCCCATCATTACTACGGGCTTATAAGGATCACCGATGGGCCGGCTGGGCCTGAGTGCCACATGTTCAGCTGGATTCCGGATCCGGTATCCTATGGCGGTACTGTCGATTATTGCCCGTTTATTTCCATAACCGATATCCAGGTGGACCCCGAGGGACGGATCTGGCTGCTTTATGATATCCCTTATTGGGAGAGCCGCCTCGTCGTCTTCCTGCCCGATCCACAAGATCCCGAGAACTATGACTATGTGCAGTATTCCATGCAAGAGGTTTCGGATCTGATCTGGTCCGTCTTCTCAATGTTAAGCACCCCGGATGGCAAGGTCTTTATCGGCACGAACAATGGTTACTACTGGCTGAAGGGTGATCCTTTCACGGGACTTGTCTATGACCACATAAGTCCAGGGTGGACAAAGGTCCTCGCCTATGAGCAACTGGCTGCGCCTGGAGGCGAAATCATCCTGGCGACATATGATCGGGGACTGATGCTTATGGAGGAGTTCGAGGGGGAATTCATATTCCGGGCGATTCCGCGCTGGGATGAATGGTTCTCCGGTGACTTCAACGAGAGAAAGGTCACGGACCTGGCCGCCGGGCTGGACGGATCGATCATCATAGGGGCCGAAGACGGTATCTCGTGGATGAGCGGCAGCTATATTTTTCCTTTGTTCCAGGACTACAAAACCGGAATCCCTTCCTATCCGCAGGATTTTATCGAGGATATTGCAATCGACCAACAAGGCAACCTGTTGAGCATCGATCTCAATAGCTTGTGCATCCTGGCAGGGGATTTCGACCCGGAGACCCTCGACCTCGACATAACGAAAATGGAATGGGGGCCGGGATCCCTTACCGAGAGCGGAGTGTCCAATATCTCCATTGAAATATCCCCTAGCGGCCGGATAATCAAGAGCACGGATTTTGGGGTGGACATCATCACCCTCGACGAGAGTTACCAGTTTGTGGACAGAAATTATTATAGCTTTTCCAAGAGCCACTCCCTGCCATCCACTAGTCCGCCCTGGATCTATGATATGGCGGTGGATTCGACGGTTGATGGTGAACGCGTATATGTCGGTACCTGCGAAGGCCTCTGCATACTAAACGAGGATGATCCCCACATGGGGAACTATTACACTTGCCCGGTGTACCGGGGTGAGAGGATTCACGACGCCGTCCGGGTGATAACCCTCGACAAGAGAAATGGCGTCCTGTTGGGTACGTGGTGCGAGGGGCTATTGTACTACACATCAGACGACGAGGTGGAGCAGCTGAACCTGATTGAGTCTGTTGATTATGAAGATCGGTGTGACTGCAAGGAGTATCAATTATTCTCAGGGGATTCACTGCGTGACAATTTCTTGTTGGATGACTCGATTCTGGCGATTGCGACAGAGAAGGACGCTCTAAAGGAAATTATCTACGCAGGGACCCCGGCGGGATTATTCGTACTTGATGGATACAGCCGCGAGATTCTGGCCCATTTTCCCTTCCAGGATGACGATGATAGGACCGCGGTTAAGGAGATCAGCATCGATCACGAAGGGAATGTCTTTCTCATTCGTTCAAATCTCCACATAGAGGCTTCTTCCTACCGTGAAGACATATTAACCATTTTTAACGGGGATCTCGAAAATCCGCGTTTTCACAACTTAGATCAGAACAACGGGCTCCCTTCGAGCCCTTACCGGGCTCTTGCTAATAAGCGGATAAGGCAGGGGATCCTACTCGACAAGACCGCCTTGTACATAAGCATCAATGATGGAGGAGGGCTGGCCCGGTTAGAGTTTCTCTGTCCCTTGTTCGATAACGATGGCGATGGAATTCATGACAATGAAGATAGTGACGACGACAACGACGAGCTGAAGGACTTTGAGGACCCCGATCCAATCACCCCGAGCTCCATGAGCTGATGCTCTCCTTTTCCCTCTGATCATCGGCGTATCCATGAGTATATTGATGCGATTCACAAAGAGAGTGGTGACCTGCATAGCGATATCGATGCTCGCTCTGTTTCTGCCTGTAGAGTATCCGCTCGCGGACGCGGCCGAGCAGGAGCTGAATTCGGACTATAATCGTGCCGAGCTCTTGAAAGAAAGAGGACACTTTTCCGAAGCGGCGGAGCTGTTCGAGCAGATCATTGATGCTGATCCGGACCATCCCAGAGCATTCCAGGGCCTTGCACTGGCCTTGATTTCCGAACACGGTAAGAAGGAGGGGATCAGGCTCTCTCTCGAGAAGTTTGAAGGGCTTGCAGCACGTTGGGGCCGCAGGGGAGCGATCGGAGACGGGCTCGCCTATGTCCATATCCTGAACGAGAACTGGAGAGAGGCGAAAAGGGCGCTCGAGGATGCTGCAGCTCTCGATCAGGAGCGTCCCACCACCCTCAACTTCTTCGGCGTGGCCCTCTTCAATCTTGGCGAGAAGCAACGAGCCGCTCAGTACTACGAAAGATCCATTGAGGTCGCCCACCGCAAGGGGGATCCAGAGATAGAAAGTCGAGCCGCAGCCAACCTGGGGTTAATCAAGTTCCGGGAGGGCGATTATAAAGCTGCCCATCATCGTTTCTGGCAAGCCTGGCAGATAGGGTCCGCCGAGTCCCTCCCCGCCGTCGAGGCGGACAGCCTCTATTACCTAGGGTGCACTGCGGCCAAGATGGGGGCCTATGAGGAAGCTCTGGAATATTACGAGTTCTGTACCATCGTCTCACAGGGGATTGGCGACTGGGAGACCGAGATAGGCTGTCTGAACAACCTTGGGGATCTGCGCAGGCATCATGGGGAGTTCGATAGAGGCCTGACATGCTTCGAGCGGGCTTACCGTGTGGCTCAAGAGCAGAACCTGGAATCCTATGAGGCAATGATCCTCACAAATATAGGAAGGAATTACCTCGACCTGGGAGAATTTCGCGATGCAGAGCGTGCCTTGCGCCACTCCCTCTCGATCGCCCGGGCGCTCGACGACAAAGCCAGGGAGATGGTGAATACGATACACTTGGCCAGTCTCCACTGGGAAAAAGGCGAGTACTACAGCGCCATCGAGCTGTACCAGAAAGTTGCAGAAAGGGCGGAGCCCCAGAAGGGTTTCCGTAAGCACTTCAGCTCCGGCTGTGCCGGCCTGGGTCTTGTGTACCACGATCTGGGTGAATATAGCGAGGCTCTTCGATATCTGGATATCGCCCTCGAGATCCACAAGGTCAACGGAGATCGTCTCGGCGAGATGGCGGATCTCAACAACATCGGGATGGTGTATCTGGACGCAGGAGATCTCGACCGGGCCGTAGGCTATTTTGACGACGCTCTGGCAATCGCCCGCGAGGAGAACGATCGAAAAGAACTTGGAACCATTCTCGGAAATCTCGGCTCTCTACACCAGAAGCGCGGCAATATGAAGAAAGCAGGGCGGTGTCTGGTCGAGGCACTCGATATCCATAATTTGATCGAGTACGAAAAAGGGATCGGAATGGACGAGGTGCTCCTCGGCGACCTCCATGTGGAGATGGGGGACCTGGCCTTTGCGGATCAGTGCTATCTGGCCGCGCTGGCCATCAGCGCTCGAGGGGATTTTCCTGAAATCGCTTGGAGGGCCCATTATGGGGCCGGCCGGGCGGCCGAAGCCCGCGGCGATGAAGATCTTGCTCTCAATCACTTTCGGAAGGCGATCGAGGCCATCGAGTCCGTGGTGGGCCGTCTCCACCGTCGAGAGGACCGCACGGGATACTTGATTGAAAAGGCAAAGGTCTATGAAGATCTTGCGGCTCTTCTCCTTCGGAGGCACCATCATGATCCGGAAGCGGGCTATGCGGCAGAGACACTCGCATACATCGACCGCAGCCGGGGCCACCGGATTCGGGACCTCTTCTCCAAGATGGAGTTGCGTTTCCAGAACCCCGAGCGCCGGAGCTTTTACGAGCGTGAGAAGGACCTCACAACGCGTCTTAAAGTATTGAGCTCGCTGATCAGCGAGGGCGCCCCATCCGAGAACCCTGCCGGGAAGAAGCGTCTTAAAGCGTTGACGGAAAAGCAGAAAAGCGCAAGCCGGGAGCTGGATGCGATGATGGAGCAGCTCCGAAAGGCGGATCCGGCGCTTTTTTCTCGTATCTCCCCAAGAATCGTATCTATCGAGGAGGTGCGTAAGGCCATTGAAGACGGGGAAGCTCTCATCGAGTATTACTTCGCCGGCATGAAGCTCCACATTTTCGCCCTCACCCGAGAGGGCCTCACTGTTGTGGAATCAGAAACGGACAAGCAGGAAATAGACGGTTTGCTGAAAGACCTGCGGGCGTCTATCGAGATGAGAGGCCTCGATCAAGCCGACTCAAAAGAGGAGTTCATCGAGACGGCACAGAAACTTTACTCGAAGCTGATTGCCCCCGTGGAGCCCCAGACCGAAGGAAAGTCCCTGCTCAGCATCATCCCTTGCGGATCGTTGCATTACCTCCCTTTCGCGGCACTTGTAAAGAAAGAGGGAGACCGGACTGCTTTCCTCATCGAGGAGAAGTCCATATCCGTCCTCCCAGATCATGCGAGTCTGCTCAGCCGGTCCGGTCGAAAAGAGTCGAAGTCGGAGAGGAGAGGGAAGGTAGTGGCCTTCGGAAATTCCGACGGCACTTTGCCCAGCTCTGAGGCTGAGGTCAAATATTTGAGCACACTTTTTCCCGGATCCGAGATCTATCTCCGAGAGCAGGCCACCGAGTATCAGGTCAAGAGGCTGGCGCCGTTTTCCGAAATTCTCCATCTTGCGACCCACGGAAAGTTGGTCGACGGGGATCCCGATAGCTCGCACATCCTTCTGACGCCGGGGCTTGGAGAGGACGGCAGGCTGACCATTCATGAGATTTACGGGCTGGACCTTCGCGACGCCAAACTGGTAACCCTCTCGGCGTGCGGCACCGCGCTTGGCGCCGGGGTGCGGGGGGACGCCATGGTGAGCCTCACGGACTCGTTCCACATGGCAGGGGCGAGCAATGTGGTGGCCACCCTCTGGGAGGTGGAAGACAGTGTGACCGGGCAGATCATGCAAGGCTTTTACCGCAATCTTCGCGAAATGCCCGAGGCCGAGGCCCTGCGCCTCGCTCAGCTCGATGTCATGCATCGACCCGTGGAGATTTCCGAGATGCGGCTGCGGGGATTTGGCGCCCCGGTCTCGGTCGAAGAGCTGCGCGCAGTGCATGACTACTCCCATCCTTTTTTCTGGGCACCCTTCGTCATTATCGAAAGGTAGCCATACCGGGAATCTACTGGAAAATTCAGATTCGAGACGGTTGGTTATTGACATCATTGTACCGAATTGTTAATGTTGGCGTTTTTCAGGAAAGGGGTAAAAGCTTAATGAAGACCTTTAGTGCAAAAAAAGAGGATATCGTACGATCCTGGCATCTCGTTGACGCCGACGGAATGGTTCTGGGCCGGCTGGCGAGCGAGCTGGCCTCAATCCTCCGGGGCAAGGGAAAGCCGATTTTTACCCCCCATGTGGACACGGGGGATTTCGTCGTCGTCGTCAATGCGGAGAAGGTAAAGCTCACCGGGAGGAAGCGCAAGGAGAAAATCTACTATCGGCATACGCGCTACCCCGGGGGGCTGAAAGCTATCTCTGCTCTGAAACTCCTGGAGAAGAAACCCGAAAAATTGCTTCATCATGCGGTGAAGGGAATGCTGCCGAAGAACAGGCTCGGACGTCAGATGATAAGAAAGTTGAAGATCTACCCCGGCCCGGATCATCCTCATGAAGCTCAGCAGCCGGCGAAACTCGATATCGCATGATTGGGGGAAAATGAACTATGGCAAAGCGAATCATCACTGAGACCGAAGCGAAATTCTACTGTGCAACCGGAAAGCGAAAGACTTCGGTCGCGAGAGTGAGACTAACCGAAGGGGATGGTCTGATCACTGTGAACAAGCGGCCGATAGAGGAGTACTTTGGCCGTGAGACCATGATGATGGTCGTGAAGCAGCCTCTGGAGTTTACCGAAATGATAGGAAAGTACAACGTCTTTGCAAATGTCAGGGGCGGTGGCATCTCGAGTCAGGCGGGCGCCATCAAACACGGCATTTCCAGGGCCCTTCTCGAGGTCGATCCCAACTTTAGAGGAGTTCTGAAGAAGGCGGGATTTCTCACTCGGGACTCCAGGATCAAGGAGCGCAAGAAATACGGTCAGCGGGGGGCACGCGCCAGATTCCAGTATTCGAAGCGCTAAGAGCCGCTTTAGTGGAAAAAAAAGAAGGTCCGAGCCCAGGACCTTCTTTTTTTTTATCCCGAAACATGCAGTAGGCGCCTCGCTACGGCGCCTACTGCATGTTTCGGGTTTATGCTTGACAGCGCCTTGGGGTCTGTTATCATTCCTTAACCCTTGTTCCCTGAAGGGCGCTCGAAAGGCATGTTTTATGAAGCCATCAGTGCAGAGTCGGAGCGACGAGGCCACGGTCATCATACCCGCGCGGTACGACTCGACCCGATTGCCCGGGAAGCCGCTTCTCGATATTGGAGGCCGACCCATGATAGAGCACGTCTATCGTCGGGCCTCGGCCGCCCGGAGCGTGACCGCGGTAATTGTGGCCACCGATGATCTGCGCGTTTTTCAGACGGTGAAGGAATTCGGAGGCGTGGCCCGGATGACGAGCCCGGACCATGTGAGCGGGACCGATCGCATTGCAGAAGTTGCGCGTACGCTGGAGTCTCCTGTCGTCGTCAATGTGCAGGGCGATGAGCCACTCATCGAGCCGGAGATGATCGACCTTGTGGTGGAGCCGCTCTTCGATCCGGACGGCGCAGAGATGTCGACCCTCGCCACACGCCTCCGGGATGCCTGCGACATCTGGGACCCCAACGTGGTAAAGGTCGCAATAAGTCGAAGCGGGCGGGCCATCTACTTTTCTCGCGCACCCATCCCCTTCCGGAGAGATGCCTGGAGGATCGATTTAGACAGCGATGAGAAAGGGGCGAGGTGGGACGCTGCCGGAGATGTCCGGGGTCATTACAAGCACATCGGTATCTACGCGTACAAGCGCTCATTTTTACTTCGATATACGGAGCTGGAACCCACCGCGCTGGAGAAGATCGAACAGCTGGAGCAGCTCAGGGCCCTCGAGAACGACTTCCCCATTCAGGTCGTCCTGACAAAGCACGATACGATCGGGGTGGACACCGAAGAGGATCTATCGCGGATTCGGGCTATGTTTGAATTGAGAAAGGCGGGTACAGAGGCGTGAAGCCGAAATTTATCTTCGTCACGGGAGGGGTTCTCTCATCGCTGGGGAAGGGGATCGCCTCGGCCTCGATGGGTACGCTCCTCGAGTTGCGAGGAATCCGCGTCACCTTCATGAAGTTCGATCCGTACATCAACGTCGACCCGGGCACCATGAACCCCTTCCAGCACGGCGAGGTATTCGTGACGGAGGACGGTGCGGAGACCGACCTCGACATGGGCCATTACGAGCGGTACGCCCACACCATGATGGGGAAGAAGAACAATTACACGACAGGCCAGATCTACGATGCCGTCATTGCCAAGGAGCGACAGGGGGAGTACCTCGGGGCCACGGTCCAGGTCATCCCCCACATCACGGACGAGATCAAAGACAAGGCGATGAAGGTGGTCGAGGGATACGATGTGGCCATCATCGAGATCGGCGGGACCGTCGGGGACATCGAGAGCCTCCCCTTCCTCGAGGCGATCCGGCAGATGCGCTCGGACGTGGGTGCCGAGAACGTCCTCTATGTCCACCTCACTCTGGTCCCCTATCTCAAGACCTCCGGTGAGTTCAAGAGCAAGCCGACCCAGCACAGTGTCAAGGAGCTTCGCGAGATCGGGATCCAGCCCGATATTCTGCTCTGCCGCACCGAGTCCGAGCTCACCCAGGAAGTCAAAAAGAAAATCTCCCTCTTTTGCAACGTCACGGAGGATGCCGTGATCACCCTGCGTACCGTCGAGACGGTATACGAGGTGCCCCTTACGCTGCACCAGGAGCGGCTGGATGAAAAAATCGTCGAACGGCTCAATATGTGGACCGCCGCGCCGAGGCTGGATCGATGGGAGGAGATCGTCCGGCAGATCAAGACCCCTCAGCTGAACGTGACGATCGCCATGGTGGGAAAATATGTCCACCTCACCGAATCGTACAAGAGCCTCAACGAAGCCCTCATCCACGGCGGAATGATGAACCAGACCCGGGTGACCATCCGTTATATAGACTCCGAGGAGATCGAGCGCAGCGGAATCGGAAACCTCTTCGAGGGAGTAGACGGTCTGCTTGTGCCGGGCGGGTTCGGCGTGCGAGGGATCGAGGGGAAGATACAAGCCATCGAGTATGCGCGCACCCGCAGGCTTCCCTTTTTCGGCATATGCCTCGGTATGCAGCTCGCCGTGACCGAATTCGCTCGCAACGTGTGTGGGCTGTCAGAGGCGAACAGCGCCGAGTTCAACAACTCCACCCCCCATCCGGTGATCGACCTCATGCCCGAGCAGAAGAAGATCACCTCCAAAGGGGGAACCATGCGCCTGGGGGCCTATCCCTGTCGTGTGGTCGAGGAGACCTGGGCCTACGAAGCCTACGGTTCCGCCGAGATCTCCGAGCGCCACCGGCATCGCTACGAGGTGAATAATGACTACAGAGAGGCGCTGGAGTCGAAGGGGATGATCTTCAGCGGTCTCTCCCCGAATGGGCTCCTGGTCGAGATCGCCGAGATCCCCGACCATCCATGGTTTCTTGGGTGCCAGTTCCATCCCGAGTTCAAGTCGCGGCCCTGGGCGCCGGCGCCGCTGTTCAACCGCTTCATCCGGGCCGCCCTGGAGGCCCACCGTTCCGTTGAGGAGGCCCCGTGAGCGATAGTTCCACAAGAGAAGTCTCCGTCGGTCCCGCCACTCTGGGGGGGGGACGGCCCCTTGCCATCGTAGCAGGCCCCTGCGTCATCGAAGGGGAAGAGATCACGGTTCGAATTGCGCACCGCCTGCGCGACATCGCCTCTTCGGCCGGAGTGGCTCTCATCTTCAAGGCATCCTATGACAAGGCGAATCGCACCTCCATCGATTCTTTCCGGGGTGCCGGGCAGGAAGCGGGCCTTGCCGTGCTGAAAACCGTGAAGCAGGAAACAGGGCTTCCGGTCCTCTCCGACGTGCACAGCGTCTCAGAAGTGGATCGGGCCGCCGAGGTGCTCGACGCTCTCCAGATTCCCGCCTTCCTCTGTCGTCAGACCGACCTCCTGGTCGCCGCGGCCCGCACAGGCCGGGCGGTCAATATCAAAAAGGGGCAGTTCATGGCCCCCTGGGACATGGAGCAGGTGATCGCCAAGGTCCGGCGCTCGGGAAACGATAGGGTCCTGGTGACGGAAAGGGGGGTGTCCTTCGGCTACAACAATCTGGTCAATGATATGCGATCCCTTGTCATCATGCGCGCCTTCGGGGCCCCGGTGATCTTCGACGCCACACACAGCGTCCAGCTCCCGGGGGGCCTCGGCAGCGCCTCCGGGGGGCAGAGGGAGTTCGTGGCGCCCCTGGCCAGGGCCGCCGTGGCCACCGGTGTGGACGCGGTCTTCCTGGAGGTCCACGATGATCCGGACGCTGCCCTGTGCGACGGGCCCAATGCGTTCGCCTTGGAGGATCTGCCTGACCTTTTACTCACACTCTGTTCGATCGACCGCGCGGTCCGGGACACAGGAACTCTGGATCGTAGATAGAGTTGCATCATGCCTACGAAATCCCGCAAGCCGATCTCAAAAAATAAGATCCTCGATAAGGCCCGGGGAGTGCTCCGCATCGAGGCGGACGCCATAGCCGCACTGATCGAAAAAATCGACGATCGATTCGTCCAGGCCGTCGAGGAGATTCTCGCCTGCCAGGGAAAGGTCGTGCTGACGGGGATCGGAAAGTCGGGCGTCATCTGCCAGAAGATAGCGGCCACGCTTGCCAGCACAGGAACGCCCGCATACTTCCTGCACCCGGCCGAGGGTGTTCACGGAGATCTCGGGACTCTCTCTCGCCGCGATGTAGTGATCGTGCTCTCCATGAGCGGAGAGAGTGATGAGATCAGTACCATTCTGCCCGTCATTAAGCGCATGGGGATCCGGCTCATTGCGATGACGGGGAACCTGACCTCCACTCTGGCCAAATACGGGGACATCGTGATCGACGTGGGGGTGAAGGAGGAAGCCTGTCCCCTGGGGCTCGCGCCGACCGCGAGCACGACGGCGGCGCTGGCCATGGGGGATGCTTTGGCCGTGTCCCTTCTCGAAAGACGAGGCTTCAGTGAAGAGGATTTCGCCCTGATCCACCCTGGGGGGCGGTTGGGCCGGCGGCTTCTGCTCCGAGTGGAAGACCTCATGCACACGGGAGAAGAGATCCCGATGGTCCTAAGCGGCACGCTGCTGAAAGAGGCCGTTCTGGAGATCACCTCCAAGGGGCTGGGTGTGACCGGGGTGTGCGACGAGCAAGGTCGCCTGGTCGGCGTCATCACGGACGGGGACTTGCGGCGGGGGCTGGAGCGAAGCGATCAGATGCTGAAGCAGAGGGTCGACGAGATGATGACCCTACGCCCGAAGACGATCGAGCCCAATGCGCTGGCCGCCCGTGCCCTTCAGCAGATGGAGGAATATTCCATCACTTCTCTTTTTATAGCACCCAGGAGGAACACGAAACGGGTTGTGGGCATCCTGCATCTGCACGACATCCTCAGGGCGGGTCTTGTCTAGGATCCTTCGAAGGCTCGGATTCAACCCTAAGTCCCGGAGTAGGATCCGACACGTCCGTCGTGACTTGACCAACGCCATCCTCTATGCTGCTGTTCGGATGCTTGTGGGGCTCTCTCACATCCTCCCCAGCCGGCTTGGCTCCGATTTGGGAGAATGGCTGGGAACCATGGCCTATTTTCTTTCCTTCAGATACAGAAGGCTTTCCCTCCGCCACCTTGGGATCGCCTTCGGCGGCGAGCAAAGTCCTGACGATCTGCGCAAAATCGCCAGGGCCGGTTTCGCACATCTCGGCCGCGGCTTCTTCGAAACCGCCAATGCCCGCCGCATCCTGGAACGGGGGGGGGAGAACTTCGAGATCGTGGGCCGGGATCATCTGGATCAGGCACTGGCTCGAGGAAAGGGGGCCATATGCATAAGCGGACACATAGGCTGCTGGGAGTTGCTTGCTGCACACATGGCAAGGCTCGGGTATCCTGTGAATGTAGTGGCCCGCGAGATCAGGAGTCCGCGTCTCAACTCGCTGGTTCTCCGGATGCGGGCCGAAAACGGCATCAAAACGATCCTCCGCGGAGAGAAGTCGGCCGGCCGTCGCATCCTCCAGTGCTTCAGACAAAACGAGTTGCTCGCCTTGTTGGTCGACCAGGATACTCGCGTACAGGGGATCATGGTCGATTTTTTCGGACGAAAGGCAAATACTCCCCTGGCCCCGGCAGCGCTGGCTCTACGGGCCGGCTGCCCCATCCTCGCCGCCTTTATCAATCGCACCGGCAGGTGCCGACATCGAATAGAGATCCATCCGCCTATTGAATTGGAATGGACCGGAGAACGCCAAGTGGATCTGGAGCAATGTACCAAGATCTTCAATGATGTCATCGAATCACAAATCCGCAAGGCCCCGGATCAATGGGTCTGGGTGCATCAGCGCTGGATGCGGGATGCTCAAGATGGACCCCAGGCCGACGAGAGTGCTCAACAGGAGTTGTAAAATCCCGTTGCGTGAAGAAGACTTGACGAAATCTTTAGTGGCTATTCTATTGAAAAGATTAATGAAAAATTTCTTTACACTGTTTTGCAAAAGTGCTATACTAAAAATAGATGAGATGCCTGAGCCATGATTTACAGGGTGGCAGGCGTTCTCCTTGTTCTTGCCCTCATCGTGGGAGGGTTTTTGATCCTTTCTACACGCCAAGAAGAACCTGCCGAGGTGAGCCTGGAACAGTCCAGGCCCCCCAAAGCCGATTTGAAGCTCCACTCGATTCACTACACAGAGACGGATGACGGACGGATGGTCTGGGAGCTCGTCGCCGATTCGGCGCAGTTCTTCAAAGACGAGTTGGCTACTGTGCTTGAGAATGCGAAGGTTACTTTTTATGGAGCAGAGGGACAGGTCTTCACTCTCGAGGCCGAGAAAGGCAGATTGGAGAATGCCACGAAGAACATCGCGATCCGAGGTGATGTAGTGGGCACGACCGGCACCGGGGATACGATCAGGACAGATTCCCTGCTTTATCTGGCATCAGAAAGAGTGATCGAGACCGGTGATTTGGTTCGAATGACCCGATCCGGGCTTAAAGTGACGGGGAAGGGAATGGAGTGCCGTCTGAAGGATGGTACAATCACATTGCTCAGCCATGTGAGGGCTTCGCTGGATTCTCCCCCGGCTCAGTAAGTGAAGAAAATTTTGAGATTCTAAGATTTCTTGATGAAGAAGACATTTGTTCATATAATTTTATTGTTCTTTGCCGCCACCTTCCTTCTCGGCCTCGAGCAGACCGATCAGGCCGAAATGGGAAAAGGGAACTCTGTGCAGGAGTACGAGGGCCTTGATGGGCTTGGGGAAGCGGCGCTTATGCCATGTCGCGAGCAGATCGACATTACCTCAGACCAAATGGTGGCGGATTACAAAAACTCAAGCGTCACCTTTCGGGGTCATGTCAAGGCAGTACAGTGCGATCTCGTATTGACGGCCGACGAGATCACGGCAGGATATGGAGAGGACGGCGCATCGATATCCCGCATCACCGCCAGCGGACACGTGCGGGTCGTGCAGGGGGACAGGATAGCCCGGGGTGAGCAGGCCGTCTTCCGGGGTCACGAGCGGACCATAACCCTGGTGGGGAACCCCGTGCTGGCTCAGGGTAAGAGCGAGATCCGGGGGGAAAAAATCGTCGTGTTCATCGACGAAGGGCGGATGGATATCGAGGGGGGGGTGAATGCCGTGCTCTATCCGGGCCCCGAGGGGAACTAGCCTCCTATGCATAAGCTCGAGGTCAGTGAGGTCAGCAAGAGCTATCGCAAGAAGAGGGTAGTCGATAGAGTGAGCCTGGAGGTGAACGCCGGAGAGGTGATCGGCCTTCTCGGCCCCAACGGGGCCGGCAAGACCACCACATTTTACATGGTGGTGGGGTTGATTGCACAGGATTCGGGTTCGGTATTTCTCGACGGAGAAGAGATAACAGAGTACCCTATGTACTTGCGGGCCAGGCATGGAATCAGCTATCTTCCCCAGGAGCCTTCGGTCTTCCGGAAACTGACCGTCCGGGAGAATGTGCTGGCCATTCTCGAAACACTCTCTATGTCGAAAGCGGAAAGGGAGGAGAGGCTGAAAGAGCTGCTGGATGATCTCGGGCTCTCCCGCCTGGCCGACCGCAAGGCCTTTTTACTGTCAGGCGGTGAGAGGCGCAGAGTTGAGATCACCCGTGCTCTCGTCACCTCGCCTTCTTTCATCCTGCTGGACGAGCCCTTCGCCGGGATCGACCCGATCGCGGTCGACGACCTTCAGGGCATCATAGAGGGGCTGAAATCCAGAGGGATCGGGATACTGATCACCGACCATAATGTACGAGAGACCTTGGGTATTTGCGATCGGGCCTATATAATGAACGAAGGACAGATCCTGGAGGCCGGCGATCGGGATGCGATCGCCGGTAGCAAGAAAGCCCGCGAGATCTATCTGGGAGAGTCATTTCGTCTTTGAGAGAGGACCACCATGGCCTTGGAATTCAAACAAGATCTAAAGCTCATGCAGAAGCTCGTCATGACCCCGCAGCTTCAGCAGGCGATCAAGCTGCTCCAGCTTTCCAGGCTCGAGCTAACCGATGTCATCCGATCGGAAATGCAGGAGAACCCAACGCTGGAGGAGTTCTCAGAAGGTGCAGCGCCGGAGGAGCAAAAGGGAGATCAGGAGGCCAAAGAACCGGAAGGGCCCGAGGAGCTCAAGGGCGAGGGGGATGGCATCCAGGAAATGGACTGGGCTCAATATCTCGAGAGCTACAGCACCCCTACGACCCGGGTCACCTATGAGGACGAGGACCGGCAGTCCTTCGAGAGCACACTGACCAAGCAGAGATCTCTCATCGATCACCTTGAATGGCAGCTCCGCCTCTCCAATATGGACGACAGGGAGATGATCGTTGGGGCCAACCTGATCGGGAACATTGACGAGGACGGCTACCTGCAGGCAACGATCGATGAAGTCGCCTTCCAGTGCAAAGAGGAACCGGCTTTTGTCGAAACAGTCCTATTAAAGATACAAGGCTTCGATCCCAGCGGGGTCGCGGCGCGCACCCCTCAGGAATGCCTGCTCATACAGGTTCGAAAACTCGCACAGGCCACGCTGGACGAGATAGCCTCTCAGTATGAAGAGGATCCGGACCTGGTCGAATCGGTCTTGAAAAAGAAACAAGAAGTCGAGTCCGGCGGGTCCGTGGTCGAAAGGATACTCACGGACTTTCTCCCTCTGCTGGAAAAAAAGAAATTCAGCACCATAGCCAAGGAACTCCATATCTCGATGGATGATCTCTTCGCGGCAATCAAGATCATCGCCGGGCTGGAGCCAAAGCCGGGACGCGCCTTTGGAGGGGGAGAAACGCAATACATCACCCCGGATATCTACATTTACAAAGTGGGCAATGATTTCGAGATCGTGCAGAATGAGGACGGATTGCCTAAGCTCAGGGTCAGTAAATATTACCAGGATATCCTCTCCGACGGGAGCGCGGCTACCGAAGCCACCCGGGAGTACGTAAAAGAAAAACTCCGAAACGCACAATGGCTGATCAACAGTATCAATCAAAGACAGCGAACGATTTACAAAGTAACCAAGAGCATTATCAAGTTTCAGAGGGAATTCCTGGAAAAGGGGCTCAAATGCCTCCGGCCCCTCGTTCTGCGAGATGTGGCCGAAGACATCAATATGCATGAATCGACGATCAGCCGGGTAACGACCAACAAGTATGTGCACACGCCACAGGGGATCTTTGAGCTGAAATTCTTTTTCAAAAGCAAGGTCCATTCCATGGATGGGCAAGACATCTCTTCAGAAAGTGTCAAGGAGAAGATCCGGCAGATTATCGCCAACGAGGATCCAAATAAGCCCATAAGCGACCAGGCCATCGTAGAGTTGCTTCGAAGGGATGACATCGATATTGCGAGGCGCACGGTGGCCAAATACAGAGAGAACATGAAGATACTTCCTTCGACAAAACGGAAGAAGTTTTATTAGGGTAGACCCTGGCCAAGGCAGGGGCGTCGCGACCAGGATGATCTTGCGGCGGCCCGCGGGGAGAAATCCCCTTCGATCATTAACTCTAGAAAAGGGATGGGAACAGATGCAAGTATCGGTGACATTCAGGCACATGAATCCGGTCGAAGAGCTGAAGGCGTACGCGACCGAAAAGGTCATGCGTGTCAAGAAGTACCTTTACAACCCTCTGGAGGCCCAGATCACTTTGAGTATGGAGAAGCATCGAAACATTGCCGAAGTCAATATCATTGCCAATCGTCGCAGCTACAACGGAAAAGAGGAAACGGACGACATGCATTCGGCGATCGATCTCGTCATGGACAAGGTCGAGCGCCAGGTCCGGAGGCACAAGGAAAAGACCAAGCAGCACAAGTCGGACACAAGCCCCGGCAATCGCAACCTTTGGGTGGAGGACACCGTTTCCACGATGACGGAGGAAAATGGCTCGGCCGTCATACACACGGAGCGGTACTTCACCCGGTCTATGTCGGTGGAAGAGGCCGTCATGCAGTTGGACCTCCTGGACAACGAATTTTTCGTGTTCAATAATGTGGATTCAGGAGATATCAACGTACTCTATCGACGCAGAGACGGAGAGTACGGGCTCATTATACCAGACCTGCAATAAAGAGAAGACGGGTCTAGGGGACGGCAGAGAAGAGACCTGCTCCGGCAGGGGCTGAGGCTGTGCGGCCGATCAAGCCGTGCTTTGACGAGATCTCGCAGTGGAGAACATAAGCCATGAGGCTTTCGGACATCCTATCTGAATCGCTCATATTACCAGAGCTGAAGGCAAAAAATAAAAAAGAAGTTCTGGAAGAACTGACAGCCTCGCTTGTAGACCACGAAGAAGGTCTCGACCATGATCGACTGGTCTCTGTGCTAATGGACCGCGAGGAGCTCGGGAGTACGGGGATCGGAGAGGGATTGGCGATCCCTCACGGCAAGCTCAACGAGATCGACCATCTGTTCGCCGTCTTCGGCCGCAGCAAGCACGGCGTAGATTTCCAGTCCATGGATGGAAAGCCCGCTTACCTCTTCTTTCTGCTCTTCGCGCCGGAAAATTCCGCAGGCGTTCACTTGAAGGCCCTCGCCCGGATCTCGCGCCTGCTGAAGAGCGCGACGAATAGAGACCGCCTGCTCGATGCCAAGTCCCGGACAGAGATATTCAGTATCATTGCCGAAGAGGACAAGAGCGAATAATCGACACGGCAATCCTGAAACCAGTCTCTTCGGTACCGGCCCCTACCACCGGACTTACATAGCGAGAGGTTCGGATGGCCCATATCCATGTAAGAAATCTAGCTGAGGATTCCACCTATCAGCTCGGCCTGGAGTTGATTGCCGGAGAGGAGGGCATCCTCCATGTGATATCGAGCCCTTTTGTCCATACGCTTCCCGTTCCCGGAGAATTCGAGAAAGAGCGAGTGGTTCTCTGGGGCCCAAAGGAACTGAGGGCCATTAAAAGACTCGGCCCCCGGGAGCGTGAGCAGCTCCTGAGAATCATGCTCGATGCCCGGATCGCCTGCCTGATCATTGCAGCCGAAGAGATCTCCGAGGAGACGCGAGATCTGTTCGAGGAATCAAGCATACCTCTTTTTCGAACAAACCTGCGATACATCGAGTGCATTGAGCGGCTGAAGTTATTTCTCGACAGCAACTTCGGGGCCCGCACGACCGTTCACGGTGTGCTCGTGGATGTGCTAGAGATAGGCATCATGATTCTAGGCAAGAGCGGCATCGGGAAGAGCGAATGTGCATTGGATCTGGTCCAGCGGGGCCATCAGCTCGTCGCCGATGATGTGATCGAAATCTACAAGGAGTCGCCCACCAAGCTGGTAGGGCGGTGCAGTGAACTGATCAAGCACCACATGGAGGTGCGGGGGCTTGGCATCATCAACGTAGAGGAGCTGTTCGGCATATCGGCCGTACGGGGGCTGAAGACGATCGACTTGGTCGTAGAGCTCGTGGAGTGGAGGGAAAATGAGGAATATGAGCGTCTCGGTCTTGAATACAAGAAGCACACATTGCTGGGGATCGATGTGCCGATGCTGACCATACCGGTGAGTCCGGGCCGCAACATCAGCACGATCGTAGAAGTGGCCGCCCGGAACCAGCTCTTGCGCCAGATGGGACGGCACCCCGCAATGGCCCTGCAAGAGCGAATTTTGAAAGAGACCACAGGGGGCGACAACTGAAAGAGCTCCGCTTGCTGATCGTCAGCGGCCTCTCCGGATCCGGCAAGAGCACGGCGATCAAGGTGCTCGAGGATATCGGATATTTCTGCGTGGATAACCTGCCGTTGATCCTCGTTCACAAGTTCTACGAGCTCTGCCTCCAGTCCGCAGAGATATCCAAGGCCGCTCTCGTGATCGACGTTCGCGAGCGCGGATTCCTCAAGGCCTCCCCCAGGGTATTCAAGAAACTCGATAAGCTCGCGCTCCCGGTGGAGACGCTTTTTCTGGAGGCGTCCGACGAAGTGCTCATTCGCCGGTTCAAAGAAACACGACGACCCCACCCGATGGCGCCGGAGGGCCCTGTGCTGGAAGGGATAAAGAGGGAGCGGCTGATGCTGGAAGGAATTCGCCGGCGCGCAGAGATCGTCCTCGACACAACCTTTACCACCGTTCATGATGTGAAGCGGATCATTCATGAGCGATACGCCCCATTCGATAGTGGAAACAAAATGATCGTGACGGTGCTCTCCTTTGGCTATGGCCGGGGCATACCGTTCAACGCCGATGTGGTCATAGACGTTCGTTTTCTCCCCAACCCGTATTACGTCGAGGACCTGAGAGACCTCACTGGAAAAGATGAGCCCGTGGTCTCCTTTATACTGGAGAAGCCGGAGACCGCCTCTTTTCTCGAAAGACTGTATAATTTCATCGACTACCTCCTGCCTCTGTATGAGAAGGAAGGAAAGTCCTATTTCGTCCTGGCCATTGGATGCACGGGCGGGCGACACAGGTCTGTGGCTCTCGCGAACCAGGCCGCTTCTCACATCAGGGAGAAGGGATTCGCAGCCCGTGTGGAACACCGCGATCTGACAGGTGACTAAACCATGACCGAACATTCCAAATCCGTTGGTATCATACTCGTAACCCATGGTCGGCTGGCCGACGAATTTCTTCGCGCCGCAGAGGAGATCATGAAAGAGAACCTGGAGATACTCACTGTCTCTTTGAGTCTCCGGGAGGACGCCGAAGATGCGCGCCGAAGGATTCTGGGCGCGGTTCAAGAGGCGGAGAAAGGACGCGGGGTGCTGATCATCACGGATATGTTCGGCGGCACCCCGACAAACATCTGCCTTTCTCTATTGGAAGAAGATAACATCGAGGTGCTTACCGGTCTCAATCTCCCCATGCTGTTAAAGCTCGTCACGGCGCGGCGGGATATGGCGCTCCGCGATCTGGCTCGCTGCCTTCAGGAGTGTGGAAGGGAGAACATCAATCTTGCGAGCGAGATACTGGGTCGTACGGAGGGGCGTTGAGTCGCCATGCGGGAACGAAAATTTTTGATCCGGAATAAGCTCGGCCTTCACGTACGACCGGCGGCCCAGATCGTGAAGATCACCAGCTCCTTCCGTTCGGAGATAACGATCATCAAAGACGGTGCCCAGGTGAACGGCAAGAGCATCATGGGGGTGATGGCGCTGGCCTCTCCCATGGGGAGCCACCTCATCATCCGGGCCGACGGCGAGGACGAGGAAAAAGCGCTCGACGCTCTCGATGCTCTGTTCAAGAGCAAATTCGGCGAAGTGTAGCGGCCGACCCCACGGAGATCCCATGAATAAAAGGCGCAGGACGACAAGGATGATCAAGATGCGCGGGATCGGTGTGTCCCCTGGTATCGCAGTGGGGCTGGCCTACATCGTAGACCGTGACAGGATCCGAGCCCCGCGGCGGAAGCTCCGCGTGCGAGAGATCGACTCGGAAGTGGCTCGCTTCGAGGCGGCCGTGAATGCCTCTGAAGAGCAGCTTCTGGAGATTATGAAGGATTTTTCCGGTAAATCACCCGGGGACCCATTCTACATAATCGAGTCTCACCTCCTGATGATGCGCGATCCTCTGTTCCACAAACAGGCGACCCAACACATCCAGGATAAGCGAGTCAACGCCGAGTGGGCGATCGAGCGTGTCTTCGATGATCTGAAAAAGGCCTTCGAAGGGATCGAGGACGAGTACCTCAGAGCCAGGAGCGCCGAGGTCGACTACATCCGGAACCGGATCCTGCGCAACCTTGTGAAAGCGGGTACGGATGGTTTGGATCATATCGATGAGCCTTCCATCGTGGTGGCCCACGACCTGTCTCCCGGGGACACGGCCCGGATGGACAAAGCAATTGTGAAGGGATTCCTCACGGACATAGGGGGTACGACCTCACACACGGCGATCATTGCCCGCGCCCTAGAGATTCCGGCAGTCGTGGGGCTGGAGGTGATCACGGAAGCGGTGTGTCAGGGGGATGTAGTGATCCTCGATGGAGAGCAGGGCGAGGTGATCATTCATCCTACCGCACGGGTGGAGAAGGAATATCGCTGTCGCTGGGTACAGCAAGAGAAGGCCGAGAGAGATCTTTTCAAGACGAGGGATCTTCCTGCCGAGACCCTCGATGGCTTTCGGATGAAGCTGAAGGCGAATATCGAAGCCGTCGAGGAGGCACGCTCCGCCACCCGCTACGGAGCCGAAGGGGTCGGCCTGTACCGAACCGAGTTCCTGTACCTCAATCGTCAGGATCTCCCTGAAGAAGAGGAACAGTACCTCCACTACCGAAAAGCGGTCGAAGAGATGGCCCCGTGGCCGACCACGATACGAACCCTCGATCTGGGGGGGGACAAATTCGACCACAAGTTGAGCGCGGCCTCGAATATCAACAGCGCCATGGGGCTCCGGGCGATCCGGTTTTGTCTTAAGGAAATAGAGATATTCAAGACTCAGCTTCGCGCCATCCTCAGGGCCAGCGCCCATGGAGAAGTCCAGATTCTACTGCCGCTCATCTCCAATGTGCAGGAGATCGAGGAGGCCAAGGCGATTCTGGAAGATGTGAAAAGTGAGCTCTCCTCGGAAGGCCTTTCCTTCGACGAACGCCTTCGGCTCGGGATAATGATCGAGGTGCCCTCGTCCACCGTGATCGCCGACCTGCTGGCCACCAAGGTCGATTTCTTCAGCATTGGCACCAACGACCTCATTCAATACCAGCTGGCCATCGATCGCGGTGATGAACATGTAGCCTATCTGTACAACCCTCTCCATCCATCGGTGCTGAGGACGATCAAACATGTGGTCGACACAGGACACGAGGCGGGCATCCCCGTTGGCATGTGCGGCGAGATGGCCGGCGTGCCCTTGTATCTTCCTATACTCCTCGGGCTCGGACTCGATCAGCTAAGCATGAATCCCCATTCGATTCCCCATGTCAAAAGGATCATAAGGGCCTCCCGCCAAGAGGATGCGAAGCGTCTGGTAGAGGAGATTCTCCCTCTGCGTTCCACCAAAGAGATCGAAATGTACTTCAATCGCGTCTTCAAAGGGCGATTCAAGGGTTCTTCTCACGTCCGTACGCGGCAGAGCGAAATCGAGCCGTCGCCGGTGCATCGCCGCTGAGTCCGACGCTAATCCCCAGGGTTTTCCTTTCTTCTCTTCTGGATCGCCTCCACTCTATTGACAGCATTATGTCTTGACTCTACTATGGAATTCTTTATGAATTCCCCTTTTTTTTGTGCGAATACGTATGAAAAATGAGTTGGAAAGGAGGCCATGTAATGGGTATGAAGAATTTTATGTTCACTTCCGAATGCGTCACCGAGGGACATCCGGATAAGGTGGCCGATCAAATTTCGGACTCCATTCTCGACGAGATCCTGGTCAACGACAAAAACGGCAGAGTGGCCTGCGAAACCCTCGTTACAACGGGGCTTTGTATCGTTGCCGGAGAGATCACGACCTCACACTATGTGGACATACCAAGCATTGTACGAAATACGGTCAAGGAGATCGGCTACAATGACTCGGCCATGGGCTTTGATTGGGAGACCTGTGCCGTAATGACCTCCATCGACAAGCAGTCCCCGGATATCTCCCAGGGGGTGACAGCAGGCAAGGGGCTTCACGAGGAGCAGGGTGCCGGAGATCAGGGGCTCATGTTCGGGTATGCCTGCAGCGATACCCCCGAGCTGATGCCGATGCCGATCCACTACGCTCACCGGCTCACCATGAGACTTGCCGAGGTGCGCAAGGATAACATCCTGGACTTCCTCCGTCCGGACGGGAAGTCCCAGGTGACCATCGAGTACGAGGACGACAGGCCCGTTCGAGTCGATTGTGTCGTCATTGCCGCACAGCACAGGCCCGATGTCACCTATGAGACGATCCGCGAGGGGATTGTCGCAGAGGTGATCCGTTCCGTCATCCCGGCCGAGATGCTGGACAAAGAGACTTCGTTTCACATAAATACCACGGGGCGGTTCGTTACCGGTGGCCCCATGGGCGACTGCGGGCTTACCGGGAGGAAGATCATCGTCGATACATACGGGGGGCAGGGGAGTCACGGAGGGGGCTGTTTTTCCGGCAAGGACCCCTCGAAGGTGGACCGGAGCGCCTCCTACATGTCCCGCCATATTGCGAAGAACATCGTGGCGTCCGGCCTGGCCGACAAGGTCGAGGTTCAGCTCGCCTATGCCATCGGAGTTGCCGAGCCTGTCTCTGTGCTGATCAACACCTTTGGCACCGGCAAGATCCAGACGGAGAAGATCGCCGAGCTCGTTCGAGAGATCTTCCCCTTGAAGCCTGCCGAGATCATTCGTTACCTCGACCTGCTGCGGCCCATCTACAGGAAGACGGCGGCATACGGGCATTTCGGCCGCGAGTTGCCGGAGTTCACCTGGGAGCAGACACACAAGGCGGATGAGATGCGCCGGGCGGCCGGACTATAATAGGAGGAGGGAGATGTTGAAATACGATGTAAAAGATCTTGCACTCGCGGAGAAGGGAAAGCAGCGAATCGAGTGGGCCAATAAGAGCATGCCGGTGCTCAATCGGATCGCCAGACGGTTCGCTCGGGAAAAGCCGCTCAAGGGGAAGCGTATCGGGGCGTGCCTCCATGTGACGACCGAGACGGCAAGCCTGATGAAGACACTCAAAGCGGGTGGAGCTGAAGTCGCGCTCTGCGCCTCCAATCCGCTCAGCACACAGGATGACGTGGCGGCCTCCCTGGTGAAGCATCATCAAATTCCTGTCTTCTCGATCAAGGGGGAGGACAACAAGACCTACTATGACCATATCCATGCCGTGCTCGATATGGCCCCCCACATCACGATGGACGACGGGGCGGACCTCGTCTCCACGATCCATGCCGAGCGCCAGGACCTGATCAAGGGGATCCTCGGGGGAACCGAGGAGACGACCACCGGGATCATTCGTCTCCGGAGCATGGCCGACACAGGCGTGCTCCTCTTTCCGATCGTCGCCGTCAATGACGCCAATACAAAGCACTTCTTCGACAATCGGTACGGCACCGGGCAGAGCACGATCGACGGGATCGTGCGCGCCACGAACCGCCTCATTGCGGGGAGCGTCTTCGTGGTCTGCGGCTATGGCTGGTGCGGACGTGGCCTGGCCATGCGGGCCGCCGGGATGGGGGCCAACGTGGTCGTCACCGAGGTGGACCCCCTGAAGGCGCTCGAGGCGGTCATGGACGGATACCGGGTCATGCCGATCGCCGAGGCCGCCCGAATCGGAGATTTCTTCTGCACCTTGACCGGCAACATCAGCGTGATTCGCAAGGACCACTTCTTCGAGATGAAGGATGGGGCGATCGTGGCCAACTCCGGCCACTTCAACGTAGAGCTGGACCTCAAGGGGCTGGAGAAGATCACCCGCGCGAAACGCACGATTCGGGACTTCGTCGAGGAGCACATCCTCACCAACAAGAAGAAGATATACGTGCTCGGAGAAGGGCGGCTCATAAACCTCGCCGCGGCCGAAGGTCATCCTTCGAGCGTGATGGACATGAGCTTCGCCAACCAGGCCCTTTCGTGCGAACACCTGGTCAAGGTGGGAAAGAAGCTGAAGAAGCAGGTCTATCGTGTCCCGGAATCGATAGACGCGGCGATCGCCGACATCAAGCTCGCCTCCATGGGAGTGAAGGTAGACCGGCTCACAAAGGAGCAGAAACGCTACCTCGAATCGTGGGAGATGGGGACGTAGCCGGACGAGCTCTCCGCGGTGACCCGCCTTGCGTGGTCCTGTAGTGTGGGGAGCCCCAGGCGGTGCGATGAGACGGATCGATCTGCACACCCACTCCAGCGCCTCGGACGGGAGTCATTCGCCGGCCGAGCTGGTTTCCCTCGCCGTCCAGGCCGGCCTCTCGGCCCTTGCACTGACCGACCATGATACCACAGACGGGCTTCCCCCTTTCCTGGAAGCCGGCGGACGCCTGGGCCTGGAGGTCGTCCCCGGCGTCGAGGTCAACACGGAATTTCGTCCGGGGACTATGCACATCCTGGGGTACTACGTGGACCCCGGCAATGCCGAGCTGCAGGCCATGTTGCGCAGCGCCCGGAAGGGTCGAGCGGAGCGAGGCCCCCGAATGGCGGACCGCCTCCGAGAAGCCGGTCTCGAGCTGGATTATGAAGAGGTCCTGGCCGAGGCCGGGACTGCGGCGGTGGGAAAGCCTCACTTCGCTGCGGTCATCGTTCGCACCGGGTATGCAAAGAGCATGGACGAGGCCTTCGAGCTCTTCCTGAGGCGGGGCAGGCCGGGGTATGTGGAGCGGGAAAAGATCGGCCCGGAAAGGTGCATTGCCCTGATTCAGGCGGCCGGAGGAATACCCGTGCTGGCACATCCCCATTACCTCGAGACCGGGAATTCCGGTCACCTGGAAAAGCTGGTCCTGGACCTCGTAGGGCTCGGACTGAAAGGGATCGAGGCATTCTATCCCGATCACACCCTGGAAGAGGTAGAGAGATATAAGACCCTGGCAGGACGGCACCGCCTCCTCGTGACGGGTGGAAGTGATTTTCACGGGGATGCGAAGCCGGAGGCCCGTCTCGGGGTCGGGACGGCAGGAACACACTTTTCATACGATCTGTTCGAGAAGCTGAAGGAAGCTCAGGCCGAACCCTATCTTGATCGCATAAATCCAATTTATTCCGATTAAGAATTTTAACGCAGAGACGCAGAGAGGAAATCCGTGGAGCTTATGGAAAGGATTTTTCAACCACAGAGGACACAGAGGTCACAGAGAGAGAATGAATGCAATCCAACTTTTTCTTTCTCTGTGCTCTCTGTGTCCTCTGTGGTGAATTTATATAACGTAAGGTTTGAATTGGCAGAGATCAAAAGCCCGTCCGGAGAGCGATAAGTGCACCCTGCCGTTGTAAAAACCTTATGCGTTTTTATGCAACGGTAGGGTTGAATGAGGAGAATCAGCGATGACAGAAGAGGAGAGAACCAGCTACACGTCGCCCATGGCAGAGGCGGTTGCCGAGGCCTATCGTGCAGGTGAAGAGGATGAGGCGATGGACCCGATCGTCCTGGAGGATGCCGGGGGGGCGCCGGTCGGACGGATCGCCGACGGCGATTACGTGATTTTTTACGACATCCGCGGAGAGCGCGAGATCGAAATCACCGACAGCCTGACGAATCCCGAGTTCCCTCATTTTCCGGCCAGGCAAGGCCAGCAGGTCAACTTCGCCACCATGATCGAGTACGATCCGAAGCTGCCCGTTCGCGTGGCCTTTCCGCCCCAGGGCGCGATCCGGGATACGCTGAGCGAGGTCGTGAGCCGGGCCGGGCTGAAACAGGCAAAGATCTGCGAGACCGAGAAGGCCGTTCACATAAGCTTCTTCCTCAACGGCAAGCAAAAGGAGGCCTTCCCGGGGGAGGAGCGAATCAGCGTGCACTCCCCAAAGAACCCGCTCGCCTCTCCGGAGATGAAGGCCGCCGACGTGGCCGGAGAAACGATCCGGGCCATCGAAGAGCAAGAGCGCGACTGCATCATGGTGAACTTCGCCAACGTGGATGTGGTGGGACACAGCGAGGATAAAGAGGCCATCCTGAGGGCGGTCGAGGCGGTCGACACCCAGGTGGGCCGCGTGGTCGAGGCGGCGCGGCGTGCCGGGTGGCACGCGGTGGTGACCGCTGACCACGGGACCGTGGAGAAGTGGCTCTACCCGGAGGGGACGATAGACACCGGTCACACCGACAGCCCTGTACCGTTCATCCTTGTTCCTCCTGACTCGGAGGACGCGAAGGCCCCGGCCTTGAGGAGCGGAGGCGACCTGCAGGATGTGGCCCCAACGATCCTGAGTCTGCTCGGACTGGAGGTCCCGGCCGCCATGACAGGCCACAGCCTTCTCGAAGGCGGGGGGCGGGTGCCCGGAGACGCGAGCCCCAAGGCCCGCGTTCTCCTCTTGATCGTGGACGGTTGGGGGCTGGCCGACCCGGGCCCCGGGAACCTGATCAGCCAGGCGCGGACGCCGGTGATGGACAGACTTACAGAGGAATTCCCCTCGATCCGACTCAAGGCCTCGGGCGAGGCCGCCGGTATGCCGGAGGGGACCGTCGGCAACTCGGAGTCCGGCCATCTCCATATCGGGGCCGGAAGGCCCATCCTCTCGGATCGCCTCCGCATAGACAAGTCGCTGGAGGACGGCTCCTATTTCGACAACGAGGTCTTTCAGTGGGCCATGCAGGGCGCGCGCAGGGACAAGACCCGGCTTCACCTGCTCGGCATCGTATCGTTCTACAGCTCGCACGGCTCTCTCGATCACCTGATTGCGCTGCTCGAAATGGCGAGCCGGTCCGGTCCGCCCGAGGAGGTCTATGTCCACTCCCTGCTGGGCCGTCGCGGAGAGCGGCCCGAAGCCGGCGCCAGATACATCGAGCACGTAGACCAGGAGGCGCTCCGCATGGGGGTCGGGCGCGTGGTCTCGGTGATAGGCCGATACTGGGCCCTCGACCGAGAGGACAACTGGGACCGAGTGGAGAAGGCATACCGGATGCTCGTCCATGGAGAGGGGAGGCGGGTTCGGACGGAACAGCACTCCGACCCGCCCGGCACATGAATGTTGACCACACCCCGCTGAAGCGCTATCCTTTTTTAGAAACACGCATATAATCGAATAATCTCCACAAGGCGGATGATGATGGGAAAGGTCCGAGTCGCGATCCTTTGCGGCGGAAGGTCGGCCGAGCATGAGGTCTCGCTTCAGTCGGCCTTCAATGTTATCCAGGCGATCGACCGGGATAAGTATGAGCCGCTCCTGATCGGGATCGACCGCCAGGGGGGGTGGCACCTCTACGACTCCTCCGGCTTCCTGAGACGTCCGGACGACACCGGTGCCGTTGCTCTGCGAGAGCCCGGCAATAGCGTGATGCTCCTCGGGAGCGGGGGACAAGGGCGCGTCGTCGACGTAGCGAGCGGGCGCGTGCTCGCAACGGTGGACGCAGTGTTTCCTATCCTTCACGGCCCCATGGGAGAAGATGGGACAGTCCAGGGGCAGCTCATGCTCGCCGACCTCCCTTTCGTCGGCTCGGATGTTCTCGGCTCGGCGATCGCCATGGACAAAGACATCTCAAAGCGCCTGTTGAGAGACGCGGGCCTCCCGATCGTTCCCTTCCGGGTCTTTGAACGATCCGCCCAAGGTCGGATCGACTACCTGGAGCTCGAGGGGGAGCTCGGGCCGGTCCTGTTCGTCAAGCCGGCCTGCCTCGGCTCTTCGGTAGGCATCAGCAAGGTGAGCGACGGGGATGCCCTCGACCGGGCGGCGGAGGAGGCCTTCTCCTACGGGAACAAAGTGATCATCGAATCCTTTGTCGAAGGCCGCGAGATCGAGTGCTCGGTGCTCGGCAACGAGGACCCGATCGCCTCGGTTCCCGGTGAGATCGTGCCGCACCATGGCTACTATTCTTACGAGGCAAAATACCTCGATCCGGATGGAGCGCGGCTGGAGATCCCGGCCTCTCTGACCGAGGAAGAGACGAAAGAGGTACAGATACTGGCGGTCAAGGCCTTCAAGGCGCTTTGCTGCCAGGGGATGGCCAGAGTCGATTTTTTCCTCCGCCCGAATGGGGCCTTTTTCATCAACGAGATCAACACCATCCCGGGCTTTACCCGGATCAGCATGTACCCCAAGCTGTGGGATGCGAGCGGGATTCCGTATGCCGCCCTGATCGACCGGCTGATCCGCCTTGCCATGGAGCAGTTTGAATCCGACCGGCGGCTTAGAACCACACTCTGAAATTGGGACTGAGCGAGAGGGGCAGAGAGCTCATGAGCCTTCGGAGATTTCTGGGGCCGGCAAGGGCAATTGTTAGCGATCCGGGCCTTGCCCTCGGCATCCTATGGGCCGGAATTTCGCTTCGCCGGGAATACGTCCGTCACCCGCTGCCCGAGTTACTCGACCGGATCTCGAGCAAAAGGTCGTTGAGGGAAGGACGGAGGCTGGAGCCCAAGGAGATCGCCCGCCAGGTGGACCGGCTCTCTCCGACGCTGATCGATCCTGACTGGGGACCTTGCTTCGGCAGGGCGCTCCTCCTCTTCCAGTTCCTCTGGAGATGCCGCTACCGGGCGCAAATTCACTTTGGTGTGCTGACGGATCCCCGGGAGCCGCTGCGCGGCCATGCATGGGTGTCGCTCGATGGGGTTCCTGTGGGGGAGCGGATCGACCCCAGGGGGCGCTACAAGGAGACGTACTGCTATCCGGAGGCGTGATCCCCAACCTGCAACGTTGGGGGTAAAAGGAGGCTTCACAGGTTTCGACATGGATAAGCAGCTTCTGAAACGAACACTTGCCGACCTTCGCAGCACCTTGTTCCCGCGCCGGACCAAGCGTTCTGACCGTGGTCGCTTGGCGGCCGACCTGCGAAGCATACTGTTCCCGAGAAAGACAGAGAAACCCGAACGCAGAAGTCCGTTGGCCGATATGCGCAGCATACTCTCCCCCGGCCCGGATAGGAATCAGTTGGACCGCCAGGCACGCAGGCGAATCGTCCGGGATGCGATATTTTCCGGTCCTTCCCACCCAAAGGATGTCGAGAGCTCCCGGATGAGAAAGAGGGCCAGAAGGCGGCTTATGCGCATGATTCTAAGGGCCAGGCAGCATGCCTTTCGCGGCGAAGACAGGCCCTATTTGGAGGCGCGCAAGGCCATACCGGATGTAGCGTGGGCCAGGCCGAATGGGCCGGAGCCGCATCAGCGTGCCGAGCTGATCCAGATCCTTGCCGAAAGGCGTCCGCGAAATTTATTCTCTCTCGTCCGCTACTACATCGACGATCAGAGCTCGTTGGTCAGGTACCAGGCCCTTCACGCCGCGGCGGTCTCCGGAGACCGGGCGGCCCTGCCGCTGATCCGGAAGGCTCAGGCCGATCCGACCCCGATGGTCCAGAATGAGGCCCCCACGCTGATAAGAATCTTTTTTGTAGCCAATCCGGATCTCATCAATACGGGATGGCACTGGTATCTGCTGACCGGCGCTATTTGCGGCGTGATGGGCCTCATTTTTTACGTGCTTTTTTTAAGGGGCCTGTACACCAAGGACCACAGTCTGGTGGTCTCATACGCTTTGATTTCGGTGGCCGGCATAGGAGGGATTCATGAACTGACCAAGCAATTTTCGTTGCTGATACAATGGGTGACTCATCTGGTGGGAGGAGTCGTCCTTGGATTACTCTTCAGCTGGATGTTCTTTCTATTTTACCCCGGCTATTCTCTAGTACTCTATCCCTTTTTGATCTATCCCATGTTCATGGCCAGTATAGCCCAGATCGGGATCCTCTTCGCGGCGAGTAAGGTGTTTTTGAGGCAGGCCGTGCCCCTGGTGCGCATACTTCTTCCCGCAGGCGTGGCCGGCTTCGGCGGCCTCCTGGCCGTTGTTATTGCAAAAGCCCCTTTCGGCCCCCACAATTTTCTCTACTGTTTTCTCAACGCCCTCGGTCTCTGTCTGATCAGCGAGCGCTACGCACTCATGCCATATACCTTCGTGCGATACTCTCGGTTCGGGGAATAGAAGAGAGGAGAAATCTCCAGTCGGAATGGAAACCCACTATTCGATCCATGGAGAAGGGATAACAGTACACGCTGAGCCCGCCGTGGCGAACCTTATCGACGAGCTCCTGGCCCCGTACCGAATCGGGTCGGCCGACGGCTCCCCATCCGTCATGGTGGAAATCGAGCTGGGCCGGACCATGGTAGTCCCGGCAAGAGCGAGCCTGGTGAACATCTGGGCCCCTCCAAAGCGCTGGCTCTACTGTCTTGACGAGGTGGAGTACCTGACAGACGGGCGAACCGCCTTCGAGATGCGGCCTCTGGAGGGGCGGGCTCGCGGCCTCGTAGACCGGTCGCTTTTGGATGAGCCCCAGATCCTTGTACAGGTATTTCTTCTTCATGCAATCTCAGAGCTGCTCAGGGGGCGAGGGTACTATTTCCTTCACGCCGCCGGACTGGAAGGCCCGGATGGTGGCGTGCTGCTCTGCGGTCAGTCCGGGACCGGTAAGTCCACGCTCACTGTGGCTCTGGTACGCCAGGGCTGGTCCTACCTCTCGGATGACTTCGTGTTTCTCCGTAGCTCGCCTGACCGGAGCATAGGGGCGGTGGCCCTGAAAAGGGAGTGCAAGATCGCTGTGAATATGATCAAGGTCTTTCCGGAGCTCGATCCCCTCTCGGACATTCAGAGCCGGGAGATGGAAGGTGATAAGCGGCTCGTCGACCTGGACCTCTTCTATCCTGGATCGTTCAGGGATACAATCGTGCCGGCGCGCTGTTTTTTTCCCATGCTGATACCGGAGGGAGAGAGTGGTGTATTTCCCCTCAGGCCGTCCGAGACTCTCGCGCGGCTCATGTCGTGCAGCCCCACAGCGCACTTCCCACCTCTGGCCGAGGCGAATGCCGACATTCTGAAGGCCTTCACCCGACAGGCCCGTGGCTGGGAGGTTCTGATCGGGCCGGACCGCAGCGGAGATCCGGCGGCCGCGGCGGCCCTGATCATTGATGCATTGAGGATGGCTGAGGGCTGATTCGATTGCACAGGAAATCCAATTTTTTCCGTTGAAGAGTTTTAACGCAGAGACGCAGAGGCGCAGAGAAAAAAATCCGTGGAGCTTATTACTACAGCGACATTTCAATTTTAAGATTCTCCAATAATTCGAGGCGTTT
>CAZFWM010000014.1:0-10546 GCA_964522545.1 uncultured Thermodesulfobacteriota bacterium
CTATCGGGAATCATTGGATAAGACTGTCTTTGAGCGGTGGGAACTCCTGTTTAAATATGTTGCTGTTTTGAAAGAGGGGAAAAGTCTTATCTTTGGGTGAGGTAGTAAAATGCCGAATAGCGTGTCCCTCGTTACAAAACTGGCGATTCTGCTCGCCGTGTTACTGATCGTAGTGTCCATGCCCTCAATACGGATCGCTTCATCAGCCGTCCAACGGGCCGACTCCTGGACCTGCCATGAAGAGCCCCCGGAGTCCGGCGGATACGGCGAGGCGGTCACCGGTACCTGCGGCCATATCTATACGGCCCAGTGCTACAATGCCTCCTCCCCGTCGCTCTTCTGGCGCTATGACCCGCAGGCGGACCATTGGGCCGAGATGAACGTTGCCGGGCTCGATCCGGGCACCTTCAGGAACGGGACCGCCCTTGCGTGGGACCACGGAGATACGATCTATGCTCTGGCCGGGGCACGATACAGCGATCCCAACCGCCGCGTGTTCCTCTCCTACGACATCCCGGGCGACAGCTGGACCACCCTGGAAACGACCCCCGGCCCCCAGGGCGCCGGAGATGCCATGACCTGGTCGGGCTACGACGGATATCTCTATGCGATCATGGGCAGCAATTCACACGGTACGGTATTCGCCCGCTACGACCCGGACGCCGGCTCCTGGGCGCTGAGGCAGCCGCCGCCCCAGGACACGGACGACGGCTGCTCCCTCGTCTGGACCGGGGACGCCTATCTGTACGCCTTCCAGGGTGAATTGATCGAGGATCAGCCGTCCCGGATCTTCTGGAGATATGACATGGAGAGCGACACCTGGCTACAGATGGCGGACGTACCCGATGTGGGGGGCGTGAGCGACGGCGGCTCACTCCTCTGGATCGGGCACTGCCAGCCGTGGCAGAGTGATTATATCTACGCCCTGGGCGGCGGAAGCTACGCTGAGGAATCGGGGGACGGCTTCTATCGCTATACGATCTCAACCGATACCTGGGAGGAACTGGCCAATATCCTCTACCCCATAGGCTACTACGTGGGCTCAAGGCTCGGTTTCGCCGAGGAGAGCATTTACTGCTGGCAGGGCTCGTCCAGAAGCTACCCGGGGGGCGGGACCAAGTTCTGCTCCTACTACATCGGGGAGTACAACCTGGCCCTGGATGCCTCATACGATACCGACACCCTGAACCTGAACTTCACCCTGGGCACGCCCGAAGAATCCTTCTGGGCGAACTACCTAGTCCTGACATCCCCCTCGATCCAGGTCATCCCGCTCTGGTCCGTGCCCCTGCCGGTGATCGAGCCCCCCATGGACTTCCCCATCTCCTTCCCCTTCCCGCCGAGCGTGGGCTCAGTAGGGATCTGGACCGGCCTGTTCACAGAAGGAGGCCCCCAGGCCGTGGAGCTCGTCTGGGTCGACACAGGGGTGCCGGGGCGGTAGGGGAAGCGGCGGGCACTTACCTGATCCCACGATTAAGCTGATCGATAAAGGGGCTCCCTCGGGAGCCCCTTTTTGCTTACACGCCTTTCATCCTCTCCATACTCAGCGTGCATTTTCGCACGAATCCTTATTGTAAACATAATTGAACTAGGACGTAAGGTTCAATCTCCACGGTTGTCCTTTAAAGTGCAGATAGTGCAACAACGCCAGCTGCAGGGGCAGGGATTGCCCTGCCCGGGAGCCGGTTAGCCGGCCATCCCAACCCCCTGCAAGGAAAACGATATGAACGCTTATCAGGTGGAAGACGTCGTAGAAGAAAGCCGGCTTGAGTATGAAATCGATCCTGCAATGGTCGAAGTAGCCATGGACAAGTTCAGATCAGGACAAACCTTCGTCGCAGCAGTTCTCGAGGGGCTTGCAACAGCGATCGTGGGCGCAGTCATCTGGGCCGTCATCACGTCCGTAACCGCAGATTAGATATGAAGGCTATCGGTTCCCGTTCCGCCAGTTCTCACCAAATTTCTTCTCAGCCTCTATCCCCTTGATTTCCCCGGATTAATGCTTATCTTCTTATCATTGGCCCAAAAGACACCTTCGAAAAGCTGGAGAGCCGCACATGGACGACACGCTCGTAGAAATCGTCAAACTCTGCAAATCGATCGACGGACACGCAAAAAATATCTACTCCGATATGGCTGGAAGAGCGACCGACAAAGGCCTCGAGCGCTTCTGGGAAGAGATGTCGGAGCAAGAGGGCTGGCACCTGGCCCACTGGGATTCGATTCTGAGGCTGGCGGCCCAGGAATCGACACCCCGGGTCTTCGATCGGCCGGAAGAAGTCCAAAAGGAGCTGCAGGAAATTCTATCGAAAGTCGAGGGACTCGCAGACCGAAGAATGTCCCCCCCGAGCGTTTCCGGGGACTTTTCGCTTGCCTTGAGCCTGGAATTCTTCCTTCTGCATCCGGCCTTCAGCTCCCTGCTCAAATTGCTGAAGGACACGTACCTGGATGAAGATCCCGTGGCCGAGTACGAAGCCCACATCGAGGGCCTGATACAGGCTCTCCGAGAATACGATGCGATACCTCCTGAATTGAGCCTCCTGGGGGACACCATCCGAAGACTGTGGAAGCAAAATTTGCAGCTGCAGATCCAGAGTCACCTGGATCCTCTGACCGGCGTTCTCAACAGACGCGGATTTTACGAGATGGCCCTCCCTTTGATAATGCTTGCGAAGAGAAACAAGCGCCCTGTCGGCCTGTTCATGGTGGATGTGGATGAATTCAAACAGATCAACGACGGATACGGCCACCAAAGGGGAGATGAGGTTCTCGTATCGGTGGCCGATGCCCTCAAATCGAACATTCGAGGCTCCGACATCACGGCTAAATACGGCGGCGATGAATTCCTGGTCTTTCTCTCGGAAGTCGATCCCCCCTCGATGAGCTCCATCGGAGAGAAGCTCCGAAAAGCTGTCGAGTACGCGGCCGGTCAGAAATTCCCCGCCACGATCAGCGTCGGCGGATCCTCGACCACGATCCGGGGCGACATCCACGAAGAGCTCGACACTCTCATCAATGCGGCGGATACGTGCCTCCTGGAAGCCAAGAGGGACGGAAAGAACCGTGTGGTGGTGAAAGATTAAGACCGAACATAACCTGACCCTGCGTAAAAATAATCCTTGCCGAAAACCTTCTTTACCGAAAAAACTTGAGCACGCCCGCCTTTTCGTGTATACTCCTGCCGATAGGGTCCGTGGAGCTCTGCGGATCGCGTAGTACGGCGCCGACCGCGGGGACTAAACCGAACACGGAGGTAGAGAGCGATGAATAAGTCCAGTGTGCGTGGTTTGAGAAGCTGCTCGTTGATCCTGATTCCCCTGGCCTTGGTGGCCCTTGGCGTGGGCCCATGCTATGAGCCGCCCCCCTGCGAAGAGAGCCCGGAGACCATGATGGGCGACTTCGACGGGGTCCTGTACAATCCCACGTTCGGGGGCCAGATGTACTCCTATCGGTGCGACCTCTGCGTGAACGTCGGGGGCGAGGTGACTTATGAATCCAGCTCCAACTACATACAGACCGTGGTTACCCGGGAAGAGATCGAGGGGATGGATCTGTACGTCATCTACCAGGCAAACTTCAAGGAGTATTGGACCTGGGACGGCGGGAGCCAGATCATCGTCCTCGTCGATTCGGCCCTCGAATCCGCCGAGACCGGAGAGCCGATCCCGATGGACGGGTACGAGGCGATCGGCTACTACTGGGTGGACGGCTACTGGGACATCGAGACGGACCCCGACTATGTGACCGCCTCGGGCGAGATCACATTCCACGTAGCGACTTTCGTGCCGGGCGCCCCCATCGATGCGACCTTCTCGGGCGACCTGGTTCCGTACTGATCCATGAGGGCGGTCTTGTCGTGGGCCGCGGCCGTGTTGCTCCTCAGCATCGGCTGCCACCACAGCCCGCCCGAGCCCGGCGGCGAGCTCCCCAACGTCATCCTCATCACCGCCGACGATCTCGGCTGGCGGGACCTGCGCTCCTACGGCAACCCGGACATCGAGACCCCGAACATCGACCGCCTCGCCGACGAGGGGGTGAAGTTCGAGAACGCCTTTGTCGCTGCCTCGAGCTGTTCGCCGAGCCGGGCGAGCATCATCACGGGCCAGTATCCCCACACGAACGGCGTCACGGGCCTCACCCACAGATACATCCTCAAGGCACTGCCCCCTGATTACGAGACCCTGCCGGCTGTCCTGCAGAGGGCCGGGTACAGCACCGCCCTCGAGGGGAAGTGGCACGTGGCCCCGTTTTCCCCCACGAGCCGGTACGGCTACGGCGAGCGGCTGAGCGGGCCCCTCCCCCACCAGCACCACATCACCGACTCCTGCCGGACCGTGGAGTTCATCGAGAGGAACCGGGACCGGCCCTTCTACCTCGAGATCAACTACATGAACAACCACCGGGACGACTTCGGCGAGTTCCACTTCCACCCGGATTTTCCGGTCGACCCGGATGCCGTGAGCGTGCCCGACTACTGGACTCTGCCGGACTGGCCCGAGATCCGACTCGAGGCGGCGAAGTTCTACAGCCAGACCTTGCAGATGGACCGCATGATCGGGGAGGTCCTCGACGCCCTGGACGCCCTGGGCCTGGCCGAGGAGACCATCGTGGTCTTCCTCAGCGACAACGGCCCCCCTTTTCCCGGGAACAAGATGACTTTGTACGATCGGGGCACCGGCACGCCGTTGCTCGTCCGTTGGCCCGGACGGATCCGGGCCGGCGCTCGTATCGAGGATCTCGTCTCATCCATCGATGTCATGCCGACCATCCTCGAGGCCGCGGGCCTCCCCTCTCCCAAGGCGGTCCAGGGACGCTCCTTTCTGCCGCTCCTGCGGGGCAACCGGTCCGGCCCGTTTCGGGATGCCGTCTTCTCCGAGATGACCTATCACGTCCACTATCTTCCCACCCGGGCCGTGAGGACATCGGAGTGGAAGTATATTCGCAACTACTCGGACATCGCCGTGGGCCTCGATCAGAACAGCCACATGGAGTGGGCCCACAGGCTCTGCGATTTGCCGAACCAGCCCTGGAAGAGCCCCCGCGTGCACGAGGAGCTGTACTACCTGGTCCGGGACCCGCACGAGCAGACGAACCTGGCCGGGGAGGCGGACCATCGAAGCGTGCTTGAGTCCATGAGGGAGCGGCTGGACCGGCACATGGAGGAGACGGGCGATCCGTACCTGGGCGCCCCCTTCACGCACGATTACGAACCGATGTAGGGCGACCGCCGGTCGCCCCTACGTGGCTCTTCTCTCGTTGCCAGGCTCTGCCTGGCAACGCCACTCCGGGAGGCTCCGCCTCCCCTGTTGAGCACAAAGAGCGTTTAGACCTGAAAGGGCAGAGCCCCGACGGAATAGCGCGTTCCGAGGCGGAGCCTCGGAACGAGGATAAGCAGCGTCCCTGCGACCTCCGTCCCCGAGGTGAATCATGAGAAGCGCCTGTCTCATCATTTTGCTTTTGGCAGCCGCCGGCTGCCACGGCTCGGGCATGCTCGACGGCCTCCGGATTCCGGTCACCATCGACCCTTCCGGAGAGGCCGACAGGCTCGATGAGCGCTACATCGGCTTTGCCTTCGACACGGCCCAGTTCACGGGAGGGAAGTGGTGGGCCCTCGGATCGCACGAACGTGAGGTGGCGCCTCTGCCCGACCTGGAGAGCCCCAAGTTTCGGAAGCTGGTCTCCTACCTCGCCCCCTCGCTCATGCGGATCGGCGGCACCGATTGCGACGGCGCCTACTTCTGCCCAGAGGAGGGGGACTGCGAGCCCCCCGAAGCGTACGCGAATGCCTTCCGGGACAAGGAGAATCGCGTGGCCAGCACCTTCACCCACGAGGACATTCGGCGTGCGGCCGACTTTGCCGAGGCCGTGGGCGCGAAGATCATGTTCTGCCTGAACGTGGGACCCGGCCCCAGGGACTGCGACACCGGGGCGTGGACCCCGGACAATGCACGCGCCCTCATCCGGTACGCCAAGTCGCTGCCGAACGGGCACGTCTTCGAGGTGTGGGAGCCGGGCAACGAGGTCAACTCGATCAATTTCAATTTCGACATGCCGGCCTGGCTCACGCCGGAGATGTTCGCAGCGGACCTGGAGACCTTTCGCGCCCTCGTGGACGAAGAGGATCCCGGAGCCTCCGTCGCGGCCCCCGGCTCCTACATCTACCCGATCTGGGAGATCGGGAACTTCACGCCGCGGCTGATGGTCCATGCCGGGGAGACCATCGATATCCTCACCTGGCACCTCTACGCGACCCAGTCCGAACGCTGCGGCGAGGGCCCCTTGCTGCAGCCCTTTCCTCCCACCCGGGAAAACCTCTTCGACGAGGCGCTCATAGCAAAGCACCGCCACTTCGCAAGGGTGATGCGGGCCTCGAGCCGGGGCATGCCGGTCTGGAACGGCGAGAGCGCTTCGGCCCAGTGCGGCGGACAGTGGGGCGTGAGCGACACCCTGCTCGACGCACTCTGGTACGCGGACTGGCTGGGGATCATGGCCGAGGAGGGGACGAGCACGGTGGTGCGGCAGACCATCGTGGGGAGCGACTACGGCATCATCGATCCCGACACGTATGACCCGAGGCCCACGCTGCTGGCGCTGGCCATGTTCCGGAGGACCGTGGAGGGGTACCGGCTGAAGACCCTGGCCGACCGGGGACGGATCAAGGCCCACGGCTTCTGCGGGGCGGGCATGGACGGGAGCATGACCGTGGTCCTGGTCAATCCGGGCCACGAGAAGCTCCTGGCCGAGATCGTCCTCTCGGGAAACGAGGTGCTTCAGGCCCGGCAGTGGACCATCGGGGCTGACGGGGACCCCACGGCGATGCGGGCTGCCATAGAAGGGGAGATGCACGGTGCAGACGGCACCCTCCCCGACCCGCCGGGCACGCCGGTGGGAGTCAAGGACGGCAAGGCCTTCGCGCGGATAGAGCCCAACTCACTCGTATTCGTCTCCATGGAGCTTCTGAGAGCGATCCCACTTTGCAGGTAGGGGCGCGATTCATCGCGCCCTCCATGGGTGCGATATTTTAGGGCGCAATGAATTGCGCCCCTACAGGTATTTCATCTCGTTCGTGCTTTTATTGCATCCGGACGTTTCCTGAACGTAGCCAGCCACCGGTCGAACTCGTCCGTGCCTGTTCGCCGGGGATTTTCACGGTCGAGAGCCCAGCGAAGGGGATTGTTCACGATGTATTCCCGGATGCGATTCAGGGATTTCTCGTCCCGGATTACGTGTTCATAGTAATTACGCTGCCATCCAAAATCTTTTTTCCCTGATGAGCGAATCTGACGAGTAGCTACAGCTTTAAATGTCCGCACAATTCCGCCCAATGTAGGGGCGCGATTCATCGTGCCCTCCATGGACGCGGTACTTTTGGGCGCAATGAATTGCGCCCCACCAAAGTAACGATCCCATGGACATGGTTCGGCATCACAACAAACGCATCTAATTCAAGACCAAAAAATCTCTCAGGCAATGCATACCAAACTGTATTCACAACCCGACCAACATCATTCAGATGCATTTCTTCATTCGCTACTTCACCGAATAATAATCCATGCTGTTTCGCACAAATCGTCACGAAATAGGCCCCGGCCCCGGAATAGTCGTACTCACGCAACCGAATGATTCGTCGGTCATGCTTAGACATTTCTAGATTCACTTGGTCCTCCGTAGGGGTTTGATTCATCAAACCCTCAACTGATGGGCGCAATGAATTGCGCCCCTACTTTGGTATCCTTCACGATGCAGAAGCGATAGGGGCGACCGGCGGTCGCCCCAGCAGGCTTTCGACACGCTCCGCCAGGGCACGGAGAATCGTGCCGGCCGGGCCCACCAGCCGCGCATCCGCAATTGGGCTCAGGGGGCTCGGCTCCGGGTTCACCTCCACGAGGAAGACGCCGGCCTGTTTTGCTATATGAGGAATTTGTGCGGCCGGGTAGACCAGGCCCGAGGTCCCCACGACGAGCATCACCTTGCAGGTGGCCGCATCCGCCATCGCGGCGTTGAGCTCCTCCCGAGGAAGCCCCTCGCCGAAGAAGACCACGTCGGGTCTGCGAAATCCTCCGCAGTCCGGGCAGGGCCCCACCGCCTCCCGGAGCCGACTGAAGATGCGGAGGCGGGCCGCCGGCATGCGGCGCAACGCCTCCAGGATCGACTCGATCTCCTCCCCCTCCAGGGGGAAGCGCCTCTCGCAGGAGCGGCACCGGAGCCGGGCGATGTCGCCGTGGAGCTTGATCACCCGGGTATTGCCTCCCTTTTCGTGGAGGGTGTCGATGTTCTGGGTGATGACGGAGCGGAGCGGTCCGAGGGCCTCGAGTCTCCCCAGGGCCCGGTGGGCGGGATTGGGGTCGGCGGCAAGAAAGGCCTCCAGGACATCGACGCCGAAGCGCAGGACCTTGGCCGGATTCAGCAGGAAGGCGACGGCCAGGCCGGGAATATTGCCGTACAGGCTCGGATTGTAGCGCTTCCAGAGCCCTGCGTCCCCCCGGAAGGTGGCGATCCCGCTCTCGGCGGAGGTGCCGGCCCCGGAGAAGGCCACGACGCTTTGGGGCGCGAGCATCCTGCGGGCCACCGACTCGAGCTGGTCCTGGTGAGGCGGGGTTTGATTGCCGGCCTGCTGCACGGTGTTTGCCTGGGGGCCATGGGGGCACGGCATGCCGTGCCCCTACGATCGTTAACTGTAAGGGCGACCGCCGGTCGCCCCTACGTTGTCCGGAAACGATATGGAGTGCCGTGGCCCCACGGCAAATACGTTAACCGGACCCGATATGGCATGCTATGGCCCCGCGGCAAATATGTAGGGGCGATCGCCGCTCGCCCTACGGCTTGCCCTCGAGGAGATACACCGTTCCCTCGCCGAGCTCACCCAGTGCCTGTGTGCCGGCCGCCACGTCGGGCACCCCGTCTCCCGTGACGTCCGGAATGCCCCGAACCGAGTAGACGCGGCTCCCCCCGGTGTCGTAGGACCAGAGGATCTCTCCGTTCGTGCCGTCGAAGGCGTAGATGTTCGTGTCGAAGGAGCCGGCGACCACGTCGTTCACGCCGTCGCCGTTGATGTCGGCCACCCGGTCGATGGTCCAGACGTCCCCGCCGTGCAGGGTCCCCACCGGCGTGCGCCAGACCTGGAGGCCGTCGAGGCCGCTAAGCACGATGCCCGCGTTGTCCCAGCTCCCCACGGCCACGTCCTGCACCCCGTCGCCGTTCACGTCGGCCAACAGGGCCAGGCGCATCACGTAGGTCATCGGGGAGGCCCAGATGAGCGAGCCGTCGAGGCCGCTCAGGCAGAGGACCCCCTGGCCCCAGGTGCCGACCACAATGTCCAGGATCTTGTCGCTGTCGATGTCCCGGATCACGGTCAGGGTGTGGTTCGAGACCCCGGTGTCGTGGCTCCAGATGAGGTCGGCCGATCCGGAGCTCGCCCCGCTCACGCAGAAGATGCGGTCCTCGTAGGAGTCTCCCCCGGCGAAGATGGCGTCGGGCACCCCGTCGTCGTCGATATCCTGCATGGCTCTTGCGGCGAACAGGGCGTCCCAGGAGCCGGTGAAGCGCCAGAGGATCTCCCCGCCGGCGCCGTCGGCGAGGTAGCCCGTGTCTGAATCGCTGCCCGCGCAGAAGAGGACCTCGGGCACGGAGTCACCCGTGATGTCCGGCATGGAGCTCACGTCGTAGACCCATCCGCCGCCGGCCTCGGCGTGGGTGTCGTAGAACCAGAGGGTTTCACCGGTGTAGCCGTCGACGGCGTAGGCCGAGCGGTTCCCCCCGGCCGTGCCGAGGAGCACGTCGTCCAGGCCGTCGCCATTGAGGTCCCGGCTCACGTCGAGGCAGTCCTCGCCCCAGCCGGCGCTGTCCGAGGTCCCGTTCGAGGGGCTCGCGCTCCAGATCACCTCGCCGCCCCGGGCTCTAGAGCCGCTCAACAGAAAGAGATGGTCGTCCTCCGGCCCGAGCTCGAAGGAGTCGGTCTCCACGAGGATATCGGCCACGTCGTCGCCATCCATGTCACCGATGGTGTCGAGAGCGCGTATGTGGTCCGGCCCGGGCGAGGTGAAGGACCAGGCGAGCCGGTCCGGGACGCCCGCTATGGCCGAGAGCTCGACCGTGTTGTCGTCCTCGTTTTTAAAGCGGTCGCGGGCCCGCACGATGAAGAAGTACTCGACGCCGCTCTCGAGGTCCGGCACCTCGAAGCTCAGGTCCGCGGTGATGTAGTTCGGGTAGGCGAAGCTCTGGCCTCCGCTGCTCTCGGCCAGGTAGATGGCGTAGATGATCGGGGGCGACTCGTCGATGGCGGCGTCCCAGGCGAGGGTGATCCCTTCATCCGTGGACTCAGCCGACTTGAGGCCGTCGAAGACGGGTGCCTCCTGTTCGCAGCCCGCGAGAGCCAGGGCCCCGGCCATGATCATTATTACGATCGACACTTTCGTCAGGCGGTCCGCGATCCTCTTGTTCTTCATCGTCTTTCCCTCCTTTTGTCGTGAGGGCACGGCATGCCGTGCCCCTACTGATGTTTCCCTCGTTCCGAGGCTCTGCCTCGGAACGCCGCCCTTGGGGCTCT
>CAZFWM010000014.1:10556-43446 GCA_964522545.1 uncultured Thermodesulfobacteriota bacterium
GGGGGGCCCGGCGGCGGGCCCCCCTTCTTTTTTTCCCCGGGGGCGGGGGGGGGGCGGGCGAACCGCCGCCCTTGGGGCTCTGCCCCTTCAGGCCTTAACGATCCTTATGTTCAACAAAGGAGGCGGAGCCTCCCGGATTGCGTTGCCAGGCAGAGCCTGGCAACGAGATGAATCGCGCCCATGCCCCGGGTTCGATGAATCGAACCCCTACGGCACAGCGACGGGGGGCGACCGCCGGCCGCCCCTACTCCTCCGCCAGCAAGGCCTCCATCTGGTCCAGGAGCTCATTCATCTTCTTGGCCGTGGCGATGACCGGATCTTTTGTGTTCATGTCTACGCCGGCCTTCTTGAGAATCTCCACGGGGTAGTCCGAGGAGCCGCTGCTCAGAAACTCCAGGAGCCTCTTCACGGCGGACTCGCCCTCCGTGAGGATCTTCCCCGCAATGAGCTGGGAGGCCGCAAAGGAGGTGGCGTAAGAGTATACATAGTAGTTGTAGTAGAAGTGGGGGATCCTCGACCAGGAGATGTCCTCCTCGGGGTCGACCACCATCTCGGGCCCCCAGTACTTCTGGTAGAGGTCGTGCATGATGCGGCCGAGGAGGTCGGACGTGAGGGCCTCCCCCTTCTCCAGCCTTGAGTGGACCTCCTTTTCATACTCGGCGAACCGCGTCTGGCGGTAGAAGGTGACCACAATGTTGTCGACGTACTTCTGGAGCAGGGCCAGCTTCTCTTCCCGGTCCCGGGTTTTCTTGAGCAGGTTGTCCATCATGAGCGCCTCGTTCACGGTGGAGGCGACCTCGGCCAGGAAGGGTGAATAATCGCTGTAGACGAAGGGCTGCCGCTCGCACGTGAAGTAGGCGTGCATGGCGTGGCCCATCTCGTGGGCCAGGGTGAAGACCTCCCGGAGGGTACCCGAGTAGTTCATGAGCACGTAGGGGTGGATCCCGTAGGTGCTCGCACAATAGGCGCCGGATCGCTTCCCCACGTTCTCATACACATCGATCCAGCCCCCCTCGAATCCCGCCCGCAGCACCTCGCCGTACTGCTCTCCCAGCGGCATCACACCCTCCCGGGTCATCTCAACGGCCTCTTCAAAGGAATACTTCTTGCTCGTGGCCGGAAAGAGCGGGGCATAGGTGTCATAGGGGTGGAAATCGTCCAGCCCCATTACCCGCTTTTTGATGGAGACCCAGCGGTGCAGCGGCTCCAGGTTCTCTCCCACGGCCTCGATGAGGTTGTCGTATATGGAGACCGGGATGTTCGGACCGTCGAGGGCGGCCTCGATGCAGGAGTCGTAGCTCCGGGCCTTGGCTATGAAGCTGTCCGATTTGATGTTGGACGAGAAGAGCGAGGCCAGCGTGTTGAGGTGCGCGTCGTAGGATGTATAGAAGCCCTGGTAGGCGTCCCGGCGCACCCGACGGTCGGGCGAATACATGAGCATGTAGTAGCGGCTCTTGGAGAGTTCCAGCTCGTTCCCCCCCTCGTCCTGAATGGAGGGGTAGGTGAGGTCGGCGTTGTTCAGCATGGTGAAGGCATCGTACGGAGCGCTCAAGACCTCGCCGGCCATGGCGATCATCGCCTCCTGCTCCTTCGGGAGCGTGTGGGACCGCATCCGGGTGATGTCGGCCAGATGGTGCCGATAGACCTCCAGCCCCTCCTCCTTGCGGATGAATTTCTCGAGCTTCTTGTCCGGGACGGCGAGGATCTCCGGTCGGATGAAGGAGGTCGCCTCCCTCACACGGCGCCCCAGGCCCTGGGCCCTGTCGGCCATGGCCTGATAGGTCGTGTTGGCGGTATCCTCGTCTCTCTTGCGTCTGGCATAGAGACTGAGCTTTCCGTGGATCTCCCTCGCCTGGTCGCGCTGAGTGAGGCAATCGAGCAGCTCTTTCCGGGATTTGCCCACCCGGCCTTCGAAGTCCTTTAGTGTGGGCAGGAGCTCTTCCAGGCGCGAGAAGTCCGCTTCCCATGCCTCGTCGCTGGGATAGATATCCTCGAGCTTCCACTTGTCCTTATCGGAGATCTCGTCCCGCGTGGGCAGCTTCCCCTCCTGGGCGTAAGCGATGGGGCCGCCCGCTCCGATCAGGAGCGCAAGGCCGATCAGGCCGGCGATGGTGCGGGTTATCCACTGTGCTGACAAACCGTACTTCATTTTGTTCCTCCTCTGATGAAACGATTGGGACGACCGCCGGTCGCCCCTACAATAAGGGACCCGGCATGAGTAGGGACGACCGCCGGTCGCCCGCAAATGGGATACGCCATGCCGTTTCCCTGCATTACAGATCGATCGGATACGTCCCGTACTCTTTGGCCGCCCGTATCATGGCGATGTAGTTCTCGGGCTTGACCCCGGGGTGAATGGAGTTGGAAGAGCTGATGATGTAGCCCCCGCCCGGGGCGGCGGCCCGGATCGTCTCCCTCACCGATTCGCGCACCTCCTCCTCGGTGCCAAAGGGGAGCAGGTAGCTGCAGTCGATGTTTCCCAGAACGGCGGCCCGCCCCTTCATGTGGGCCTTCACCTCGACGATCTCCATGCACTGGGGCTGGATCGGGTGGACCCCGTCGAAGCCGCACTCCACCAGGTCGTCCAGGATCGGCCAGAGGTTCCCGTCCGAGTGCTTGACGATCTTCATGCCCTTTTGGTGGGCGTGCTCCACGATCTCGGCATGGAAGGGTTTGAGGAACCGCCGGTAGTGATCCGGGCTCATTAGGGTGCTCGTGTTGAAGGCGAGGTCCCCCTCCAGGGCGACCACGTCGGCGCCCGCATCGGCGGCCATTTCGATGGCGGCCTTGGTGAAGTCCGTTGTGATCCTGGCCAGCTCAAGGGCGAACTCCGGGTCGATCCCGTAGTCGAGCAGGAGCTTCTCCATGGCGCCCCGGAGCTGCCAGGAGAAGCGGAAGGGCCCGGGGATCGCGAAGAAGTGGGCCACGTCGGCGCCCATCTTGGCCGTCATGAACCGAAGCATGGCGTAGTCCATGGGATCGGGCTCCATGCCGGCCACCTTGCCGAGGTCGGCCCGACCCTGGACCGGGCCGTCCACGGGCAGGGGCTCGCCCCAGTCGGAGAGTCGGTAGGTCGTGCCGTACTTGTCCCGGATCAGGTCCTCGCCCTGGCCGAGGCGCTCCTTGCGGATGATGAAGACCGTGGATACGCCGTCGTTGCCCAGCTCGCCCAGGATGAAGCCCAGGAGGTCCATGTACCGGAACTGCTCCTCCGGGGTCATGTCGGTGATGTGCTTGACCGGGGGGACGTCGTCCGTGAAGTGCCTGCCCAGGCCGACGATGCTAGCTTCGTTGATGCCCATCTCGAAGATCGGGACCCGGTCCGGCTCGCCCGGCTCCAGGGCCTTCAAAATGCGCTCCTTGCTCGTCATGGTCTCGCTCATGGCTCTCTCCCTGCTTGCGGCTGAGCCGCAAGCATCAGCTGTCAGCTCCCCCAGCCTTCATCCATAGAGGATTCTCGTTTGTATGGGATGCGAAAATAGAGATACCAATGGAAATATCCGATGATCACACAGGAGGGAGTTGGAAATCAAGATCGAACTTTTAAGGGATATTCCGACGTGAAGCGCTCGGTGATCTCCCACTTGGAATATACCCGAAAAATCTAACCGGCCGCGGTCCCCTTCTCCACGATGGGGATGTGAACTAGCACGGGAGAGCTTTCGTCCTCCTCGGGTGGATACTGCTCGAAAGCGGGGGCGGCGCCTGAGAAATGGTACGGCGATGACGGCAACCATTCTCCGAAGGCGAAGCGGTACGTCTCTCCGATAGCCTCCATCGGGCACGCGAACACAGCGTACCGTGCGGCCGGAACCTCTCGAAGAACCAGGCCCTCGGGTATTGAGCCCACCTGCTCCACCGCCATGCCGGCAAGGTAGTCACAAACCTTGCCTTCGCCCACGGCGAAGCTGACTCCGTAATAGGCGCCATCGGTGCTGTAGGGTTCGATCTGTGCGTGATGGGACTCGAACTCATTCCAGATGGAGCCGTACTTCTCAGGCCCCTCACACTCGGGAGCCACACGAGTCGATGTACCCATGACCAGAAATGATCCGCGATCAATGAATGTGGGTTTCATATCTATCTCCCAGGCCGAATCTGTTTCACCGAGGCTTTCTCGCCCGGACATACATCGCCTCGGTGTAGTCCGAGGTCCTGTATCCGCTCGAGCCGACGATCCGGGTATCTACCAGACCTGCTGCCTTGAGACCTTCCAGGTAGGACCTACCCGGTATGGCTCCGCTGATTCAGTTCGACCAGGCGAATTGGTCGTCCCGCAGTTCATGGGGCAGGTTCTTGACCAAGATCAGGTCGGAGGCCTGGAACCGGCCCCCGGGACGGAGCACCCTGGCGATCTCGGCAAAAGCAGACGCTTTGCACACAGCCAGATTGAGCACGCCATTGGAGATGACGAGATCGGCCCAGCCGGACTCCACGGGCAACGCCTCGGCGCAGCCCTCCACGAATGTGATATTGCTCCGGCCGCCGGCGGCCAGCCCTGTCCGTGCCAAGTCGAGCATCTCGCGGCTAAGATCCACCCCGATGACCCGCCCGGTGTTTCCCACGTAGTGGGCCGCCACTTGAGAGTCGAAGCCGCCTCCGCATCCCACGTCCAGGACGCACCAGCCCGCCCGGGGCTCTCCGAGAGAGAAGGGATTGCCCACGCCCACAAAACGATCGGTCACCTCTGCAGGGATGCGCTCCAGAAAATCGGAACGATATTCGAGACGCTCGGCGCTGCCCCGTCCCACCGGATACTTGAACTGCCCGACCGGCTCCCGGGCGACCTCCGCATACCGCTGGCGCAGGGCGTCGCGAATGGGATTGGACTGATCGTCTTGTTTACCCACAACCTGATTTCCAAGCATACTCTCGATATTCGGGTGCTCTAATCTAATGAGTAGAAGTTTTCTTGGTTTTATTAATCCGTTCCTGTCCCAGAGCCTGAAACATGTCATCTTCCAAGGACCTCAAGGTCTCTTCCATCAAACCCTCACAGAACCTTTTGCCATCAATTTCAACGACACGGGCTAAACCATCGGTTATATATTTTCCTCCGACAGCCGATAAAACTTCATCCGAAGGCCACCCAACTTCCACAGGAACGCTTTCAGGAATATCGACAATGGCTTCTGCTTTTGCATCTCCGGGATTATAGCCTTCCATTTCTTCGTGCAACCTTGCCGCTTCTTCTGAACATGTAGCAACCACGAACCAGTCTTCAGCATGGTCTTCAGTTGTAACCCAGAAAAGTTTCATGAATTTTCCTTTTCCTTCTTTTGTTATTGAAGCCATCACGATAGTTAGTACTGCCAATTCTCATGTGCCAGCGGCGACCGATTCAACTCCTCCCGGTGTAGGTGCCACTGAGGCATCAACCTGTCCATCAACTCCCTGAACCGCTCGCTGTGATGGCGTTCGAGAAAGTGGACCATCTCATGCACCAGGATGTACTCAAGGCAGACCGCGGGCTTCTTCGCCAGTTCCAGGTTTAGCCAGATTCGCCGGGCGTCAACGTTGCAGGTCCCCCAGCGTGTTTTCATCTTCTTGATGCCCCATTCGGCCACCGTCACACCGACCTCCGGTTCCCACTTGGCGACCAGCTCCGGTATCTGCTTCCGTAGCTGTTGGCGATACCACCGATGGAGCACTGCCTCACGCTTTTCCCTATCGGTTCCCGGGCGTACTCGTAATTCCATTGTCGTGTTATTCGGCAGGCTGACCGAAGCCGGACCATCGTACTCGATGACATTGAGCCTGTATCGCCTTCCCTGGACGTAGTGGCTCTCGCCCGTGATCATCTCGCGTTCGGACTGACGATTCTGCTGATCGAACCCATTTTGTTGTCGGCGAATCCACCCCAGGCGTGAGATAACGGCCAGTCGAACGGCCTCGTCGTTAAGGCGAAGCGGAACCGCAACCCGCACCCGGCCGTTGGGCGGGTAGACTCCCAAGTGGAGGTTTTTGATGTCCTTCCTGACGACCTCCACGGGTAAGCCACGGACTTCGATTATGTGTCGCTTAGTAGTCACGCTGGTTTTTCACGATCTCGAATATGGCATCCACGAGGGCGGTATCGTCGCCAAGCACTGATTTGATGGCAATTCGTACCTCTCGTTCCTTGAATCGATTTCCACGCCAGCCCGCCTTCTTCACATCTCGGATGACCTTGTCCAGGGCGATGGCATTCGTCTCTCTGACATCCGCAGGGGCCATGGGCCTGTAGCGTACCCGGACATCATGCATCGTCGGTGCTTCGAGGTTGTCATACAGCGCCCTAAGGGTCGGGCTGTTGATGCCGACCGGATACGATGACTCGGTCTCCGGCTTGCGAACCTTCTTTGTCAGCTCGACCACCTTCGCCAGGTAGGCTTTGTAATCGATCGCCTCCTTTTTGCGCGCCTGAATCAAAGCGTCGAGCAGTTCCGACATCTTCTCGTAGTACTTGGGATTGACGGCCATTTCGTCGATGATGAGCTTGCGGACGTTGTTCTCGATCGTCTCGGCCATCGCCTCGTTATTTTCACGGATGCCCTCGGGTAGCGATTCGACTACTTACTCGCCTCGCTCCACGATCAACTCCACCAGCGTCATGTCATCGAATGCTGAGAGCTTCTCGCTCTCCTCGGCCCGAATGTAAGTATCCAGCAGATGCCGCATGGCCGGCTCATACATCTTCATGTCGATGTAATCCCCGCTGGCCAGCTTGACCTCCTCGCGTACTTTCTCGTAGTGATCCACTTCGGCCTTGATCTCCTGTGTCTCTGCCTCGGAGTACCCTGCGTCAGCCATCTCATTAGCCAGATTGGCGTAGGCCCGCAGGAACGCCCCGGCCAGCTTGTAGAGGGTCACACGCTTCGGCTCGTTGTCCTTCAGGGCATCGGCATCAGCGGTGTCGGCCGCACAGAAGAAGTGCAGATAGGCCGCCGAGTCCCGTGGCGGCTCGACCGGCTCGCACAGAGCTTTGATCGACTCGCGGAGCTCCTCCAGACGCTCCCGGCCCTTGTGCAACCGGTCCTTCAATAAACCGGCGACATCTTCCTCGTCGTATCCGTCGAAGGCTTCGCCGGTGTATTCCCGGATTGACTTCTCCAGGGACTTGAACAGGTCCTTGTAGTCGATGATGTAGCCGTATTCCTTGTCCTCACCATCAAGGCGGTTCACGCGGCAAATCGCCTGGAATAGTCCATGATCTCGCATCTGCTTGTCGATATAGAGGTACGTCGCGGGCGGCGCATCGAAGCCGGTCAACAGCTTGTCAACCACGATCAGCAACTTCATCTGCCCCGGCTCTTCGATGAACCGCTTCTTGACCTCCTTCTCGAACTGCTCGACCTTATACATAGCCGTCTCTTCCGGCTCGTCGAAGTGGGCAGCCAGCATCTTCCGATAGATCTCGTACTGTCGCAGTTTTTCGGTCAGCCCTTCCCCCGTCTCCTCGCCCTTTATGTCCGCCGGAGATGGCTTATAGGAGGTAATGATCGCACACTTGCCGGCCAGGTCGGTCCTCTGGAACATCTCGAAAAACCGACACGCCGAATAAATGCTCCCGGAGACCAGCATCGCGTTGCCGTGCCCGCTCTGGAGCCGATCCCGCGTCTCTATGTCCAGCAGGATGTCCGCGACGATCTTCTCCAATCGGTCCTGAGAGCTGAGCACCTTCTGCATCGTGCCCCAACGCTGCTTGAGCTGCGCCTTGGCCAGATCGCTGAGCCCCCTGGTCTTGATCTCGAACCATTGGTCGATCTTCGCCTGTGATGCGATGTTCTGATCGATGTCGCGGGCCTCGTAGCGCAAATCCAGCACCACGCCGTCGCGCACGGCCTCGTCGTATTTGTAGGTGTGGATGTAAGGCCCAAAGACCTCGATGCTCTTCTTCTTGTCCTTCTTGAGCAGGGGCGTGCCGGTGAAGCCGATCAGCATGGCGCCGGGGACGATCGCCTTCATCGCCTGGTGCAGCTTGCCGGACTGGGTGCGGTGACACTCGTCCACAAACACGAACAGCTCTCCCTTGGCATGGAAACCCTTCGGGAGGTGGTCCTCGATCTCCTTGATGAAGGCATCGAGATCCGCTTCTTCCGACCGGCCGAACTTGTGCACCAGCGAGCAGATCAGCCACTCCTCCGCGGCGTTGAGCACGCGCACGAGGTCCGCCCCGCTCTTGGTGCGGTGAATGTCCTCGTAGACACCCTTAAAGACCTTCTCGATCTGCTCGTCCAGCTCGTTCCGGTCGGTAATGATGAGCACTCGGGCATCGGTCACGTGCTCGCGAATCCACTTGGCCAGCCAGACCATGGTCAGGCTCTTGCCACTCCCCTGGGTATGCCAGATGATCCCACCCTCACGGCGCTTCACGTGCTCCTGCGCGGCCCGGACCCCGAAGTACTGGTTGTGGCGGCAGATCTTCTTGATGCCTGCGTCGAAGACCATAAAATCGTGGACGATCTCCATCAGCCGGTCCTTACGGCAGAGCTGTCCGAGCGCCCGGGCCAGCGGATTCTCGACCGGACTATCTTCCTTCCAAGTCAGGTAGTATTTCTCGCGCGTCTCGATCACGCCATATCGGAGTCCCTCGGTGTCGTTGCCCGCCATCACGAGCTGCACGGTGGAGTAGAAGGGCTGGATAAACTCCTTCTTCTGGCTGTCGAGATTCTGGCGAATCCCCTCTGCCACGGAAACGGTGGAGCGCTTCAGTTCCAGCACGCCCAGGGCGAGGCCGTTGACGTACAGCACGATGTCCGGCCGCTTATTGTTCTCCCCGGCGACCGTGACCTCCTCGGCGATGGCGAAGTCGTTGTTGTCGATGTTCTCCCAGTCGATCAGCCAGACAGTGATGTTCTGTTCGCCCACGTCGGGCTTCACCTTCACACCATAGCGGAGCAAACCGTAGACCTCGCGGTTGGCATCGTAGAGCGTCTTGCTGCCACTCAGGGCCGTTGCCTTATCCAAGGCATGAAACACTTTGGCGATGATCTTGTCGCTATGGTCCTTGCGTTTCAGCCAGTCGGTTAGCAGCGTTTTCTCGATGTTGCTGTTGTCCGGGCGGTCCTTCCAAAGGCCGAGGTAGTCGTAGCACAGCTCATCCTTGAAGAGTCTGATGACGTGTCGCTGTGTCAGGATTTCCCTTTGGCCGACCTTACTCATCGTCGTCTCCCATAATTTGCCATCGACCACCTCTTGGCGGACCAACCCGTTCAAGACGCCCGGCTCGCTTCAGGCTGTTGATCTGCCATTCAACGCCCTTTATGGTTATTCCAACCTGCTCAGCAAGTTTTGCAGTAGTTATCGTTGGATTTTCCTTTATCAAAGCCAGTATGTTCTCCCTAGTTTTCTCCCTAGTTTTCTCCCTAGTTTTTTGGGTAACATCCTTTGCGGTTTTGCGGAATTTCACGTCAACGTCAACCTGGTGCTCCGGTAAAAAGTTGAAAGTTACCCACAGCCCAGCATGTTCATACTGTACTTCCGGCTCCGGCGTGCCCGCATCCCGGCAGGCATCCATAATCCGTTCGATTCCCCGCCCCCAGGCTTCGATCATCCCGGAACGAAAGAAGACAGCAGCAATATCCGGGTTGTAGGGGATGGAGGCATGTTTACTCAGCAGCTTTTCAATGGTCCAATCTTGCGGCAATTCACCGGGATTCCAGATCATCAGCTTGTCGGGGTAGACGCTGATCTGGATGGGGATGCCGCTGGCATAATCTTTGTGAATCACTGCATTGACCACAGCCTCGCGCAAGGCGGGTATAGGTACCGGCCAGGACTCAATGCGTTGCAACCCTTCATAGCTGATCCAGGCCCTTAGATATTTGGCCTTGAGCACCTCGATAGTCTGGTTGACCTGTGCGATCAGGCTTCCGTCGATCTCATCCTGATAGCGTAGATCGACGTTGTTCTCGAAATAGCCAATCTTCACGTATCCACCGGTAAAGAATCGCTGCGGCTCCGGATGAAACAGCAGAGCGGCGGCTCGGGTCAGGTATCGTCCCTCCACCAGATGCAGCTTTTCCAGCAGGTTCCGATCCGGCTCATCCACCACCGCCTCGGGCAGACGCTTGCTTTTCAAGGCCAGGCTGCGGAAGGTTTCCAGGACATGAGTATCCAGATCCTCAAGTACCACCCCGGGCTGTGGTACGCTGTCCCAAGTTCGCCCATGCTTTCGCAGGAGAAAACGGTCCAGCGCCGCCCCTTTCAACATCTGGTTGGTGCTGCCGCTACGATAGTAGTACTCGCCCTTGTAACTGATCGGATTGGGGTAGGCTTCGACGCGGACCTCAAGATAGTCGTTACCGTTCTCGGTGTGGAGATCCACATCCACCATGATGCCCAGCACATCCCGCACCTTGTTGGGCAGATCTTCCATCAGGCGTCGTCCATTGCCGATCCCCACAACCTCACCCTTATCGTTACGACCAACAACAAGTATACCGCCTTCGGCGTTGGCGAAGCCGCAAATCCACTTCAGGTATTCATCGCGCCAGGATCGCTTATATTCGATGTTCTGATTCTCGATCATGCAGCTCCTCCCGGTCGGCCGAAAAGCGCTCCGCAGGTCTCAATCGCCTGAGCGATCGCCTCGTCGGAGAAGGTCTCGCGTGAGAGCTTCGCCCTCCACTGCTTGTCGGCCTTGATCACTTTCTTCACTGCCGCGACAGTGATTTCCGCCCCCTGTCCCCGCAGCTCCTCGGCCGCCATGTCGACGGTCGCCAGCAACTCCAGCTCATCGTTCGAATTGAACCGGAACTGCTCTAGCCACTTGCTCGTCTCAACGCCGTACCACTTGTCGAAGTACCCCTCCGCCTGCCCGATGCTGTCGGCGGCGACGAAGCCGCGGTACTCTCCCCTCACATGCTCACGGACGTAGCCGTTCCGGACCGCGATCTTCTCCGGCCCCCCGTACTTGGTCTTCGGGTTGTACGGTCCAGCCGCCTTCTTCAGGTAATCCTCGACCTGCTCCTCCAAGTGGCGATGAAGCAAGTACAACAGCTTCGTGTACCGCTTGCGCCCCAGGGGGTACATCTCGCTGCCAAATTGCCTGGCAAGCACCGAGATCACGACCGCCTCGTTGAACTGCCAATTGTGGGCCTCGCCCCTCTTCGGTGCTGCCTTCGGCACCACGGCGGGCGCCTCGGGCTTGACCAGCCGCACCCGACCGGTGAGCAGCGCCTGCATCATGCCCTGCTTGATCTGCTTCGTTTTGTCACGGCGTCGCTCCAGTGCGGCGATCTCGGCGTCCATGTCGGAGAGGACGGTGGCGATGGCACGTTGCTCTTTAGGCGACGGTAGAGGAATCTGCATACCAGCGATCATTTCCATCCGAACAGAATCTACGGACGACTTCGCCGTCATAGACATGATGCGGTCGTAGAACCTTGAGCTGAATTGATAGAAGAAGTAACGGCCATGAAACCGGTCGGAGAACTCGGCGATCCGGTAAACTCGCTGATGTACGTCGAAGCGGCCATTGATGTAATGGAACACCTTTCCCGTCCCGACCCCATCCCCCGCAGTCAACACAGCCTCGCCGTCATACGAGAAGGTGTTGATGCGCTCGACTACCTGTGATCGAACGAAAAACGGATATTCGCCGTCGTCTTCTCTATCTTGGGTGTTCTTCGCACCCGTTTTGATGGAAGCATGTTCTTCAATTCTGGCGACATCCCACTCCCCGCTGAACCCCGGCAGGCGCGTCTTGCCGGTGAGGAGTTGTTGCATGGCGGCCTGCTTGATGGCCCGCTTTTTGGCGATCAGCTTGTCCAACGCCACGATCAACCCATCCATATCGGACAATATCTTCGCGATGACTTGTTGCTCATCCAGTGGGGGACGTGGCATCCTTATTTGCTTCAGAATGCCAATAGAGAGTTCTAATCTCGTTGTGCCCACCGTGGCAATATCCAGCTTCTTCTGTGCCGTTTCGCTCTGAAGCATCTGAAACCAGAACTCAGGCAGGTTCATATCGTTCAAACGAATTCTGGCCAAGTCACGGCTGATGTTGCCATTGAAATGGGATGGCACGATTCCTACTCTGCCAGTTGTTCCCTTTACTGAGACTAGAACATCGCCTGGGCGGACACGACTTCGTTTATAAGGTGCCTCAATTTTATTCGAGCATTGATGGATGTTTGTGTGGTAGTCGGTATTGAGATTTTTAATTGCAAGTACCGGAATACCGTCATTCACTGATGATCCGACTTGTACAATACCGTAGCAAATTGGGTGCTTGGGGTCCGTGATTCCTACAAGTGGAGGAACATCCCATTCCTTCGGAATCAAGCCAATTTCGCTCCGTTTGTATCCGGGCGGCACAATTGTCGATATATCAGTGCATCGTTGCTCTTTCGGCTGTATCGAATTCCTGCTCATGCCCACACCAGTCCCATCTTCTTCAGGTGCCCATCTACCTTCGTGCTTAGTAAATCCACTTCCCATTCCAGTGTCGGCAAAGGATTGGTATAGCGCTCTTCCAGTTCCTTGACCCGGCTGGCAAGCTGTTGCGTCACCTGCTGCACCTCTCCCTCGATGGCGGCATGCATGGACGCGGACCACTTGTCATCCACAGTGAGCGTCTTTATCTCGGCCTCGGTGAGATTGGGATACTTCGCCAGGACTTTGGCGTCAAGATCGACCTGGGCCTCCTTGACGGCCTTGGCCGCGGCAGACTCGGCCTCGATCAGCTCCAAGCAGCGCTTTAGCGCATCACGCTCTTCGTCGCTCTCGGGCTCTTCCTTGATCGCCTTGAGCCTATCCTTCACACCGCCCTTGGTGACCTTGCCTTTGTCGTTGACAGCATCCTCAAGCAGACCTTCTTCCCCGGTGTGTTCCTCGACGAACTCCTCCAGTTCCCGGACGGCGGCTTCCTGTTTGGCCTGCAAGTCCTCGATGGCGGACTGTTCCTCGGCGAAGTAACGGGCGACGATTAGATCCGGAGGGATGAGGTCCATTTTGTACTTCTTGCGTTTGATGGTCAGGTCCGGCGTCTCTTTGATCTTCTTCTCTTTGTCCTCGATGATCCCGCGCGGTTTGGCGGCTTCGTCCCAGCCGTCGGCGGCGATGAGATAGACGTCGTCCTGCATCTCCTCGGCCCAGTAGTCCATCAGCCGCTGGTACAGGTCGTAGCGGTCAAGCAGCGGCAGGTCAGTAAAGCGCTCCAGCAAATCCTCCGACATCGTGTGGATCACTTCTTTCGGTTTGGCGCCTGCCCCGAGGCCCGTCAGCATCGGCTCGTGGACCTTCCACCATTTGTTGAATATGGCGGTGACACGGTCCACGTAGGCCTTGAACTCTGCGTGGGCCAGGACGGTCGTTTTGACCTGCTGGATTTCGACGCGGGCCTCGCTGTAGCCTTTCCGGTTCCCGCGTTTGAACAACGCCTTGCGCAGCGAAGAGAAGACGGTCCAGTAGTTTTCGAGGGCGTCGATGTCGCGGTTGGGGATGCCGCCGTTGAGATGGGCGTCGAGATCCTGGAGGTCCTCCGGTTCGCTGGAGTCGATGTATCGCGGGATGTTCAGGTTGTAGTCATTGGCAGGGCTGGCGATCTCGGCCACGGGGACCATGCGGGAGTAGCGGGGCAGCTCGGTCTGCTTGTTGAACACGTCAACGATCTTGTGGATGTCCTGGGAACGGAGGCGATTCTTGTTGCCGTCCTTCATGAATCCCCTGGAGGCGTCGATCATGAAGATGCCGGTGCGGGCGTGGGCGTTCTCTTTGTCGATGACGAGGATGCAGGCAGGGATGCCGGTGCCGTAGAAGAGGTTGGCGGGCAGGCCGATGATACCCTTGATGAGGCCGCGCTTGATCAAGTTACGGCGGATGTCTGCCTCCTTGTTGCCGCGAAACAGGACGCCGTGGGGCAGGATGATCGCCCCCTTTCCCTTGCTCTTGAGGGACTTGATCAGGTGGAGCAGGAAGGCGTAATCGCCGTTCTTGGCCGGGGGAATGCCGTACTCGAAGCGGCCGAACTCGTCATGAGCCGGGTCGAGCCCGCTGGACCATGCCTTAGACGAGAACGGCGGATTGGCCACGGCGAAGTCGAAGGTCTGGAGGCTGTCATCGGGATTCTTGAAGTACGGGGAGGCCAGGGTGTTGCCGCGCCACAGGTCGGCCGTGGGGTGGCCGTGGAGGATCATATTCATCCGGGCCAGGGCCCAGGTGGCGTTGTCCATCTCCTGACCGTAGATCGTGACGCCCCGAGGGGCCTCGTCGGCGGCCTTGAGCAAGAGTGAGCCTGATCCGCAAGTGGGGTCGTAGATGGTCCGGTCCTGGCGCGTCTTCTGTCCGATGCCCACGACCTTGGCCATGATGCGGGAGACCTCGGCCGGGGTGTAGAACTGCCCCTTGCTCTTGCCCGACTCCGTTGCGAAGTGCCGCATCAGGTACTCGTAGGCATCGCCGAGCAGGTCGTCCCCCTCGGCCCTGTTTGCGCGGAAGTCGAGGGCATCGAAGATCGCCACGAGCCTGGAGAGACGGTCCTGCATCTCCTTGCCTCGCCCGAGCTTGTCTTCGTCATTGAAGTCGGCCTGGTCGATGACGCCTTTGAGGTCATTGGCCTCGGCGAGCCTGCCAATAATCTTGTTGATCTTGTCGCCGATCTCCTTGTCACCCTTGAGCTTGACCATATCGGCGAAGCCGCCGCCTTCGGGTACCTCTATCACGGAGTCCGGCTTGCCGGCGTACTTGTCCGAGACGTACTTCATGAACAGCAGCGTCAGGACGTAGTCTTTATACTGCGAGGCGTCCATGCCGCCGCGAAGCTCGTCGCAGCTTTGCCATAGCGAGCTGTAGAGTTGGGACTTTTTCAGGGCCATTTTCTAACTTTCTTGTGGGTGCTTGGCACTGCCGTTCCCCCAGTGTGGATGACATCGCACATGATAGCCGCTATTTGACTTCCCGGCTACTTCCCATAGAGAAAGATCAATGCGTCATCGAGAACGGCCCGCCAGTGACCCCAGGAATGCCCGTCCGGAAGCTCTAGGTACTTCAGCTCGACCCCGAGCTCGCGAAGCCGCTTCGCCACCTTCTTGGCGTCCTTTAAGTACCAGCGTTCATAGAGCCCGATGTCGAGGAAGACCTTGGCGGGGTAGGAGTCGGTGGTGGCGAGCTGGTCGATAACCCATCGCGCCGGCCAGAACGAGGGACTCTGGATCAACACGGCGCCGAACAGGTCGCCGTGGGCCAGCCCCATGAAGGTGGAGTGAAGTCCCCCGAGAGAGGTGCCGAGGACGGCCCGCCCGGAGGCCGACCGGTTGGTCGGATACTTACGATCTATGGTCGGGATCAGTTCCTTGACGACGAAATCGCAGAACGGGCACTCGCCGCCCGCCGCCGGGATCAGCTCTTTATCCCTGCGGTTGAGATTCGCTTCGCGGTCCCACGGGTCGATGAACACAACCACCGCGGGGCTAATTCGGCCGGCGGTGTAGAGATTGTCGAGAATGACGACCATGCTTCCCATCTCGTCCCGCCAGTAATCCGAGCCGTCGGTGACATAGAGCGTCGGCAGGTCGGTCGCGGAGGCATCCAGGCCGGGTGGTGTATAGACCCGGTAGTTGACCGTGTAGCCGAGGCGTTCGCTGGCAATGGAGATGTCGCCGGTGAAGGTGCCGCGTCGTGTATCCGGGCGCCGGGTCACCCACTCCGACGGCACCCAGTCGGGCATTCGAGCCTCCGAGTTCGCGCCGTAGCCGCCGATCTGCCGGTGTGGATTCAATGGGTCGAGCAGCCAGGTCTTGCCGTCCAAGACGATCTTGTAGTCGAGGCGCGAACCCGGCAACAACTGTACTGTCTTGCGCCAGATATCGGTGTCTCCGAGGCGTTCTCCGTGGCCGAGCCAGCTCTCTCCCCAATCAGAGAAATCGCCCCGCCATTCGACCTTCTCGGCCTCCCCGCGAAAGAGAAAGACCGCCGTGTTGCCGAAAACCAGCGGCATGGAACCGGCAGCGACCACGCGCCTCCAGAACGCATCCACATCACCGCCCGCCACTGCGGCTTCGATCGCTGTCTCAAGATCGACCAGGGAGGTGTACGGAGAATAATCCGAGATAGCCAAGGTTGCTCCAGATGGGAGCTCGGCCGCGTCTGCCGGTAGATTCATAATCCACCCGATCAACGCCACGGTCGCAAAATATGCAACGATCCGTCGGTTCAATCGGCTTGAGATGTTGTTTCCTCTCAGCAAGTTTAATTCCACTTCTGCAATTCGATGATGTTACCCTCAGGATCGGTCAGATAAACCACCGTGATTGTACCGGCACCGGGAATATCGGCGGTGACCAGATCACCGATGCAACCGCCGCCGGCTGCGAGCACCGCATCTCTTGTTGCTTCAACGTCATCGACCTCGAAGGCAAAATGCGCGAGGCCCGGTCGATTGATTGCCGGTTCCGGCCGCTTCTCTGCTCTGTTGTACTGGAATATCTCCAGCGTGGGTCCGTCATCGCCGCAACCCGGAAGCCGCAGATGGACGCCTCGCACTTCGACGCCGGGAACACCGGTGCACCTTTCGATCCACTCTCCGGCGAGGATTCTCTCCGGAGGGACAGGAGTGCAACCAAGAATCCGCTGGTAAAACTCGGCGAGCTTTCGCCAGTCCTCGGCCACGATGTTTGTATGTCTATATCTGGCTCTCACTATTCTCCCACGTACCGACGTGGTGCTCTGCTGCGGCGCCCGATCAGAGTGTCCTGTCCTTCCAGTTCCACCACTTCCGCAACTCCGGGTCATCGTCATTCGAGCTCACGGCATGCACGGCGCAACGAAAGGAATAAAGGACGCACCGATCGATTGCATGGCCTCGGCTTTCGCATAAGTCCGCATACATCTTCTCCGGGTCCTGTCCGTGCAGGTCGTCCGGAGCACGAAAACCCAAATCCCGGAGATCCTGAGCCAGGCTCGGACCGATGCTCGGGAGGGATTGCAGATCGGAGCTGTCCGTCGGCTTCTTCATCGGATTTCTCCTGTTATGGACCATCTCCCCACCGGTTGGACGTGCTGCGAACGGCCTCGAAAAATGCTGAAAGTCTATCGACGTCCAGCTGTCCGTTCGTCCGAACTCCGGTACAGACGTCCACGCCGAAGGGCTGAACCACGGAAATCGCCTCAGCAAGATTGTCGGGCCTCAGTCCCCCGGCAAGATAAATCGGGACGCCGACCGCCTCGCGGATCCGCCGGCTTATTTGCCAATCATGTCGCTTTCCCGTGCCGCCCAATTCCTTGACTGCCAGATTTTGGTTTCCCGAATCAAGCAGGATTGCATCCACATGAGGGGCGACCGCCACGGCCTCGTCAATTGAGGCCTTCCCGGTGACATGAATCACCTGGACCAGTCCGACTCCGGGAAGGGCATCGCGTAAATTCTGATATGTGCCCTCGACCAAATGATCGCAGATTTGAATGGTGTTGACGCGCAGTCGCCGCTGTTGGTCAATGATGGATACGACTGACTGCTGACTGGTCAAAAGAAAGGAGGCGACACCCGGCGGCACCATCGCTGCGATTTGCGCGATCATCGGCTCCGCAATTACGCCAGGTCCGCTCGGCATTGAGGAAACCAGCCCGACGGCGGAAGCACCGAACTCCACGGCCAAGCTCGCCTCCTCCATGCTTCTGATACAGCAAACCTTTACGCGAGTCTGGTAATTGTTCTCCACTTGCGCTCCATCCCTGTCCGATCCGCCCTCCACCGCCCACCCTGTGCAGGATACCGCGTCGCCTGCACGGGCCTGCTCGCGTCTCTATTTGAATCGATCGTCCGATTTTCGACTCGAGACGGTTTTCCGGGCTTTCTCGAGCCAGCCGGTCCGCACTTCCACTTGAGCATCGAATTCCGGAACATACGGCTTGATGTCCAGAAGCGGGGTGCCATCGAGCATGTCCACGTTCCGGATGTGGAGCACGCCGTCTTCGATCTTGTCCAACTGGACAACGGAAAGCCCGATCGGGTTCGGACGCTTGGGCGCGCGGGTGGCGAAGAGCCCCCGCGGCACCGAATCCATGAAAGGCACAACGTGGAGCTTGAATGAGTGGCTGCGGTGGAAGTGGAACAGCAGGATGATGTGTGAGAAGCCGTCGAGATCTTTGAGTCCAGGCTGGAAATCCTCGAACACCTCGACCGTGCCCTTTACGCCGGCAGCTCCGGCCGGCTGGATCGGCATACCTTCAAGCTCCGTGAATGGAGAGTGGATGATCCCGATCGGTTCAAATGCGATCTTCATTTTCTCACGCGGACTACTGATTATGATCTCGGATTATCTGCTTTCTAAATATAAGGTATCGGGACACAATTGCATAGTGTGTCCAGGGGATTGCTTCGTCGCTCCGCTCCTCGCAACGACCCTTGAGTGGGCCAGGACACGTTCATTTCTGGGTATGCAATTGGCCCTACTACTTTACTCCCTCACGGGCCGAACACCTCCTTGACCGCTTCCAGGAAGTCGAAGCCGTAGTTGCCCCGCGGGTAGCGGGGGCCGGCGTCTATGATAGTGGGTTCGATGGTGGTGGTCTCGTGCCACTCGTTGAACGACGTGATCCAGCTAATGCGCAGGTCCGTGTCAAAGGCCGGCTCGCTTGCATCCCGGGCCACTTGGAACATCTTGACCACGTCGGCCTTGGAGGAGGCGAGTACCGGGAGGTTGAGCTCCCGGGGGAAGCCGGTCATCCAGGAGTCGTCGAACTGGGGGATCACACCGGGGTGGAAGTCGACGAAGGCGCCGTCGGTGCGGCCCTCGACCGGGATCCGGGTCACTCTGTCTCGGTTTTGACGGAAGAGGAGCTCGAAGACGTCGGCCAGGTGCCCCACGTCCGAGGTGTCGAAGGGGAGCATGAGGAACTTCTGCCACTGGGCGTAGACGGAGACCGCGTCGAAGTAGGGGACTATGCCCGCCTTGGCCTCGATGAAAGGGAAATCGCCGATGAGGTAGAGGTCGTAGCCGCGGGCGAGGAGCTCGTCGCGGGCCTCGCCCAGGGCGCAGGGGAAGTTCCCGGTGTACCCGATAGTCCAGTAGACCCAGACTATGGGGCGCCCCGAGATCTTGAAGTAGCGGGGATGGTCGAAGTAGGTCTCGGCGATGGTGATGAGGTCGGAGACGAAGGTCTCACGGATGTCATCGCGGGAGAAGTCGATGTTCAGGGACCAGGCCCCTCCGGCCATAGGGGCCATGCGGATCATGATGTCGTAGAAGATGCAGAACCGGATGCGCGAGAGATTCGGGGCCTGGAAGAATCCGGTGTTCAGTTTCTCCACGAGGTGTGTGTCCGGCCCATACCACTCCAGGCTGAGAAGGTCGAGGTCGTAGTCGGCTGCCCACTCGATCTGCTGGGCGGCCACGGCCGGGTCGCCGCAGTCGTACTCGCCGAGATAGGGGTCGAGGTAGTGAGTGCTCTCGTAGGGCGGATCATCCCAGTGGTACTGGTCGTCGTACCAGGGGTAGTAGTGGGCGCCCACGATGATGTTGTCGGCGGGCTCGGGCTCTTCGGGGGTGGCCGCGGCTTTGGAGGTGCTGTGGCAGGAGGTGGTTGAGAGGGTGAGCAGGATGAGGGTGGGTAGCAGGAAGAGCCAGAGTGTTTTCATTGGTTCTCTCCTTTGGAGTAGTAGAAACCTTGGCGTGGGCGCGATGAATCGCGCCCCTACGTTGCACGGGTCAGGGCGCAGCAAGCGGCGCCCCTACATTTTTCCGTTATCTGTAATGGGAAACACAATCGCCTGGAAATGGTGGATTACGCTTCACTAATCCACCCTACATAATTGAGTAGATCCAGTATGCGAATTCGGTCCAGGGGACGTCGCCCTCCACCCGGACGGTGATCTCCAGGACGGCCCTGCCCGCGGTTGCGGATGCGGGCAAGACGAAGTCGTCTTCGGCCCAGCGCAGGGTCCGGCTGCTCTCGGGCGTGTACCATGTGCCCGCATCCACGCCGTCCACCAACACTCTGGCCTGCTGGCAGGGATTGGCCTGATCGAACCTGCGCCGGAGCAGGACCCCTCTGTTTCCGGGATCCACGGAGATGCGGAAGCGGCTTTCCCCCTTCACGATCATTCCCGCATCGGTCACCGGGATGTCGTCGTCATCGCCCTCGTAGAACGAGATGAGCTCGCCGGTCCGGCTCGACCGGACTGCCGTGTAGCCGTGGTCCCCCTCGCTGGCGGGGTCGCCCACGTCGATGGCGTCAGTCCGCCGGAGTAGGGAGCGGTCCAGTTCGTAGAAGTAGGCCACCGACGTGTAGTGTTCGCTCCCTCCCTCGTTGGCCCCGCCATGCTCGATCCCGAGCCAAACATCGTCCAAGTAGTGAACGGCGTCACCGATGTGAAGACGGTAGGTGCCGGTCAGGTCGTAGTCAGAGAAGGAGTGGTGAGACGGATTGCCCCAGAGAGGGCGGTCGTAAGTCCCCAGGATGAAGTACCAGCCGCTGTTGTAGTAGTCCTCGGTCCCGGTCCCGTACAGGGCCGGTGAGGCCGAACCGTCCACGTAGAAGCGTTCGTCCCCTTCCAGGTACCACCGGGACCGGGGCCCGCGCATGGTGTGGGTGAGGCCCACGAACTTGCCCGCCCTCCCCTCGCGCTCCCCGATCAGGTAGTCGAAGCCGACGGGAACGGGATCCTCTTCTCTGTAGATAGCCCTGAAGGCTCCGGCTCCCGGGCCGTAGGTCTCCTCGGCCACCTCGATCTCGAAGGCGACCGCCACGGCCGTATCTCCCCGGTTCTCGATCTCAAGCCTGGCCCCATGGCAGAAGGGCATGGGAAAGTAGCAGTAGAAGCGCCCGCCGTTACGGCCCACGAGCAGGCCGGCCGGGGCGTCCTCGACGAAGAAGCTGCCGAAGAACTCCGGGAGGGGCGCATCCACGGCCGGCGTCTCGGCCCCGTCCCACCAGGCCCTGAGCCACAGGGGCCCGACCGCCTCCTGAGTGAAGGGCTCGGGTGCCAGGAAGAGCCTCCAGACGGCCCCGCCCGAATCGATCTCGGCCAGGGTCGCCGAGGCGCCGGGGGCCACGTCAGCCACTCCCGCGAAGGTGCGGGACGGAACCGAGGGCTTCGGGTCCGTGCCGGGCCGGGATAGCTGCCACCACAGCGGTAGCGTGTTTTCCGTGCCGGTGAAGCTCTGCACCGGCGTGTCCGCACCGTGGCGGACATAGGTGATGTTGTAGTACTCGGGCGGGAAGCGCATGGTGATCTTGCAGCGACCGGCAAAGGGGATCGGCAGATAGCTCGCGCACCCCCCGCTGGAGGTGAGCCAGCTGTAAGAGAGCGGCTCGGTGAAGGGGCCGATACTCCCCCCGACGCTCCCGAGAAAGAGGAGCAGGACCGGGCCCTCGACCACGGGGGTCTCCATGTCGTCCACGTAGATGCGCATGTTGTTGATGACGCTCCAGGTGTTGGTGAACCACATGCGGTAGATGCAGCCCGGGCCGAAAGCGTCGAAGAGGACGAACTCGCCGTGGTCGTCCACGTAGAGATGGTTGGGCGGCATGTAGCCATCCTCGTTGCCGCCGGTGGGGTCGTGGGAGGAGAGCTGCAGGGTTCGCGCCGTCGGATCGAGGTAGGGGAGGGCGGCGATGTCGACAGCCGTGTCCAGGCCTACGGCGGGCGGGCCCTGGGGAACGGACGCGGCCGGGAGAAGGGTCTCGCCCGGACCGGAAGTGACTTCAAGCGCGGCGGCCGGCGCCTCCCCGGACGCGGAGGGCACGGCGGCCCGGCCAAGCTCTCCCAGAATCAGGTCGAGCATGATGAGGATCGCCCGGAAGGGCCCGCGGATCCCGTCGGGGGCGGGCTCGGCGTACATGGCGCCGAAGTCGATCGGCAGAGGGGGCATGAGCGGCGGCAGGCCGAAGTAACGCAGTATCGGGTCGAGCCGGTCGAGGGTGAACGGGTTTGGGATCTCGGGCTCAGTGTCCAGCTCGGTCCCGTCCCAGTAGCTCCTCCGCAGCGCCCGCTCCACTTCCTGCAGCTCCTCGTGGAGGTCCGAGGGGAGAGAATAGAGTATCCCGTGGATGAACTCGCCCGGGTCGCACAGGCCGTTGCCGTTCCGGTCGCCGCACCCCGTAACGTCGCGGCCCGCCTCGATCGACTCGGAGCGGATCGCATCCACGCCACTGCTCAGGAAGTCATAAGCCCGCCCCATCTCGATCCCGGCCCGGGGCATGCGCCACAGCCCCTCGTCGCGCAGCCGCAGGAAGTCGGGAAAACCAGGGTCGTCGAGGATCTCCAGGAGCATGTCCACCACGTCGACGACGATGGAGAGCGGGTCCATCCCCTCCCAGGCCTGGATGTGGTCGATGACGATCTGGAAGTCGAAGCTCAGGTCCACCGAGAGGATCGTATCGAGGCCCGCGGCGATCAGGTTGAACTCGGCCGACTGGAGCAGCGCGTCCCCGTTGTCGTACTCGCCCGCGTAGACGAGGACCTCAAGGCCGAGGATCTCGAAGGGGAGACGCTCCAGGTCGAAGCGGAGATCGCCTGCGGCCCGGCAGAAGGCGAGGTGTTCGAGCATCTCCCGTACGATCGGCTCCAGGAGGTTCTCTGCGTAGTCGACGATGATGGCACCCACGTCTATCGGGCCCTTCCCGTTCATCTGTCCCCTTTTTTCGAGAGGATCGATGATCAAGGAGAGGAGCTTGTCCGCGATGCCCATGAAGCGGAGCTGGTCGGCCAGGACCAGGCCGAAGTGGGCGTCCGTGCACCCGGGATGATCCTCCATGATCGAGAGGAAGGAGGCCCGAGCGGCGTCGCCGTTGCCGGCCGCGAGGAAGGCCTTGGCCTCCTCGACCCGGTCCGCGGGGCAGGACTCGGGCGGCGCTGCGTCGCCTCCGCCTCCGTCGTCCGAACAGCCCGAGGCGAAGAGCAGGGTGAGCGTGATGAGTGGGATTAACGCGATCCCCTGCCACAGTGGCCGGCGATGTTTTCTTGAATGGAAAACCATAAATTTTTCCACTTGTGCCTCCACTTGAGCTTCTGGGGCACGGCATGCCGTGCCCCTACATTCAAGCGTCCAAGCCCGGACTTCTCACCAGGGTTCTACTGCGGCACGTCATCCATCCGCAAATACGGCGTCTGACGCGCCTCGCTACGAACCCTGGTGAGAAATCCGGGCTAGCGTAGTGCGACCAGCCGGTCTCCCCTTGTATCGCTTGCAAATGCTGAATGCAACTTCATTGCCCGACTCTATGAAGTGATGGGGGGACCTCTCCTGGGAATGGGGACGGGAGTAAACTATGATTTGCTGAAGAGGCGCTGCTGGGCCTCGCTTCGGTCCTCGAACGGACCGTCGCGGCCGGCCGCCGACCTCTGGCAGGCCTGGACGTCATGGAGATCAACGTTCATGCGGCCGGCGTCAGGCTCCGATCAGGCAGGGAGGCCAGGACCGTGCCGATCCTGGCAAAAATGGTCCGGGAGATTAAAACCGATGATTTCGTAAAAAGTCAGCAGGGCAATCACGGATCGCCACATTTCGACCTTAATCGCGGCTTATTTAGTCGAAATCATCCGTTCCGTGCGACCGGTTTCGACTTTTTACATGGGCATCAAAACCAAACATCAAAGGCATCCACAGATATCCACACATCACCTGAGCGAGGATTATGGGTATCGGTGAGGACAATAGTAAGTGTATGCTCGCCAAATGATAGGCCGGCAGCCTCGAAAAGTGTCTGTCCTAACATTCCTATGGGGGCGTAGAGATCGATCCTCTCCACAAAATCCCCATCCAGATAGATATCCGCCTTGCCATAATTTGGCCCTTTGATACCAAGCATGGCCACGCGGGTGCCGGTAAAGCCAAAGTCAATGGTACTGCCCGGCTGATTGGAAGAGACAACATAGCCGCTGCTCGTCCCATGTACATAAACCCAGGTCCAAAGACCGTATTTGAGCAAGCTGGGGCGGGCCTCCTCATGCCGGGTTTTGTCCGTTGTCAACTCCCATGAATTGCCGGTGTCCTCCGATTTATAAATGCCATTGTACGATGCTGCAAACAGCGTTGAATCGCTCTCGAAATTAGGTGAGATATCTAATGCTGTTACATAAGCGTCTGTTAAACTCGTAGGCACCAATCCATCCTCGCCATCTATTGACTTCAGCACCCCCTTCTCTAACGTACCAATGAAGATCGTGCCATCACTGGGAAATTGGGGAGAGAGGATAAAATCTAAAAGGGTCACATCTTCCGTTCCGGCGATCCTCGTCCAGGATAAGCCTCCATCTGTAGACTTATACAATCCCCGTAACGCAATCTGTCCACTCGGTCGACAGACGAACAGGGTCTGATCGACCGCATAGTTGGGCGACAGGGCGACTCTAGAGAGGTTCGTGTCCATCGGCCCGGTCTCGTGGAGCCGATCCCAGCTAAGTCCGCCATCCGTGGACTTGTACAGCCCTGCGTATAGACTGGCGGCGAATATCGTGAGGTCATCCGTATAGTCGGGTGAGAAGGTGACCGAATGGACGCCTACTCCGTTGACATGGGTGGGATGCCAGCTTGAACCGCCATCCCATGAAAGGAAAACGCCCTCCGCGCTGATAAGGTGTTCCATATAGAACGTATAGAATGGATTTCCGGACATCCGTTGATCTACGCCGATTGCCATTGTGTAATCTGTGGCAAATTCGGGCGACACGTCGAGTGTTCTGACTACTACTGGAGTCTGTAACACAGGCAGGAAATCCCAGGTCTCTCCACTATCAACAGATATTTGGGGGCCCCAAACCGTGCCTGAAAAAACTACCACCGTCGTGGGAAATTCTATTGAGGCCGTCGGATCCGGATACGGATTCAACAACCCGGTATTATCCGTCTCCCATGTCTGACAGCCATCATCGGAACGAATCATCCCGCCGCCGTACGTTGCCGCAACAACGTTTTGATCCTGGGCATAATTCGGCGAGACCGTCATCGAGCGAACCAGATAAGGCGGCAAGACATCCGAATAGCGCCAGGACGAGGCGCCATCCTTCGACTTCCATAAGCCTTCAAACGTGCTCAGAAAGATCGTCTGATCCACAGCATAATTCGGAGACATCCCTATTGCCCGATAATGAACCGAGGTCTGAGTCGACAGCGCGCGAGGCGTTATTGTCGCCTTGACCCAGGAGACGCCCCCGTTGATGGACTTGAACAAATTTCCGACGTTCGAGGCTGCGAACAGTGTAGAATCGGTAGCGTACGCCGGCGACAGGGCAATACTGGAGATCTCCAGAGATTCAACGCCCTCATTGACGGGCATCCAGTTCAATCCACCGTCTGTTGAAGAGAAGACGCCGCCTCCCCATGTGCCTGCATAAAGGGTCTGGTCCTGGGCGTAGTCAGAAGATAAGGCCAGCGAGGTAATACCAAAATCGAACACTTCCGGGCCGATGGGCGTCCAGGATATGCCCCTGTCTGTAGACTTGAAAAAACCAACCCCCGCCCCGATGTTGCAAAAAACAGTATGGTCAATCGAGTAAGCAGGAGAAAAAGCAATTACGTGTCTGGGAACAAAGATCGGCTGCTCGGCTCGAATATGTGCATACTCATGAGGTGAGCCAACGCCATTGAAGACATCACCAGGAGTGAGAGCCTGTTGGCCATGGTCAGGCAAACGCCACTTGCCTGGCATCGTCGGTAGCGTATGCTCTTTTCCACTAAGAGCGGAAAGACTCAGGCTTACGGCTGCTTCCATCACATCGTCGCTCGCGGCGGAAGCGGAGCGGTTCGCATTCGCAGGCGTGACGGTCGGAGGCATCCAGGTGTCTCCGCCGTCGTAGGTTGCCATGACACGGCCCTCGACAGTGATTACGAAAGCCGTCTGATCCGCCCCATAGTCGGGCGAGAGTGCAATAGCGACAGTAGTCGATCCCAGCGCACCGGTTAAATCAGACCATGTTTCACCACCATCCGTTGATCTCAAAAAACCCCAGACGGAAGAGGCAAAGATAGTTTGATCTTTTGCGTACGAGGGAGAAATCGCTAATGCATTCACCTCGTAGTTGGGAAAGTTGGGCACCACGTTCCACGTCGCGCCGGCATCCGTTGACTTGAGCAGGATGTTAACCGACAGGACAATGGATAGCATGTCAGTGGCGATGAAGACGGTTTGGTCGGTTGCAAAAGAAGGGCTTACCGCAACCAAAAGGATATCATCATGTGGCTGATGCGCAGATGCCGTTTGGGGATGTAAAAGAGGCAAACAGGTTACACCCCCAAGAATAATGATAAGGAGAAAATGGAAGCGGGACTTGATTTTAGTCAGCATGCAGATTACCTCCGAAAGCGTAAGCGTTTTTCGTCTTTCTTATCCTAAAAAGGGAAGGAAAAAAATCTCTCTCCTATCTACAAGTATACCACAGAAATCTCTTCTCCTCTTAGATATACGAGGAAAAGTCCCCAAACATCCCCGCATAAACATAAAAAAGGGTCGATTATTGGATAAGAATTTTGTTCTTCGCTATTCAATTATTGTTGATAATGCAATAGAATTACAGGGATATTATAACTTGTCTTGGACTCGAATGTCAACCAATCCGTAATCGGCATTCAGTAAATCCATCTTATTACCACAACTGGGGAGAGACTACCATGGAGAAACCCAGGATATGTGTCGTGGGGGCCTGCAACCTGGACCTGATCAGTTACGTTCCGAGGCTGCCCCGTACCGGCGAGACCCTGCACGGGACCCGCTTCCGAATGGGATTCGGAGGCAAAGGGGCCAACCAGGCGGTGATGGCCGCCAAACTCGGGGCCGACGTCACAATGGTGAGCAAATTGGGGCGGGACATCTTCGGAGAGAACACGCTGAACAATTTCAAAGCCTTGGGAATCGACACCCGGCATGTCCACTTCACGGACAAAGCCTTTTCGGGCGTTGCTCCCATAGCCGTCGATCCGGAAGGTCACAACGCAATCATCATCGTCACCGGTGCAAACGACCTGCTGTCCACCGAAGAAATAGAGGCCGCCCGCCCGGCCATTGCCTCTTCGAAAATATTGATCTGCCAGCTCGAGATACCCCTGGAGATTACCCTGCATGCACTTCGCATCGCCAGAGAGGAGGGAGTAAAGAGCATCTTCAATCCGGCGCCGGCACGGCCGGATCTGCCCGAAGAGCTTTACCGGCTGAGCGATATCTTCTGCCCCAACGAGAGCGAAACGGAAACCCTGACGGACATGCCGGTGGGCACCCTGGAGGAGGCCGAGATGGCCGCACGGGTCCTGATGGATCGCGGGGCCGGCACGGTCATTCTGACTCTCGGGGAGCAAGGCAGTCTGCTGGTGACGTCCGACAGCGTCGAGCATGTGCCTGTGAAACCGGTAAAGGCCGTCGATACTACCGGTGCCGGGGATTCGTTCGTCGGCAGCCTGGCCTATTTCCTGGCCCGGGAGAAGCCCCTGGCCGAAGCCATGAGGCGGGCCAGCACGATCGCCGGCATAAGCGTCATGTCCTCCGGGACCCAGACCAGCTTCCCGGAAGCGAAAGACCTCGATCCGGAAATCTTCGAGTAAACGCCGGATTTCACATTGGAGGCGAAAAATAGTATACTGAATCAACTAATAATGAGTTCATTCGCATTGACGCACCCCGCTTGTCATTGCGAGCGAAGCGAAGCAATCCACCGAGGTCGGAATGCTGGGGTGCGCAGCGGATTGCTTCGTCGCTGGCGCTCTTCGCAATGACGACACGGGTTCTCATACAAATAACCCGCGCCCCGGCGGATCGGGGGCTCTAAATGACAAAGGAGGAGTAGCCGTGTCAAGACTCAACAGAACGTTCGCTTTACTGGCAATCACTCTTCTTTTCAGCCTGATCCTCATGGGCAAGGGCCCCTGCACTCCGCAGGACTGTGTCGACGTCGATGGGGACGGATACGGCGACCCGGCCTCGACCGGATGCCCCTATCACAGCCGGGACTGCGACGACGCGAACCCGGCCGTGAATCCCGGGGTCCTGGAGAGTCCGGACCTCGGGTCGGCCTGCGTCGACGGGCTGGACAATGACTGCGACGGCCTCATCGACGACTCCGACTACAGCTGCCTGGACCTGTTCTTCGGGACCTGTGCGGACGACCCGCCGCCCGGGGCCGACCTGCCCGACCCCCTGCCCCCCTACCCGGGCACCTGCCCGCAAATCGTGGCGGGCATGAACACCATCACGAGCAGCGCCGTCGCCAGAGAGTTCATGCTCGTCGTGCCCGAGGCCCTGGAGCCGCACGAGGAGCTCCCGGTGGCGGTCCTGTGGTACTGGCTGGCGGGCAGCGCACGGGAGTTCTTCGAGAAAGGGGACATCCAGCGGGCCGTGAACGACCTGCGCTTCCTGGCCATCATTCCGGAGGAGAAAGGTGACCTGTTCTTCAACTGGCCCTTCATGATTTACTCGCCGGAGTATCGACGCGAGGAGGAGGCACGGTTCTTCGATCACATGCTCGCGTGCACGGCCGAGCAATACAATGTGAATCTGAACTGCGTGAGCACCATGGGGGTGAGCACGGGCGGTCTCTGGGTCCCGCACCTGGCCCAGCTGCGGGCCCGGCGCCTGGCCAGCTTCCTCTCCCTATCGGGCGGGGTTGGTGTGATCCCCGTCGACTGGGTCAACCCGATCCAGCCGTGGTTCGGCGCGGCCCACCGCATGCCGGCCGTGGTGCTCTGGGGCGGCCCCTTCGACTGGTGCGGCCTCTCCTTCACCACCACGTCGGGCTACCTCGAGGATGCCCTCATCGCCGACGGCCACTTCTTCGTGGAGTGCATCCACAACTGCTTCCACGCCCAGCCCCCCATGGAGGTGCCCCCCGGGGAGACCCTGTTCGTAGGTCTCTGGAACTTCGTCTTTGAGCATCCCTACTGGCTCGAAGACGGCGAGTCCCCGTATCTCGTCACCGGCCTGCCGGACAAGATGCCCGAGTGGTGCGGGATCGGGGCCGGGAGCGCCACCATGCGACAGGGGGAGTGCGACTCCGGGCTCTTCGGCGACTGCTTCTGATCGACTGCGTAGCTTGCGGCAAAGCCGCAAGCTATCAGCTGCCAGCCTTCAGCTGTCAGCTCCCCCAACCCTCGCCCATAGAGGATTCTCGAAAGATCTACGCAAACCGCGTAGATGTTGCGATGAAAAGACCCATCCACCGAATCGAGTGTTTTTCCATTGTGGTCTTTGTGCGTTTTGTGATAAAAGCACACCGGTGCTTGACTCAGATCGGTTTCAAGAAGAAAAGAGAGGGCAAAGAGAAGTCGTGGAAGAGAGCTCCAAAAACGCCGCCCCTCCGGCCCCGACGCCGACCGAGCTCGTGGCCGGGACCGGTCCCCGCAAGAGGCTGAACCAGTGGCTGGCCACCGGAATATGCGGCAACGACATCACCTCTTCCTGCCTCTATGTATCTGCAATCGCGGCGGTGTACGCCGGGGTCCTGGCGCCGCTGGTGCTGCTCTTTGTCGTGGGGGTCCTCTACCTCTACAAGAAAGTCTATACCGAGGTCGTGGAAGCCCTCCCCCTGAACGGAGGCACTTACAACTGCCTGCTCAACTGCACGTCCAAGTTCGCCGCGGCCCTGGCGGCCTGTATGACTCTTCTCTCCTACATCGCCACGGCCGTCATCTCATCCAAGACGGCCGCCGAGTACCTTCACACCATCTTCCCCGGCTTCGGCGTCCTGGAGGTTACGCTTCTCATTCTCGCAATCTTCGCCACCCTTGCCATCATCGGCATCACCGAATCCGCCATGGTGGCCCTCGTCATCTTCGTATTGCACATGACCACCCTCGTCGTCTTCTGCATCCTCGGCTTCATCAACCTGCCTTCTGACTTCCACGTATTCAAGGAAAACCTCCATACCCTGCCCGCCGGCAAAAACCTGCTCATTGCCCTCTCTCTCGGTTTTTCTGCGGCGTTGCTGGGGATCAGCGGCTTCGAGAGCTCGGCCAACTTCGTCGAAGAGCAGGACGTAGGCGTCTTTCGCAAGACTTTGCGGAACATGCTCATAGCCGTGGCCATATTCAACCCGATCATCTCCATCATTTCCCTGAACCTGTTGCCCTTGGAAGAAATCGTGGGCCACAAAGATTATCTCTTGTCTGAAATGGCCCATTTGATGGGCGGCCAGACCTTCAAAGTGATCATCGTCCTGGATGCGACCCTGGTGCTGTCGGGTGCCGTGCTGACGAGCTTCGTGGGGATCACAGGGCTGATGCACCGAATGGCCCTGGATCAGTGCCTGCCGCGATTCTTCCTGAAAAAGAACCGGAGAAACACCAGCCACCGGATCATCATCACCTTCTTTCTGCTCTGCGCCTCCATTCTCCTGGTCACGAAGGGAAACCTGCTTTCACTGGCCGGGGTCTACACGATCTCCTTTCTCGGGGTCATGACCCTCTTCGGCTTCGGCGATATTCTCCTGAAGACCCGGCGCAAGGAGCTGAAGCGTACCTACCGAGCCGGGTGGACGACGATACTTGTGGCCATCACGGCGACCACCGTGGGAATGGTGGGCAATGTCTTCATCGACAGCAAGAACCTGCTCTACTTCATGCAGTACTTCGTTCCCACGGTCTGCCTGGTCGTGCTCATGTACCTGCGCATCCCCATTCTGAAGGCCATCCTGGAGTTGCTGAACAATCTCATGATCAAATTCGTCCTCTGGCGGACGATCGTAATAGACAAGATAACCGACATAACCGCGCAGCGAGTCGTGCTCTTCACCCGGGGAGGGAATCTGCGCCGGCTCCACGATGCCTTCGAATACATCGTCCACAACGAATCGAGCCGCTCGGTGATCGTCTTCCACCTTTACCCGAACCCCAATGCAAGCGAGGCCGAGGCGGTCAAGCACAGCCTGGAGGCATTGGAGCAGATCTATCCGATGCTCAAGGTGAAATTCGTGGAGCGCCAGGGGAGCTTCGGCCCGGAGATCATCGAAGCGGTGTCACAAGAATTCGGAGTGCTCACCAACAACATCTTCATCGGCGCCCCCGAGGAAAAACACGCCTTTTCGATCCAGGACCTGGGAGGAGTTCGGGTTATCTTCTGAGGTCAGCCGGACTTTTACTCTCGGAATTTTAACGCAAAGTCGCAAGGACGCTAAGACGCAAAGGACTTTTAATAATCCGATTCAAACCTATAAGCCTATCGATTAATTTTTCAAAAAAAACAAGAGCTCTGATTTTGCAAAAAATCTTTCACCATGTGTTTCCTTCTCTGCGTCTTTGCGCCTTGGCGTCTTTGCGTTAATTCTCTTTTGACGGAACAATTTGGATTTTTTTTGCGATCAGGTCAGCTTTCACCCGGCGGGGCGATGATCTCGCCGATCCCTGTCTCCAGGTGCGTTCGCAGAAAGTGGAACACCTGCATCCGGAGCGCCACGCCCAGCGGGTCATGGCTGAAAAGGATCGTATGGTCGGACGTGTCGTACTGGCAGAAGGCCGAGCCGAGGTAGGGCGCACTCACGTGGGGGACACCCGCATCCCAGGCGAAAGGGGCCATCTGAGGCCAGCCCCCGGCCCGACAGAACCACCCGCCTGACACACCCCCGAGGCTCTCGTCGAAGGCGCTCGCCTGCTGGAAGACCTGGGGGGCGTGCCCCTCCATGACCGGTAGGGGATCGTCGTTCAGGTGGACGAGGTAGTTGGCCGGATCGGCGGGGTCGAAGATCGCCTGGAACATGCCGAGCGAGACCTGCAGGAAATCGGTGAGCGGCCGGTCGGGCCGGGAGATCTCCTCGACCAGCTCGATCAGGTCGAACAGCGGCGCCACTGGGCCGTCCAGGGCGATGGATGTGATCTTGGCTCCGGAGGCGACCATCACGTGCGCGTCGATCCGTGGCTCCAGGGCCGCGAAGGTGCCGCCTAGGATCGTGCCCAGGGAGGCGCCGAGGTAGTAGACCCGCCCCGCATCGAAATCCGCGGCACCGTCTCCGTCCAGGTCGAGGCCCTCGAGGGTCTCGAGGGAGCGGACCAGCCAGCTCGTGTTCGCCACGCTCTCGCGCCAGGTGTCGCGCCAGGCCGACATGTCGAAGATGTCGAAGAAGCAGAAGAACCGGCCCACCTCCCCGCCGGGCGGCATCCGCTCGCCGTGGCAGACCGCGTCGATGGAGGCCGTGGCGAACCCGTGGGCCGCCGCCTCCGTGGTGAAGGGGGGCCGGAACTCCTCCTTCCGGTTGAACAGGCCGTGGCCGCAGACGATGAGCGGGTGCGGGGGGCCGTCGGGCCCGGCGTCCGACGGGGGGAGCGTGAAGTAGGCCCTCACCGGCTCGAAGTGGTGCACTTCGGGGCGGCCCTCGGCGTCGTAGGTCCAGGCGCGGCCGCCCGGCTGGAAGATCGGCACGTCCAGGGTGGCGTAGGCCTCGGCCCACAGGCGCGGGTCCGAATGCGGCTCGATCTCCCAGTTATAAAAGTGCGACGGCGCAGTGTCGACAAGCTCTCCCAGCACGAGACGGGCCGCCTCCAAATCGCGGGTGATCCAGCCGGTGGTGAAGTCCGCGATCGAGAGGACCTGATCAGGCGGCAGACCGAGACGCGCGAGCCGGTCCAGGATCGGCGTATAGTGCCCCCCGGGGTTTGTGGTTTCGCCGTTGGCTCGGGCGGCCCAGATCGTGCGCATGCTCGGAGAGGCCCGGTAACAGCCACCGGGCGGATGGAGCCCGCGCGTGGCGACCAGGACGTAGCGCGTCCTCTCCTTCAGCGGAAACCAGGGCGTCAAGTGAAGGTGCGGCTCCCTCCACACGGTCACCAAGGGAGCGAATGACCCGTCCCATGGGCTGCCCTCATCGTCGATCATCAGGAACAGGCCGTCATCGAGGCCCGGGGCGATCTCGTCGGGCAGGCTTGACCACTCGGGTCCGACGCCGGCCGGCAGGTACAGATCGGCCAGCGTGGAGAACCCGGTCAGCTCATTGTAGGCCCCCCGTTTCTGAATTTATGTCTCAAAAGCTGAGTTGAATTACACTACGAGA
>CAZFWM010000015.1:0-42147 GCA_964522545.1 uncultured Thermodesulfobacteriota bacterium
TTTCTTTTTTTTAACAAGTACTCTCCGGTCTATCTACGCTTGATTGAGGCCTAGTATATATAGATTTCCATTGTTAACACCTTGAATAATATTCGCAATATTTAATACATCAACTTTCGCTGTTCCACTAACCTCTAATTCCTCACTTGGACTCTCTGTCCCAATCCCTACATTGCCACCTGTTATATATAAATTGTTATCATTAACACCTTGAGTAATATTCGCTATATTTAATACATCAACCTTCGCTGTTCCACTAACCTCTAATTTCTCACTTGGGCTCTCTGTCCCAATCCCTACATTGCCACCAGCCTTTTGAAGTACTAACTTATGTGAGGGGGAAATAGTGTGTATATCTAATCCGGCCATCGCCAAATTCCATTGAATTACAGCCTTATCAGCGCCATTACTCTCGCTGAATATAATCTCTGGCATATCATCGGCTCCTGACAACTCAAGTAAACCACTTGGATCGACTGTCCCGATGCCGACTTTGCCTAACATATTTAAATCTCCTGTGATGTTATCACCTATGACATTCACAAACTCATCTTGTCCTGCAGCGACCGCCTCCAAATCAGTATAGCGAGTATGGTGGGCATCGACCACGGACGCATGGCCTGCGATGTCAAAATCGATCTCAACCGAAATATCTAAGTAGTGCTTTCCGTCCACTTTGTCTGCATTCTCCGCGTTGAGGATCGTGATATCATCAGGAATCTGTGCATCTGTTGCAAAATCGGTAAGCTCAGAAAAACTCGTGGTCTTAATGTGGTGGACATCAGACACAGAACCATGGGCCGAAATATCATCATCGATCTCATCCGACTCCTCAAGATCTGTCGCATGAATCCCATCCACCGTATCCGCATCCTCGGCATAAGCCGCTTGATCGATGTAGCCTGCTATGGTTCCGTCTACTAGAACATCACCAGCGACGTGGAGGCTAGCTAGGGGATCTGTTGTCCCGATGCCGACGTGGCCGCTTCCTCCATGTATAAACATTAAATCGTGTGTGTCAGAAGTATCTGTCTTTATGCCTTGCCACTTGAAATGTCCATGATCATTACTATCTGTACATTTAAACGTAGTCACTGGTGCGGCTTGTTCATATGGCACATCTATTGTAAGCCCCGCACCAGGAGTTCCGTTATATCTTAATCTAATCTGTCCATCATAAATATCAAGAGAATTCTGTGAACTCGTCGTCCCAATTCCAACGTTACCTAATATACTAAGATCTCCTGTAATAATATCGCCTATTTCATTGACAAACTCATCTTGCCCTGCAGCCACGGATTCAGCATTAGTATATCTTGTGTGGTGGACTGATGGATCAGAGCCATGAGAGGAGACATCAGCATCGATCTCGGCTGACTCCTCCAAGTCTGCTCCCTCCATCCCATCTACCGTGTCTGCGTCGCCAGCTGTCATTGCGTATAAGATCATAATATCATCGGGGATCTGGGCATCGGTGGCAGTGTCTGTCAGATCTGCAAAACTCGTAGTCTTGACGTGGTGCGCATCGGTTATGGTTGCATGGGCGGAAATATCAGCATCAATCTCGTCCGACTCCTCAAGGGTAGCGGCCTCAAATCCATCCACTGTATCAGCATCTTGTGCCTCAATAGCGAAAAGAGAACTCACGATCCTCTCCCTGGGCACAAAATACTCTCCACCTCCGCCCCCGTCCACGATCACTTCCAGCCAGCATGGCCCGTCAATAAGATCCGGAGTAATCGGATTGATCTGGCCGAGAATAACGTTGAATATTCCTCCATCCACCGTCACGGTCACCGGCCCTTCGGTCCACAATTCCAGTCCGTCTATCTCCTGATCGTAAATGGAGAACCACATCTGGACCTCAGCCGTTGGGTCGATACCGATGGGAATTCCATCTGGATCAGTGAGATAGCCCTGGTAGTTGAATTGGCCTGGCACTTCCGCTTGAGCCACCGGCAAAGAAAGAAACAGAAACGCCACTGTAACAAAGGTTAAAAACTTTCCTCTTCTCATGACTCTTCCTCCTTTGTTCTTTTTCCCTTCGGAAATCAGTGTGAACGGGAAAATTTTCCTCGCTCTGCTTTATTTGAACGTGACCATCATGTATTGACCCAAACAAGCTGAAATTCCTCTAACCCACCAGCAGTAAAGAGGCCGGTATAGATTCCAATCAATCCCAAGCTTGGCAGTGGGAATGAAATCGGAATTTCGATAGGTGGGTATATTTTAGGCAGCGGAATGCTCCAAAGCGGTATGACCTGTACGCTTGGCGAGGTCAGGATCAAATAATTCGCCCACGTGGCAGCCTCGATCGTTGCAATCGTATAATTTAGGACAAGATAACTGTACAGGTATTGCGCATCCAAATCCAAAATGAATTCGTAACAGTCTTCGAAATCATACCAATCGAGCAAATCATCGCAATCGTCATCAATGCCATTATCGCATTCCTCTACCACACCGGGGTTCACATCTGGATCAGAGTCATCACAATCCGGGCCTCCGCAAGCCTCGTCTGTGAAGCCATCTCCGTCTTCATCCCAGCATATGCAGTCTGCTTCATCTTCTGCATCGATCAGACCATCACAATCATTGTCAATACCATCTGTGCAGGTCGGCTCTTGTGGCGGTCCTTCCTGAGCACCTGGATTGATATCAAAGTCTGTATCATCGCAATCGTCTCCCCCGCAGGCCTCATCTAAAAAGCGGTCCCCGTCCTGGTCCCAGCACCCCTGAAGGCTTGCCAACTGTGCGATATAACCGGCTCGGATGCGAAAGCTTGAGCTTTGGGAGAATCCGATGGGTGTGGACTGGCCTATGGCCCCGATGTTCAGATAGCCTGCTGAGGAAGTCTCAGCTCCACCATTATCAAGGACATGTACAGGTACTTCGTAGGAGGGGCTCGACATGCCTCCAGAGGAGGGCAAGACCCAGGCGAGAGCCAGAAGGATCATACTTAACACCGCTTTGATATTCTTTACTTTCATCGCAAATCTCCTTTCGATATTATTCCTCACGGATCGTTGCGTTTTTCCCTTTAAACGTTAGAGGACGACCGATTGTGAGTGTGTCCACGCTGAAGGTATTGTCAGATCCGGCTTTGAATATCAGTGTGGCTCCACCGGGCGCTTCAGCAAGTGCCTCTTCTATGCTTTGATAAGGATCATTTGGAGTTCCGTCACCGCCATCAGATGCTCCGACAAATTTAACTATGCTTTCAGGCGCGATTTCCGTGACCTGGTGTTGGTCAATGGTGTAATCTACACTGTCGCAAGAGTACCAACCGTCATCTGATCCACTCCATCCCATGTTCATTTTAAATCGCCTGTCCGGATCATAACCCTTGTCATATCCATAGATAACCCATGTGTGGCCCACCTTTCCTTTCCCATTTACGTTACTACCTTTAGTGGTTCTATCACCCCTGAAAGCAACAGGACGAAGCCATTGTATCTCTCTGGTTATCTTCTCTATGTCTCTACCTGAATAATATGCATCTTGGTCGTATTTAATGAAGTCTGAAAATCCACGTGCTGCGCACGTGGTCAGAGAAAAAGGCTCTGACTAAAACGCGGCTCGGGAATCTCCTATAATCCAGAGTTGTTCCCGCAACGCTGGAAAGGAGAAAACCATGAGCCGCTTCCGAAAGCTATCACACGCAATATGGCATTGCCAGTATCATCTTGTGTGGGTTCCAAAGTATCGATACCGCGTCCTTGAGGGCGTGGTGGGTCGAGAAGTGCATAATTGTCTCCGCGTATTTCTTGGGCAGAATGCCTGTGAATGCGTGGAGTTGAACGTTCAACCGGATCATATACACCTAATAGCGATGATTCCTCCCAAGAAGTCGATATCGGAGATGGTGGGGATTCTGAAAGGTCGTACAGCAATTCGGGTGTTCAAGCAGTTTCCGTATCTGAAGAGGAAGCCCTATTGGGGCAACCATTTCTGGGCGCCCGGGTATTGTGTCGATACCGTGGGTCTCAACGAGGAGATGATCCGGAAGTACGTGAGGTTTCAAGAGAAAAAAGAGCGTCATCAGGAGCAACTTAACCTCCAGTATTGATAAAATTGCGTTGCGGGACGTGACCGCCTGCTTGCATCCTTTGGGTGCAAGCACTCAGCCACTCTCTGAGTGGCCTAAGCAAAGCCACGTCCTCTGGGCGTGGCTTTTTTACAATGATCCTCTAGAACATTATCGATATCTATCGCACTCGCAGTAGATCCTTTAATACCATAATCCATATTGAGAGCGACTCCCACGTGATAGCAAAACATGGCCATTGCATCGCCCCCCCCCGGAGGAAGGCTTGACCATTGATCTCTCATGAGACTCCAATGGTATGGCGTGGAGCCAAAATCAACAGAACAGACTACCTCTTCATGTGTAAGATCGTTCCAAAGATCTTCTAATCTGCTCAGATATTCACCGTCACTACTTAGCGTCTTTGCCTTATCATAGAGGCTTTCATCCCAATATCCGTTCATCTGCAGCCTGCCCCCTTGTGGCGGAGTATCAATCCAGCGGAGTCGGTCATTCCATGGATATCCTGAAGGTATTACAGGATTTGTCGATAAAGCTTCTTCATCCCAATCACTTCTCCATCTATAATTATACTTAGTCTGCCCCGTATTCTCACCTGTCGCAGGCCATTCCCAGTAGTACATTATCTGAGACGTGGCTGTGGCCACGCATCCGACCACGGTATGCTCATTTGGCGGGTTTAAGACAGGGCATTGAGCATTATAGGTTGCACTCCCAGGCGAAGAGCCTCCTTGATTCCATTTTGATGTCAAACTCAGTTCCATCATTATTGGATCGTCCTTAACTTCCCTATTTCTAACAGTTCTATCAGGAATTTGCCCTTGAATAAGGTCGTGCCAAAAAGCAGATCTTTCTTTCAATGCTTCTTGGTATTCCTGCAATTTGGGATCTTTCTCTTTTAGCCCTTCCTTCAAATGCTTCAATCTTGTACTAATTTCCCAAAGGATATAGTTCATGTTTGGATCTTTTTGATCATATGTCCCTCTTGGACTATAGAAATAGACCGGCAGAACAAGGTCATCTGCGCCGCAAAGACAGAAGCCATCATCAATAAAATGCACGATGTATGCAACTGTCTCTCCTTGTATTTTATGAGGTTTTATCTTTTCGATAACTGCATCCGGTTTCGCATCAGCTGTCACATGGCGTACCCAGGTTTCGACTGCAATTCGAACATCTTCCTTCACAATCTCTCTGGCGTAAAGAAAAGAAGGAGTCAAAATCAGAGATAATGATAGTAGGAAGCCAAAAGGTGGGCCAGACAGGAAAAAAATATTTGAAACTCGTCCCATTATTACACCTATTTTCTTTAGTTCTCAGGTGCTGGGCAGATCATTGCCCTTAATTTATAGAAATGATTTACCCCCTGTCCGCATCCTTAGTGCAAAGTAACCAGAACCAGAACTAAACCTTCTCCCTCCTTAAGTTCAGTCATAGCTTTGCCTAAAATCGCTCCGTGAGACTTTTCATTGTCTGCTGCTTTCATCGCATAGCCAGGGTTTGGAGAGGTTGTAAGGAGATCGCCTGGCTGGATTGAGCCATGGGAAGCGTCACATAGGCCAAAGACACGACCAGAGAGAGCGACATTGCTCTTGCTATCAACAGATTCTTCTTGAGTAAGAGTTATGCCAGGGTTGATGCCGCCTGCCCCGCTGACGATGCCAGCCACGCACCGATCGTAGGGTTTGTCAGAAAGTTTGAGCTTACCAGGATTGTCTGGATCGATTGATAAGACCAGTCCGGGTTTAATTTTGTCAGGCTCTTTGATATCAAAGGGTTCTGCTATGTCGGATCCGCCGGTTATGGTAAGAACATCTGTGGTCGTTGTCCCAATTACATGAAGTCTGGATGTTGGACTCGTTGTGCCGATGCCGACATTGCCAGCAACATGATTGACAAAAAATGTGCCAAATCCTACGTTTAAACTTGGTAGTATTCTGACATTTTGAGCTGCTACTGTATCCAACGTTAATCCATTTTCGTCAGCAGATACTAAACCAACGCCTCCTACATCTAGAGTTGGTAGTATTCTGACATTTTGAGCTGCTACTGTATCCAACGTTAACCCATTTTCGTCAGCAGATACTAAACCAACGCCTCCTACATCTAGAGTTGGTAGTATTCTGACATTTTGAGCTGCTACTGTATCCAACGTTAACCCATTTTCGTCAGCAGATACTAAGCCAACACCGCTTATTTCAATTACCCCAGCAACATTTAGTTCATTTCCTAATATGCTCAAGTCTCCAGTGATGATATCGCCAACTTTATTCACAAACTCATCCTGACCTGCAGCCACGGCCTCTATATCAGTATATCGTGCATGGTGTGCTGACGGATCATAAGTGTGTGATGAGATATCGGCATCGATCTCGGCAGATTCCTCTAATGCCACACCTTCCATTCCATCTATCGTGTCTGCATCGCCGGCCGTCACCGCATAAGTGACCGTAATGTCATCTGGGATCTGAGTATCTGTCGCCAGATCGGTAAGCTCAGAAAAACTCGTGGTCTTTGTGTGATGTACATCTGATATGGCTGCATGAGCTGAAATATCAACATCGATCTCGGCCGACTCTTCCAAGTCTGCCCCCTCCATCCCATCCACAGTATCTGCATCCTTTGCCTTTATGGCGAATAAGGAGCTCACGATCATCTCTCTGGGTACCAAGTACTCGCCTCCTTCACCCCCATCCACGATCACCTCGAGCCAGCAGGGGCCGTCAATGAGATCCGGAGTGATCGGAGTGGTCTGGCCGAGAATAACGTTGAATATTCCCCCATCTACAGTCACACTCAACGGCCCTTCGGACCACATTTCCGCTCCGTCTGTCTCCTGATCATAGATGGAGAACCACATCTGAACCTCTGCCGGTGGGTCGATACCGATCGGGATCCCTTCAGGATCAGTGAGGAAGCCCTGGTAGTTGATCTGCCCCGGGACTTCAGCCCATGCAGCAGTTGAAAGAATGCCAAAGGCCATTAACATCACAAAGCATTTAATCATCCGGCACTTCATAATGTCTCCTTCTCTGTTGTTACACGGTATTTGTTTTAGAAAGTTGACATGCAGCAGATGAAAAAAATAAGCCAGTCCACATTCTAAGCGTGAACTGGCTCAGGAATTTCCCCCTCCCCCATGGTGCCCTCCTTACCTAGGAATAGACACAATGACTGGCGAACCTTTATAAAATCAAAAAGCTAATCTGCATTCCGGGCGTTCTTCTCGTATTCGTGGTCAGAGATAATGGAAAAGAGGGTGAAACATTGAAAGTTGAATAGATTGAGATGTGACGAGCTTGGAATGGAAGGACACGTGGGAAACTGAAGATGACTGGCTCACCTTACTTCCCCCCCTGCAATTAGACCATGGGCATTTTTATCCAAGAATCCCTTATAACTATATTTAATATCACAATAAATCGTACCTGTCAAACATAATCCGTAGATCCTAACCATGAAGCTTCAAAACTCCCTTACCAGTATCCAGTCAATTTATCTTATGTGAGAATTTCCGTGGAGAATTTCTCACATACGGTTGAGAATGAGCAGAAATATGGCAAGACGAATCACTCAGAAATGTTATCATTTCCAGTGATTGCTTAATATAGAGGTGGGCCGAAAGGCCTGAGATACGGATTGATAATCCGTAGGTCTTCCTTGGCATTAGAGTCAAATACTTCCATTCAATCACAACAGCTATCTCCGCGCAGACCCTCCAGACCCTCCCGCACGAGCCAGGGGACCATGAGAAGGGCTGCGATCGGGTTCGCCCACCACCATCCCACGGCAGCATTTGTGGACAGGCCGAGAAGCAGTGCAAAGGAGAGATAGGAACATGCAAGCGTCTCCTTCGCCTCGGCCCGTAGCGCTTCACTTCCGATCTCCCGCGCCGCCCTCAGCTTGCCCCAGGAGACGAGGGGCATGATGATGAGGGATGCGCTGGCGAGGACGATCCCGATGATGCTTTCCTCAGGGGCTTCCTTTCCCCAGAGGGTCCAGATCGACTGTACCGTAACATACAGGGAGAGGGCGATGAAGGTGCCTCCGACAAAACGAAGCACGCGGCGCTCGGTCTGTTCCACCCTCTCCGCCTCGGCGCCCCGTGCTTCCACGTAGAGCCGCCACAACAACACTACGGCCGCGGAACATTCGATGATGCTGTCGAGGCCGAAGCCGAGGAGCGCGATGCTGTCGGCCTCGGCGCCGGACCAGATCGCTATGATCGCCTCGATCACGTTGTAGGCCATTGTTGCCACCACGAGCCAAAGGGCGATGCTCATCCAGTTTCGGCTGCGAGTTTCCTCAGCACGTTCTTCCATCATTCAGATCCCGTTATCGATTAAATGATCCCCAGCGCCAGGCCTTAAGCAATGCTGAAGAGCATCAGAGAGATGATGATCTGTATAGCGCGCATCGTGATCTTCTTGAGCAGCCGGTTTCCGATGAAGGCGCCCAGAAAAGCGCTGAGGACCGCCGCGATCAGAAGAGGGGAATTGGTCCAGTCGATCACCTGTGAAAGATGAGCGCCGTACCCGATGAGCCGGGAGATGTCGACCATGCAGGCGATGACGACGCCGGTCGCCACGAAGCTCTCCTTTGTCAGACCGCACTTGAGAAGAAAGGCGCTGCGCATCGCTCCCTGATGTCCGGACAGGCCGCCGAAAAAGCCGCTCAGGATTCCCCCCAGGGGAAGATACTTCCTGTCAAAGGCAAGCTTCTCCAGTGACGGTAGCACCTCGAAGAGAGCAAAGACGACCATCAGGAAAGCGACTACGAGCTTTACGGGCGTGACGTGGAAAACCCGGTTTCCTATCTGATATACATACAACGGCTCCAATCGAGAGAACCAGAGCAGAACCCAGGCGCCGAGGAAAGCAGAGAGGAAAGCGGGGAACCCGAAACGAAGCAATGCCGAACAGGACAAGCAGCATGATGCCCGTATTGACATTATTCGATTCTTAACCGGCCAGTAGTGATCGCCGATGATCTCTTCGATTCTCTTTCTTATATCTGAAATTCGATGCCTTCCTCAGTAAAGTAACGTCTGGAAAAATCCGGGAACGTTTCGTTGCGACGTCGATTCTCATTGAAGGTTCGTATGAGTGCTTTGATTTCGTCAGCCACTCTTTCGGCCTGACTCCTGGTTCGGATTTTAACGCCCTTCGCCGGTTTTCCGCCTACTTTCGTACCCACAATAAAATCGAAGAAGTCGACGTAACTGTCCGCGTCTTTATATTGATTTCCCTGAAGCCCGAGGTCGGAAGCTTGTGCGTGACCGCAGTCATTCGAGCAGCCGGAAAAAGCGATCTTGATGGGGACGGCCGGTTCGATGCAATCTTTCTCGAGTAGATCGACGCAAGAAGCGGCAAGCCCCTTGGTTTCCACATTTGCCTTTTCACAGTACTCGAAGCCCGTGCACGCAAGGGTACCCGTGCGTATTCGGGATGCACCTGGCTGGCAAGTGGGAGAGAGGGCCAGACGGTCGCCGGCTTCATCGAGTTCGTCGTCGGGGATGTCGGGAACGAGGAAGTTCTGAAGGGGCGTGAGGCAGAGGGATCCGGAACCGAACTCTTCGGCCGCGCTGGCCGCAACGAACAGGTCCTCCGGTGAGATGCGCCCGACAGTGGTAACCATTGAAATGTAGTTCAGGCCCTTCTGTTTTTGCCTGCCGGTGAGAATGGGCTCACGGAAGAATCCGTCCTTCAGGGGGGCATCGACCGCACGGTCAAAATTCTTGCCTAGGATCTTGACCAGTTCCTCTCGAAAGCGCGGTGCGGTCCAATCCTTCACCATGAATTTCATTCGTGAGTGTGTGCGCAATTCCCTTGGGCCCTTTTCGGCGAATATCCAGCACAGCGCCTCGCACGTTTCCGGCACCTTCTCTTCCGGAACGAAGACGTCCAAGGGTACGGCCATTCTGGGATTCGAGCTCAATCCGCCGCCCACAAGGAGATTGAAACCGCGGACGGCGTTTTTACCCTTCCCCTTTCGCCCCGCGTAGAAGCTTACGTCATGGAGCTGAGGAAGAGTGCACTGCGATCCACAGCCGCACAGCGAGATCTTGAACTTACGGGGGAGATTCGCATAGAGTCGGTTGCCCCCGAGCCGACGGTGGATCTTTTTCGTCAAAGAGCGGACGTCCGTCAGCTCCCCCTGCCCTCGCCCGGCCAGAGAGCATGCCACAATGTTCCTCGGGGTATCCCCACAGGCGCCGGTTGTGGAGAGGCTCACCGAATGCAGCCGCCGGATCAGCTCGGGAATATCTTTGAGGGGCACCCAGTGAAACTGGATGCCCTGGCGGGTGGTGATGTCCAGGGTGCCACGTGCAAAGTCGCGTCCGGCCTGGGCGACACATCGCGCCTGCCTCGCGCTCATCTGGCCGCCGGGAACACGCACACGCACCATGAAATAGCCGCGGCTGGGCCTCTGCTCATAGATCCCGTACCATTTGAAGAGCTCGAGGTCCGTCGGTTCGATCATTTCGTACCCCGAGATGGCGTACCTCTCGATATCGTGCCAGACATCGTAGCCGCACTTCCGTTTCTTCAGTTCCTCTAAAGATATTCTTCTCAAAGGCAACTCAAAGATAGAGTACTTTTTGACGATTGAAAGATTCTGCGATTTTCACAACAGAGTTCCCATCTCTCTAACAAGAATCCTGCCCGCTTCGAAGACATTACCTTCTCCCTTTTCATGTTCCTGTTCAAATGTCTCCAGCAGGGTTTCGTGTTCATCCACAGTGAAGGTCTCTTCGACCATCGGATAGAAAACGTGATCTTCTCTATGAATGTGCTGTCTGAGCAGGGTTATGTAAGCAGAAAGATTTTCCAGGAGCTTAGTCGAATGGATTGCATCTCCTTTTTCGTACCCCTCCAAAGCGCCCGTAATCTCCACCATGAGATTGCGACCTCGCTCGTGCTGGAAACGCAATGTATCGAGTTGGGCGTCGATATCGCCGGAGTGCTTCTGGGCGAGACGGACGAACATTACATACTCTTCCTTATGGTGGTGGAAATTCTTGATAAACCTATTGTAGAACTCCACGGCCTTCTGGAAGAACTCGACAGGGGGGTGTTCTTCAACCACGAGCCGATCGACGGCCAATACCAGATTGTCCAGATATTGACGGATCAGACCATGTTCATCGACTAAAATCTCCAGTGCATGCATTTCGATCCTCCTTTCTAGATAAATGATTTGTTTTCAGCATCCTTTATTTCTCTGACCCTATTTTACAGTGAGCTTTGTATTATATGTTGATTCCAGCACTAAAATGCCAAATCAATTTTATTTGTCATAGAAGAGCCATATCGCAATGAACAGAGGCTTGAGAGCCTCAGGACTCAACTCGATACCCAGTGTAGAATTGTGGGGGAAAAACCCGTGATGTTCGACGAAGATGATCCCGATAGCGCAGTTTTCGATAGGCTTCCTCTACTTGAAAATCCAATCTCTATTTTATTATTCGCTTCCAACTGCCTGGCTATATCCAGAATTCCGGATATCTCCTGGAACGAGGAATATTGTTGATCAATACCGCAACAACCAGCATGACGAGAGCACCCAGGCCTGCTGGAACAATGGCATACAGATATCCCAAGTCGTGGATCTTCTCGCTACCGATCACTGCGATCAGGGCCGTGGCACCTCCCGGCGGATGAAGGGTTTTTGTCAGGTGCATTACCGCGATGGCCGTGGCCACCGCAACAGCGGAGGCTGCACATATGTGGGAGTGGAGGCACTGATAGGATAATACCCCGACAAGAGCAGAGAATACGTGCCCGCCAATGAGATTGCGCGGTTGAGCCAGAGGGCTCTTGATAGCTCCATAGATGAGCACGGCCGAAGCTCCGAACGAGCCGATGATCATAACGAGATCCGTTCCGTCAAGCACATGGAAGTTCAAGCTTGCAACGGCTGCGATCCCGAGAAATGAACCTACCCACGACCAAAACACCTCGGAAAAGCTAACCCGGGGAGGGCTCTTGGCGGCCGGAGCCATCTTCCTCGAACAAATCTTTGCTTTTCTCCACGTAGATATCATTTTCATTTTTTCGTTCTAGAAAATCCGAACAGTCTTTCCTGAGCTCGGGCAGATCTTGTTCAGTCATGTCTCAAATGAATCAGGAAATTTTGAGATCTTGGTTTCTTCGAGGTAATCCCGGACGCATTTATAAGTAGTTTGGAGGAGGTCGCCCATAATGCATTTTTCGTTGCAAGTCGGATTGTGGATGAGGCACGTGTTTGACGACAGGGTCCCACTTATCGCCTCGAACACATCGAGAAAGGTAATGTTATCCCGGTCTCTATTTAATGAATATCCACCTTTGGGGCCCCGGCTTGATCGGATCAGGCCTGATTTCGCAAGTCGTTGGAGAATCTTCGAGAGGTGTGCTTCGGAGATGTGAAGAACCTTGGCGATCTTGTTTGTCGACAGGCTCATTCCTGGCTTCTTCGCCAAAAGAACCATGGCGTGAATGCCTATGGACGTTGCTTCGGATATTTTAATCATGATTGCTCTATTGCTATTTAATAAGCCTTGTGGTATTAGAGTACTCAAATAGCAAAATGTATTTATTTTGTCAACAAGTGGGTAACTATCCCCGCTAGACAGCAAAAGGGAGGGAGGCAACCATGCATGACCGATTGAAGAAGACACCCAAACCATGGCTTTTCCTTGTCCTGCTTTTGGGTGGCGTTGTACTGCCTGTCGGCACGAACGCCTGGGCCGAGGACTCCGGGGCATTCGAAGATGCCGGAGGAGGCCTTTTCGGAGAGCGGGCCTGGTTCGACAGGTTCACCCTGGGGGGATACGGTGAGGCCCATTTCAACGCGACAATGGAGGAGGGGGTCAAGGACGGGAAGGAGGTGTTCGACCTCCACCGCATCGTCCTCTACCTCGGCTACGACTTCAACGACTGGATCGTGCTCCACTCGGAGACCGAGCTCGAGCACGCATTTGTAAATGAAGGGAACGGTGAGGTGAGCCTGGAGCAGTTCTACATCGATTTCCTCCTGTGCGATCACGTCAACATCCGGGCGGGGCGTGTGTTGGCCCCTCTGGGGATCATCAATAAGTGGCACGAGCCGCCCACCTTTAACGGCGTGGAGCGACCCTCCTTCTCGAAATACATCATCCCGACCACCTGGAGCCTCGACGGGGTGGGGATCTTCGGAAACATAACCTCCAACCTGAAATACGAGGCGTACGTTTCGAGCAGCCTGGACGGCTCGAAGTTCACCGCCGTGGACGGCATTCGCAAGGGGCGCATGAAGGAGAGGCCCGGCCTTTCAGAGCCGGGCTTCAGCGCGCGCCTCGATTTCTTCCCCCTGGCCAACCTGGAGCTCGAGACCTTCCAGGACCTCCGCTTGGGGGCCTCCATGTTCATCGGGGGCCTGGACAACGGGAACAAAGGGGATGATCCCGGGATAGACGGGGATCTGAACCTCTACTCGGCAGACTTCGAGTACACGATTTCCCGGTTCGATCTGCGAGGGGTCTTCGCCTATGGGAAGATCAGCGGGGCGGCAGATATCGGCAACAACGTGGCCACCGACATCGTTGGGGGATACGTCGAGGGGGCCTGGCATTTCTGGCCCGAAGGCTGGAAGAGGGGGAAGCTCGATGATTCCGATGCCGTGCTCTTCGCCCGGTACGAAGACTTCGACACCCAAAACCAAGTGCCTTCGGGCGTGACGAAGAATGAAGCAGGGGATCGGAATGAGGTCACTGTCGGGATCTCATTCTATCCGGTACACAACCTGGTGGTCAAAGCGGACTATCAGTTCAAGGACGATGAGACCGACGACGAGGTCAACGACCAGTTCAACCTCGGTATCGGTTGGCAGTTCTGAGGTCGGGAAGACGGCCCCTTCACTCTCTGGATAAAGCGGTATGAGGAAGATAGTTGATGGGAACAGGAGTGCGTGCGATCTGTTTGATGGTAGTCATGATTTCACTGCCCACGGGAATCGCCTCGGCCAATGAATACCTCACTTCGGAACAGGCGCTCAAAATCGCGTTCCCCGATGCGGATTCCATTGAGAAGAAGAGAGTGGCCGTCACGACAGAGCATCGGGAGAAGCTGCGGAATCGATACGGTCTAAAACGAGCATCGCGGACATTTCGCTATTTCGTGGGGGTGAGGAACGGCGAGATCATGGGTTATTCTGTTATCGATAATATCTTGGGCGAGCGCAAGCCGTTCACCTTCATGGTGGTGGTCGCCCCGGACGGGACCGTCAAGAGCGTCGAGATCATGGCCTACCGGGAATCCTATGGCGGCGAGATTCGCCAACCGAGATTTCTGGGTCAATTCAGGGGCAAAAAGGAGAGCGATCCTCTGCGCCTGAAGACCGATGTTCAATCAGTCAGTGGTGCGACGATCTCCAGCCGTGCCGTCACGAATGGAGTTCGAATAATCCTGGCCTATCTATCCGTCATAGTTCCTCTCACGTCCGGTCAGCCGGAGGAGGGGAGCGATCAGGATTTGTCCAGGTAAGAACGAAATGGGGAAGCTCAAGTTCGCCGTCTCAGGAGGGATAGAAGCGTTCGCTGACTATGGCCTTGAGTGTTTGAGACGCACGTCCAAGGCTGAATGCTCTGTGAAAAATTCTATAGTAGAACTCTTCCCCGGAGACGATCTGGAAAAGCGCGTGACGAAGTGACCGGTCGTGCTCCGCCAGGGCCAGCACTCCGTCGAGCGTGCCCGTTCTCTGGACGGCACTTGCCAGTCTCTGCAGCAGCCACCCGAAGCGCTGATCCGTGAGGATTTCCTGGCAGGAGTCTCGGTAGGTCTGAAACGCCCTGCGAGAGACTCCTCGGTCGAGCATGACCCGTGCCGCCCTTATTCCACTGAGACAGGCCGATGTTATCCCCTTCCCTTTAAAAGGCCTCACGAGCCCGGCGGCGTCTCCGACCGCGACGAAACGGTCGGCGAACATCAGGCCGGCCATCCGGTTCGGGAACCTCCCCTTGTGGCAATTCCCCGGAACATTCTCGATATTGTATCCCGGTGGCAGCTGTTCTGCAACCTTGGGAAGATCGAGAAACCGCTTCATGGCCTCTGTGGAGACGAGAGGCCCTGCGATGTTGATCGTCAGGTGATTCCGCTTGGGAGTGATCGCACCGAAAACGATTCCGGGCAGGTTCGGGAGAAAGGCGAAGATCTCCTCCCCGAACCGGGACATCCACTCCTCACCCGGATGGACATTGGTCACGATCGTCTCCAGGGCCTCAGGGACCTGGTAGGAGACCCACCGCCGGAAAATCTCGGCCGAGCCCGGGTCCAGCCCGAAGGCCCCCACCACCGCGTCCGCACGGATGGAGCCATTTTCACCATAGACGATGACCCCGTCTTTTTCATATTCGATGTCCGTTACCCGGCAAGGCATGATTTCGACGCCATGTCGGTGGGCCATCTCCATCATGTACCTGTCCCACAGAATCCGCCGGACCGCATGGGAAACATGGGTCTTCGAACGCAGCTCCAGCGATCGTTTCTCCCCACAGAGTACGTAAGTCCGGATGTTCCGCTGTACCATTTCATGGGGGAACGGTATACCCAGGTCCCTCTCCAGCACCTCCGTGATCGGGGGGGAAAGAACCCCGGCACATTGGTTATAGTGTTGCTCGTCCTCGAATCGCTTGCCCTCATAAAGAACGACCCGAAGCGAGATTCCCCTTTCCCGCGAGAGTTTCTTCAAGGCGATGCCGCAACCCGCGCCTCCGGGCCCGCCGCCGACAATGGCCACGGTCTGCCCATCCCGCAGGGGCCCCAGTGGATCGGTCTTTGATGTGAGCACTGTGGGCGCTCTTTTTGATTTCCTGCCGTTCGCACTCTGTATCTTCGCCTGAGCCGCCGCGATCATCATCCTGGAAAGAAAGGCCGGATTGAGAGACATCATGAGGATCTTTCCGAATTTTTCATGGCCGGTGAATAGGTTCCAGCTGACCGTGTGGAGTTTATCTGCGATGGATCTACCCGGTTTGTTTTCTACGATGTACATGTGCGACCTGACCCACCACCTCCAGGTCGAGACGACATCGTTCGCCCTGAAAACTATGCGACCGAATCGATTGTCCCATACAAACTGTTTCTTCACGCGTGCCACATATCCTTTTCTAATGGCATTTCGGGACAGGCCGTTTTCGAATATCGCGCGGACGGCGGACTCTGCGGAGAAGAAAGCCGAGTCGATCCCGTTCTTCAGATAGCGGTTCATGCAGGCGTCGCCGATCACGACGAGGCGATGGCTGATAAAATTCTTTGCCTCTCTGACGGGGAAAGGGGGCCTGCAACTGCAGTACTGTGCCGGGAGGTCCCAACCCGGGGGCAGGGTTTGTTTCACGATGGAGGATTCAAGAAACCGGATGAGGTGATCGTGCCTGAGGTCCTCCCTCCCGATAAGACACACCGTTGCGAACCTCGCTTTTGGGATGATCGCCCCGAAGCGGATCCCCTTGAGGCCGATGGAAAAGACATGGATACTGTTGCCGAGGTATTGTTCGATGTTTTCCCGGCCCAGGTCCAGTTCGGCTTGATAAGCACGCACGCACCGGGGCGGCCGATAGCCGAATCCAGCGGAAGAGAGCTTCCTGCTGAATCCCGTGGATACGCCACAGGCGACGACCATGAGATCCGCCTCCAGCTCGCCGTCGGCCCAACGTATTCGTGGCCGTTCCGACGCACTCCCGACCGGTTCGATATCGGTGATTTCTTTCTGAACGACCTTTGCACCCAGGCGGACTGCGCGTTCCGCCAGGAACCCGTCGAAGCTGATCGGGCGTTTCTCGGAAGAGAATCGCGGACCGTTCCCGCGGAATACGACCGGTATTGAGCCGTGTCCCGCCGGGGGCATGACGATGTGGCTACCCTCGATCGTATGAAATGTGTAGTGGAGGATCCGGCGTTGCGCGCGCTCCGGCGGGATCCGGAGTCCCAGAAGCTCGAGACGCTGCACCAGGCTATGGGAAATGACCCCGGCGCACATATTGCAGCCGGCCGGGCCCTCCTGGAGGAAGCTCTTCGGGTCGAACAGGATGGGATGGATCCGGATCCCGAGAGATCTAGCTCTCTCCATGGCCAGAATCGCGAAAAAAGCCCCCGCAGGACCGGACCCGATGACAGCCACGGTCGAACCGTCTCCCAACTTAGGGGTCTTTGGATCGTTCACGGATCTTTGTACTCCAAGGGTCCGGGAAAGGTGACGAACCCCTTATTGGACGGCTTCGAGAACATCGCCTTGCAGGTGTGTCTGTTGACCTTTGAGAATTTTCCGCCACTCGGACTCGATCTGTTTTTCCGAAATCCCCGAGGCATTCAAGAGACTTCCCCACGAGGCTTTACCGGCTGTGACGGCGCGGTACACATCAGACGGGGAGCTCTCTGAGCGTAGAGAAAGAAAAATGGCGGAGATGGTTTCTTTGGTGGTCGCTCCCAGGTCCCGGGCCTGTTTCACGTCAGCGGGCTTGACGTGCAAGCGTTGGATCAGTAGTTCATCTACGACCGAGGCGGCCAATGTCTCTCTCGAAGCGCCCCGTATGAGCACCGCGTGAAATCGAGCCCCTTTTTTGAGAGCTTCGGTCCGGTGGCGCTCGACAACAGGTGGCCAGCTTCCGACACGCTTCTCTTCGGCCAGCAATCCTTCGGCATCTGCGCTCGTTGAACCCGCCAGATAGTAGGCAATCCAGAGATCATCTCCGTCTACCCCTGACATCTTGGCACGAACGATCTCCTGTTTGCTCACTCCGAAAACCGAGGCGAGAAATGAGTTCTGCGTTGTGGCCAGAATATACAGATCGGCTCCGGTCGGATTCTGAGGATCGAAGCTCCGATCTCGAAAGCAGTGGCACTGAATCGTGGGTGTTGCGTGGGCTGTATTGCTCAAAGACAATACCAGTACGGCTACGGTCAGCAGTCGCATGCTTTTTCTTTCAATGCCACAGAGTGCGATCCGGGCAAGGCTTGTTTTCGCTGGAAAATATTTGACGGGGTTGATCATATTGTCACCTATGACGCCGCAGTCTGTAAAAAAAGAAATTAAAGGATTGCAGATCAAATAAGTATTATGATACCCTAATGCAAGAAATAAAAAAATGTCAAGTGATGTCGGTCCACCAATTCACAGACTATGATGCGTCGCACAGGACACCCTCGGCCCTCGGTCGTGTCCGGTCATGCGAGCCCGGGGCTTGCAAAACATATTACTTTCCTACAAAATTGTAAAAAACGATTTGCCGAAGCATCCTATCGGAATATGAAAGGCACTTGAATGGAATCGATCTACACGAAACGCCATGGCGAGCTTCTGGCGGAGGTCGCCGATGTCCTCACCCGTTCTCTGGACCTGCAGGATACCTGCAAGGAGGTCCTTGGCCTTCTGGACCGGCTGATGGAGATGAACCGCGGCACCATAATGCTCATCGATCAGGATACGGGGGTGCTGTCGGTGGAGGTGGCCCACGGGCTGTCCGCGAAGTCGAAAAAAAGCAGCATCTACCGGCTTGAAGAGGGGATCATAAACAATGTGGTCAAGACGGGCGGGCCGGAGGTCATCCCTCAGATCAACAAGGACCCACGATTCCGGAGCCGCACCCGAAGGTCGACCGGGAGAGGCGGAGCCAACCACTCTTTTCTCTGTGTGCCGATTCAGGTGGACGACCAAAGCCTGGGGGCCCTCAGTGTCGACAAGATCTACCGGCCCGATGCATCCCTCGACGAGGACGTCCACCTGTTGAGCATCATCGCGATGATCATTGGCAAGGCCGTCCATCTCAATCAGATGTTGCGGGAAGAAAAGGAGTCTCTCCTCGACGAGAACCTCGCTCTGCGCCGGAAGCTCAAGGGCCGCTACCACATCGATAACCTGGTGGGCAGCAGCCATCCCATGCAGGAGGTCTATGGGCTCATACGGCAGGTGGCAAAGAGCAACGCCACGGCCCTCATCCGGGGCGAAAGCGGGACAGGAAAGGAGCTCGTCGCGAACGCCATTCATTACAATAGTCTCCGGGCCCACAAGCCCTTCATCAAGATAAACTGTGCCGCCCTGCCGGAGAATCTGCTGGAGAGTGAGCTCTTTGGCTATGAGCCGGGGGCCTTTACAGGAGCGAGCCACAGGAAGCTCGGCCGGTTTGAAGTGGCTCATGGGGGGACCCTCTTCCTAGACGAGATCGGTGATCTCCCCGGCAGTGTCCAGGTGAAACTTCTGCGGGTCTTGCAGGCACGGGAGTTCGAACGGGTGGGCGGACTCGAGACGATCAAGGTGAATATCCGGCTATTGGCCGCCACGGGCAAGGACCTGGAAAAGGAACTCCGGCATGGCAGCTTCCGGGAAGACCTCTACTACCGGATCAATGTCTTTCCCATCTTTCTTCCGCCTCTGCGCGATAGAAAGGAAGACATCATTGCGCTGGCCGATCATTTCCTCGAGAAATACGCCCGTGATAACCGGAAGGAGATTCGGAGGATCTCGACGCCGGCCATCAACATGCTCGTGAGCTATCACTGGCCCGGGAATGTGAGAGAGCTGGAGAGCTGCATGGAGCGGGCCGTCCTGCTGTGCAATGAGAAGGCCATCCGGGCAGAGCACCTGCCGCCCTCACTCCAGATGGCGGAGACGTCGGGCAGCCGGTTTCGCGGCCGGCTCCCCCAGGCGGTAAGCCGCCTGGAGCAGGAGATGATCATCGAGGCCCTGAAGACGACCCACGGTCACCAGGGAAAGGCGGCCCGGGCACTCGGCGTTACCGAGCGGATCCTGGGCTACAAGATCCGAAGCTACGGGATCAGTCCAAAGGTCTATTCGGCCTGGAGATAATACAATTTTGTATAAACGACGCGTAGTCCTACAAAAATGTATGACAAATCACGGCTCTAGGATTTGCCCCTTTCGCCTCTAATCCCGCACAAAGCCTACGTTCTTCACCCTCCCGACCCTCTCCCGAAAAGGCTGGCATGGTCATTGCTAGCTGGGCTTTGACTTATACACCCGTTCAAGCGATCACGAAGGCTATGAAGAACGCGATTCCGACAAAGGGATGAGAGGGAAATAGAATGGATCTACTCCAGCGAGAGAAAAAGAGGGGATGCCTCGGGCAGAGGGAATGCCTCGGGCCGGCGGATAGAATTGCCTTTTCTGCATTGGCTCTCTTCCTGCTCCTTCCCGGATCGGCACTGGCCGATGAACCGGGAGGGGCCGTCGTCTCTCCGGTCGCCCTGAACACGGTGTGGGTCCTCATTACCGCCTTTCTGGTCTTTCTCATGCAGGCGGGCTTCGGGATGGTGGAGGCGGGCTTTATCCGGGCCAAGAACACTTGCAACATCCTGATGAAGAACTTCCTCGATTTCTGCATGGCCTCGCTGGGCTTTTTTATCTTCGGTTATGCCATCATGTTCGGCGACGGGAATGCATTGTTCGGCACTACGGGGTGGTTCCTCGAGGGCGCCGTCTCAGGAGCGGATATTCCCCTGCATGCCTTCTGGCTGTTCCAGGCGGTCTTCTGCGGCGCCGCAGCCACGATCGTGGCCGGAGGGATGGCCGAGCGCATGAAGTTCCAGGCCTACCTCATGTATTCTTTTCTCATATCCGCCTTTATCTACCCTATTGTGGGACATTGGATCTGGGGCGGGGGCTGGCTGGCCGAGATGGGTTTTGCCGACTTCGCCGGGTCTACCGTGGTCCATGCCACGGGCGGCTGGGCGGCATTTATCGGGACCGTGATACTGCGGCCCCGGATCGGAAAGTACCGTTCGGACGGTTCCATAAGGGCCATTACCGGCCACAATATTCCCCTGGCCTCTCTCGGTGTTTTTCTGCTCTGGTTCGGCTGGTTCGGCTTCAATCCGGGCTCCACGCTGGGCGTCACCGACGGCGAAACCATCGCCCGGGTCGCCATCAACACGAACCTGGCCGCGGCGGCGGCGGCCATCAGCGCCATGATCGTGGTCTGGATCAAGTTTTCCAAGCCCGACCTCTCGATGACCATGAACGGCGCCCTGGCCGGCCTGGTGGCGATAACGGCCCCCTGTGCCTTTGTCTCCCCCATGGCGTCGATCTTCATCGGAATGGTGGCGGGCTTTCTGGTCGTCTTCGGGGTCCTTGCTCTGGACCGGCTCCATGTGGACGATCCCGTGGGGGCCGTGGCCGTACACGGGATCAACGGCATCTGGGGCACCGTCGCATTGGGAATATTCGGGCGGCAGTCTCTGGGGGTGGCCCGGGAGGGATTGCTCCACGGAGGTGGCTTCGCTCAGCTGGGCGTGCAGGTCCTGGGCACATTTGCGTGTAGCCTTTTCGTCATCGCCTCCATGGCCATGGTATTCAAATTCATCGATTCCATTGTGGGGCTCCGGGTCTCTCCGACCGAGGAGCTCAAAGGTCTCGACATTGGAGAGCACGGCATGGAGTCTTACAGCGGTTTTCAGATCTTCACGACGGAGTGATCGAGATGAAGTTGATCGTCGCCATGATTCAGCCCCACATGTTGCCTGCCGTAAAAAAGGCCCTTTTCGACGCCCAGGTGTTCAAGATGACGGTGGCCAATTCCCTCGGGTGCGGAGAACAATCCGGGTACACCGAGACATACAGAGGGGCGGTCGAAGAGGTGGACCTGTTGAAAAAGGTTCGGATCGAGATCGCCGTGAACGAAGATTTTGTGGAGCCGACAATCGAGGCCATCACCGAAGGGGCCCGGACCGGTGAGATCGGGGACGGCAAGATCTTCATCCTGGATCTACATGAATGCGTTCGGATTCGCACGGGCGAGCGCGGCAGCAAGGCCATCGGATGAACAGCCAATGAACCTCAAGGAGCTGAGACGGATTTCCAAGGACCAGAGTCTGGAGTTCATCGATCTCAAGTTCACGGACATTCCGGGCACCTGGCAGCACTTCACGCTTCCCATCAGCGCTCTCGGCGATGATCTCTTCATCGAGGGGATCGGGTTCGACGGGTCCAGTATTCGAGGCTTTCAGCCTATCCACGAGAGCGACATGGTGATCAAGCCGGACCCGAAGACCGCCTTCATAGATCCGTTTTTCGAGCACCCCACGCTGAGCATGGTCTGCAACGTCAAGGACCCTGTGACCATGAAGCTCTACTCCCGGGACCCCCGCCACGTGGCCCAGAAGGCCGAGCGGTATCTATCCGCAAACGGACTGGCCCAGCAGGCCTTTTTCGGCCCGGAGCCCGAGTTCTACATCTTCAACGATATCCGCTTCGACCAGACTCACAACAGCGGCTTCTACCGGATCGATTCCCAGGAGGGGTTCTGGAACTCGGGGGCGGACGAGAGGCCGAATCTCGGATACAAGCCGCGCTATAAAGAAGGCTATTTCCCCGTCCCCCCCACGGACAGTCTCCACAACCTGAGGGCCAAGATGGTAAAGGTCATGACCCGGGTCGGCATCGAGGTGGAATTCCATCACCACGAGGTCGCCACGGCCGGCCAGTCCGAGATCGACGTCAGGTTCAACACCCTGGTGCGGATCGCCGATGATCTCATGAAATACAAATACGTGGTCAAGAATGTTGCACTTGCGGACGGAAAGACCGTCACTTTCATGCCCAAGCCGATCTTCATGGACAACGGGTCCGGGATGCACGTCCATCAGAGCCTCTGGAAGAATGGAAAAAATCTATTCTACGACCCCGAAGGATACGGCGGTCTCAGCCGGATCGGCCGGCATTACATTGGAGGCCTTCTCCATCATGCCGCCTCCCTTCTGGCCTTTTCGGCGCCCACGACGAACTCCTACCGGCGACTGGTTCCGGGCTACGAGGCCCCGATCAACCTCATCTACTCCCAGAGGAACCGGAGCGCCTGCGTGCGGATTCCCCTCTATTCTCAAAGCGAGAAGTCAAAGCGGATCGAGTTCCGGTGCCCCGACCCATCCTGCAATCCCTACCTGGCCCTTGCCTCCATGTTCATGGCGGGCCTGGACGGGATCGAGAATGAGATCGAGCCGCCCGACCCGATCGACGAGGATCTCTACGAATTAGAGCCGGAGAGGGCGAGGGACATCAAGTCCACGCCGGGCACCCTCTCCGATGTCCTGGACTCTCTGGAGAGGGATCACGCCTATCTCCTAAAAGGGGGGGTGTTTACGGAAGATCTCATCGAAGTGTGGATCGATTTCAAGAGAAAGAAAGAGATCGACCCCATACGGCTGCGCCCCCATCCGCATGAATTCGCCCTCTATTATGACGTATAGGCCGGTACGGGAATATACGAATCGCGATGTTTACGAGAATCAATCATAGGAAACAATGGAGGATGCAGGCATGGAGCAGATAATCGGTCTTGCCGTCTTTTTTTGCGCTCTGGCGATAATGGCCATTATCGCTTTCATCAAAGCCAACCTGGAGATCTGCGAGCCCAATGAAGTCATGATTTTCTCAGGGAGCAGGTACAAGGACGAGAAAGACAAGGTCGTAGGGTACAGGGTGATCAAGGGGGGCCGTAGCCTCAGGGTTCCCTTTGTGGAGACCGTGAACCGATTGTCTCTGAACACGATGCCCATCGAAATGGATGTGAAGGGGGCCCTGACGAACGGGGTCATTCCGGTGAATGTGAAGGCCATGGCCAATGTCAAGATTGCCGGCCGAGAAGAGCAGGGGCTCGGGAATGCCATCGAGCGGTTTCTCGGGAAGAAACCCAACGCGATAGCCGGCATTGCCAAGGAGATCCTGGAGGGAACCATGCGGGGGGTCCTGGCCACCATGGCGCCGGAGGAGGCCAATGCGAGCCGGCTGGCCTTTGCCCGGCAGGTGGCCGAGGAGGCAAGGGTGGACATGGAATGCATGGGGCTTATTCTGGACACGCTCAAGGTCCAGGATATCACCGATGACAAGGGCTATCTCGAGGCCATTGCCCGGAAAAAGAATGCCGAAGTGCACCGGGATGCCAGGATCGTGGAGGCGGTCTCCAACGCCGAGGCGAGTCGGAAGGAGGCCGACGCAAAGAGGCTTGCCGAGATCGCGGACATTGAGGCCAGACAATCGGTGGTCGAGACAGAGCAGGCTTTCCGGGTCCAACAGGCGGAATGGACGACCCGGGCCAATCAAGCCGAGGAGCGATCCAAGGCGGCGGCGGAGATATCCCGCATGGAGGAGATGAAGGTCCTGGAGGAAAAAAGGGTCGACACCAACAAGCTGAAGTACGAGGCCGAGGTGGTGATCCCCGCCGAGGCGGAGAAGGAAGCCTCAGTAAAAAAAGCCATTGGAGAAGCAGCCTATACATTCGAGGAAGGGAAGGCCAAGGCCCAGGCCCTTCAGCTCTTGCGGGAGCAGTGGGAGAGGCAGGACAGTAAAGATCTGTTCATGATCCAGCTGCTGCCCGAGCTTGTCGATAAGGTCGCAAAGGTGATCGCCTCCAATCTCACCGTGGAAAGGCTTACCGTGGTGGACTCGGGGAACGGCGGCGGGGTGCCTCATCTGGTAGGAAGTCTGGCCGGCTCCGTGAACGCTTTCCTCGAACAGCTCAAGACCCTCACCGGCCTGGACCTGGCCAGGATGATGGAAGATCGCCAAAAGCTGACCGGAGAGAAACATTGAGTGTGGGGCTCTACTCGTCATCCCTACAGCCTCCGTTTCCTGATGATTGGGGAAGTATTGAATGAAAGCAAGAAGAACATTTCTTACAGTTAGTTTGCTTTTGGGTTGCTTTCATCTGTTTTCGCTCACATCGGTTCTGGCCCAGGAGATGGGCTATCCCAATATTGCCCCCAAAAAGCTGGAGATCAAAAGGGGCTATACCCCTGATGCCTTGAAGTGTATTGAGTGCCATGCCAAAGAGACATCTGGTATCGTAGCGGCTTGGAAGACCAGCCGGATGGCTCATGCAGGAGTTTCCTGTTATGACTGTCATGTAGTACATAAAGGCTCTTCCATGGCCAGCCAGTGTGATGGGATAAAGGATACCCGGCCGAAAATCCATACCTCTCCGATGGTGAGCCCTAAGACGTGCGAGAGATGCCACCCTTCCGAGGTAGAGCAGTTTTCCAAGAGCTCTCATGCCCAGCTTGCCGGCGCCCCGGTAATAGAAAAGTCTGAATTTCATCATCTTATGTATGAGCTGGAAGGCGGCATATTTATGGGTATGCCGGAAGGTGACAAGCGTACCCTCGCTTCCAGGGAATCCGGGTGCCAGATGTGCCACGGTACGGAGGTTGAGCTCAAGCCCGATAATAAACCGACGGATGATAGCTGGCCGAGTGGTATCGGCGCTCGCTATCCTGATGGCGGTATAGGCAATTGTACCTGCTGTCATAATCGGCATGAATTCAAAATTTCCGGAGCCAGGAAACCCGAGGCCTGTGCCAAATGTCATATGGGACCGGACCATCCCGACATTGAAATTTATTACGGAAGTAGTCACGGCCAGCTTTATCTGGCTTCGGGTGATGAGTGGAGGTGGGATAGTGCCCCTGACACCTGGGAGCCTGGTGATTATATCGCACCCACTTGTGCCACATGTCACATGAGTGGGATTGGTGATCTGGGCACTACTCACAATGTCAACGAGCGGCTGATGTGGGACCTGGCGCATGTCAAGAGTGTGGTTCGAAGCGGCGAGCGCGGTAAGGGCGAAAAAGGACGCGAGCTCATGATGAAGGTCTGTAGTAACTGTCACAGCAAGGTTCATATTGATAGCCACTTTGCTGGGCTGGCCAGAGCAATTGGACTCTACAATTTTTATATAGATGGAGCTCAGGAGATGATGGACGCTCTCAATGGAAAAGGGCTTCTGAAGAGCGACAAATGGAACGATCCATTTCAGAAACTCTTTTACTATCTCTGGCACCATTCAGGACGAAGGACCCGTCATGGTGCTGCCATGGCCGGCCCGGATTATGCCCATTGGCATGGCTTCTTCCAGATGTTCCAGATGTACAAGGATATGCAGGAAATTTACGACTGGCGAAAACAGAACAATAAGATCGAGGCCCTTAGCCCGGTTATGCTGACGCTTCCATAGATATGGATATATAAGTGCGACGATTGTGCACAGGGAGAACAAAGTCTTGAGATACTCAAACAAAAGATCGGGTTTTCTGGCCTTTGGTGTTGTGGGTCTTGTTATTGTGTCTTATGCAAATTTACAGCCTGGTCCTTGGCGTATACCTCTTCTGAAGAATTCTGCACCAACTGCCATGAGATGATGTACCCTTATAGAGGCTGGAAGGCATCTTCTCACTATGACAACCGGTCCGGAGTGATGGCAAGTTGCGCGGATTGTCATCTGCCTCCGGATATAGTCTCTATGATCAAGGTAAAGATCATAACAGGCACAAGAGATACATTTGTACATTATCTTGGAAATCCAGAAGGGCTTGATTTCGATGAATTGGCTAAAAAGGCAAGAAAAAATATTGCAGACGTTTCATGTGTTAAATGTCACAAGAATCTCTTTCCGACCTGTATTACGAAAGGTGGACTCATAGCGCACAGGGCATGGCAACGGGGTGTAGAGAAAAAATGCGTAGACTGCCATGTAAATCTTGTACATACACAATCGTAGCTCAGCACTTTCTACCTTAACGTTGCATAAAACGCCTGCGGTTTTATGCAACGTTAGGGTTTATTCGATGCTCCCAATCTTGACACGGAATCTGATTTGAAGCTATATTTGATAATCAGGTAAACCGATAACAGAATACTTAAAGGCTTTTTGTCGAGGTAATAATTGAAGACCACAGGCACCATGGATATGAACACTCAGAACTTCCGTGTCCGGGTCCCGGACAGCAACTACTGGCGGGAGATCATTTCCTGCCAGAATGCATGTCCGGTCCATACCGACGCGCGTGGCTACGTACGGGCCATTGCGAGTGAGCAATACGAGCTGGCGTATCTTATCGCACGGGGGCCGAATCCGCTCGCATCGATCTGCGGCAGGGTGTGCGGAGCGCCATGTGAGCTGGCCTGCCGGCGAAGCCACTGGGACGAAGCGGTCGCCATTCGAGCGCTGAAGCGGTATGTATGCGAACGATTCGGCCCCGAGGCCCGGAAGGAAGAGGGGGAGGGCCTGATCGAGTTTCTCAAAAGGGCCTCTCGGAGTTACGGGCCGCGACAGTGTCAGGGCAAGGAGGAGCTCCTGCCACTTCTCCAGTCATTGACCGGCGAGCGGGTTCCGCGTGTTCAAGGAAAAAACATAGGCATCATCGGCGGCGGGCCGGCAGGATTGGCGGCAGCGCACGATCTGGCTCTTCTCGGATTCTCGATAACGATCTATGAAATGGAGCCTGTACTGGGAGGCATGCTCGCGGTCGGTATTCCGGAATACCGCCTCCCTCGTGACATCATCCAGGCCGAAGTGGAGGTGATCCTTGCGTTGGGCGTAAAAGTGGTCACCAGCTGCTGCGTTGGGCGTGACATCTCGTTCCCTGAGGTAAGAGAACGGCACGACGCTGTGGTCGTCGCCGTGGGGGCGAAGCGATCGCGCGAGATCTCCCTTCCCGGTGGAGATGCCAAGGGTGTCTTCGGCGGAGTTGAATTCCTTCGGGACGTCTCCCTGGGGAATGCTCCACAACTCGGCCGGCGAATCATAGTCATCGGCGGAGGGGATGCCGCCATGGATTCGGCCCGCACCGCCCTGCGAGTCGGAGCCGGACATGGCGAACGAGAACAATCAGAACAATACCTCGCCATGGACGCCGCTCATACGGCCTCGCGCTTCGGGGGCAGGGAGATCAATGTCGTCTATCGCCGGTCTCTCGTGGAGATGCCTGCCTTGCGGGAGGAAGTCCGCGGGGCCGAGGAGGAGGGGGTCCGGTTCCATCTCCTGACCAATCCGGACCGTATCGAGAAAGATGAGCATGGTGAAGTACGGGGCATGTGGTGCAGAAAGATGAAGCTGGGCGAACCGGACGCGAGCGGTCGCAGGCGGCCCGTCCCCATTGAAGGATCGGATTTCTTCCTGGAGTGCGACAATGTGCTCATCGCGATCGGCCAGGACTTCGAACTGTCTTTCATAGAGGCCGAGCGCGATGGTCTTCAGGCCAGGGACGGGATCATCTCCTGTGATCCCGAGACCGGAAGCACATCGGCTCAGGATGTCTTTTTGGCCGGCGACCTGGCCTACGGCGCGAAGTTGTTGATCCATGCGGTAGCTTCGGGGAAGGCGGTCGCCCGCACACTTTATGAAAAGTTCACGGGCCATCCGATCAAGGCGGAAGATCTGGAGTTGCACTTCCCCCTGCCGTCGTTCGAGCGGGAGAGTGGGTACGAACAGCTATCCCGCCTCGCCCCGCGCACGGCTTCCGTCGATGAGCGCATCGCCGGCCTCGATAAACCGGTGGAGCTGGGTTTTACGACCGAGCAGGCCCCCTGTGAGGCGAGTCGATGTCTCGACTGCGGGGTCAACACGATTTTCGACAGCAGGGAGTGCATTCTCTGCGGCGGCTGTGCGGATGTATGTCCGTCCCTGTGCCTCAGGCTGGTATCCCTCGAACGCCTGGACAAAGAAAATCCGCAGTTGCAGAACACAATCAGGGACCGTTTCCCCGATGCGGAATTGAGCGAGCATTCTTCGATCATCAAGGATGAGGACAGGTGTATACGCTGCGGGCTCTGTGAGGAGAGATGCCCGACCGGCGCAATCACAATGGAGAGGTATTTATTTCATGAGGCGGTTGGTGTGTGAAACGCGTGTGGGCCCATGTGGGCCACTTAACCGTCACCAACTTCCTTACTTGATAGCGTCCTTATATAAGTAATCAAATCCACGATATTCTGATCCGGCAATCCCACGCCCTCCTTGCCAAAAGCCGCCATATGGGTTCCTTCCCTTCCATCGCGCACTGTCACTGCGAGAAAGGCGGGGTCGATCTCCTTTTGCACCAACGGATTTCTCAGGTTGAGTCCGACGCCTCCCTCCCCCTTCCCGCCGTGGCAACTCACACAGCGAACTCGAAACAACTCTTCACCATACTCCACGTCGCCGTTGTACCTTGCGAACTCGAACGCTTCCGGCTTTTCGCCCGCAGGCCTGTCTCTCGTCACATACTCGATGATCTTATCGATGCCTTCATCCGGAATCCCCGCGGCGGATGTCTTCCAGGAGGTCATCGGCGTGCCCGCCCTCCCTTCGGATATGAGCATCTTGAGTAAACGGTCATCCGCAGCCTTCAGGAATGAGGGATTCATGATTGCGGGGATGGTTCTTTTGAATACCTCGTCATAAATGCTGTCTTTCCCTGTCAAATGACAGGCGACACAGTACATTTTGTACAGGGCCTCACCATCATTCCAAGTCTCTTCTAAGTCTCGAGCTTCCCTTATGCGTCTGTATTCTCTGGGCGCCTCATCAGACTTCAGCGATAATACGTAGGTTGTCAGGAGATCGGATTCCTCATCTGAGAGATTCGCCAGCATCTCGCTTTCGAGGACGATATTTCTCGGGTCATCGAAGTGCTCTTTCAACCATGTATAGAGGGTTTTTTCTCCCTCTATATATTTCATGGGAAAATGGGCGGCCGGTTGAGAGCCGACGCCGTCGAGGGAATCGCCCAGCACGCCTCCGACGCCATCAAGTTTGTGACAGCCTTTGCACCCGCGATCCCTGAACAGCCGCTCCCCCCTGACGATCTTGTCCACTCCGATGCTCATTAACATTTCGAGGTCATGACAAGACGCACAAGAGCTTTGAATGAAATCAAATGGTGTAATCGGCTTATCCCAATGGGTTTCATGGCCGACTCCATGTGCCTCTTTTTTGTTGGTAGCACGACCTTGTCCATTATGGCAGATCGTGCACCCATATCGATCCACCGGATGAAATTCGAGATAATCGCCGCTATGTTGTTTGAGAGGCAGCTCGGCCCCGGCCATCAGCGGATTTTCCACGCCCAGGTGGCAGTTCGTGCAGCGATCCACTCTCTCCAAACTGTCGAGATAGATCTGCTGAATCTCCAGTTTCAGCGTCTTCGCTTTTTCCCGCAATTTGTCGTCTTTGGTCCTTTCGATCAATTGTTCCTTGTACTCCTTCTGGTACCCCATCCATTCGGGCCGTGCCGATTCATACCCGGCAAACAGGCTATATATCAAAAGAACCGCCCCGGACAGGAGCATCATCCATGTATAGAATGTTTTATACATTTTCCCTCAATCCTGTATTACCCCACCGTTACTTCAACAGGTAAGCTCATCCCCTCTTACGCCGCGGTAAGGGTCACGACTCAGCTCCTTGTTAAAAAGGGAGCTGTCCAAGCCGAATCTCTCACAATCGAGTTTCAAGACCGACTCGAGGAGTTTTGCTAGTCTCTGATAAAAGCCATCGCCCTCAAGCGCTTGAACCTGGCTACAAAAGAAAAATCCCCATGTTGCAAGGTGTTCCTTGAAAAACTTGATTCTTGCATCTCGAACGATCCTTGTATGTTCTTGCTGTCTCTCCAGCCTAGAATACGCCTCTTTCCATTCGAGGATCGCCATGAATTCAAGTTCGACGGATATGTGGTCCAGGGCCTCCTTATTGTTTCTGTCTTCGTCGAGATGAAAGCCGAATGCGCTGTAGAAACCAGCTATGTCAGCGAGTTCAAAAGGTTTTCTCGATACCTTTTCTTTCATGTATTCTGTCTCGTATGGGGATATCTCTCTGCCGATGTCAAAAATAGAGAGATATTCGGACTTCACATCGTCAATTCTATGCGCCTTCTCGAGAAAGTATTCCTTGAAACGCTTCATCTCCGACAACATTTTGTCATCGAAGATAATTTCATCCATCATGAGGAGTTTTTCGAGAATCGCCCAGTTCTTTTCATCAGGATATGAGAGTCCGAGAGAGAGGATCTTGTAACTGTACAGGAAGTCGATCATTACTCTTCTACCTCCACCTCCGCCCATGCGGGGCTCACGGCCTTTCTTCCCCCCGTCTCCATCCGGCTCCCCTCCCAAACAGCGAACGCAATGGGCATTTTTTTCCCCACCTTGAACTGACAGCTCTCCTGATCATTCACGCTGAGCGCCCTCCTGAAGATGACCGTCCATTCACCATTCTCCCAGCCGGCTTCACCGGAAGCATTCTCGACCTTCTTTGATTCAATCGTTCCGGGGCCGGCCGAGGATAATTCCACAACGATGCCTTTCCTGGAAAAGGAGACGGGATTTTTTGCCGCCCTTCCTGGAATGAACAGGTCCTTCTCGGCCTGCGTTTTTTCAGTCCCCTCCCCCTCAACGACGTAATCAAAAGTATAGAGATCCGATGTCATATTCGGATAGGCGGTCTTGGTCGTCTGAAATCCACTTTCCTTATCCCTGCTCCTCCAGGCCTTCCAGTACATTATATAAACGGCTTTGTCCGACTCCCCCATAAAGAATTCCGGAACGGCGTCTTTGCTTACCGGAAACTGAATTGAAGCGCCGTCGGAAAAGTTCATGAGCTTGATCTCGTCATCCTTTGTTGCGTCCCTCCATATCAATCTGAACGCGATATACTCACCGTCGTGGATGGACTGGACAAGGACCTCTGTAACACCGACCTCGGCGGGCTTGGGTTCCTCGAGAAACTGTTCCTGCAGAATCTGTTTGTAAGGCTTTATCGCGTTCCACACATCATCATGGAGGTCCACCGTACGGACATCGAGATCGGCCCGGTATGAAGTGAACTCGACAAACTGTTTTCTCTCCGCCCTGGCCATAGTCGCAACCATCGCCATACAAAAGGAGAGATATAGTATTTTTTTTAACATAGGCGGCCTCACACTCTGCTTACGGTGTATTGTGTCTGTAAGCTACAAGCCTTTCGTCGAAGAATTCCCTCTCGATGATCGGCTCTGTTATCGGGACCTTGATGATTTCCCGCCCTTTATCGTCGTAGCCGTATGCGTTTTCCCGATCCACTCGAAACGAATGAAGGATCCTCTCCATGCTGCCGATGAGTACAAGAAGTCCCTGGAGTATCTGATCGTCCTTGATGTTCTTGTACGTCTCGATGGCGGCCGCTGTCCCGGGTCCGAACATCTGCTCGAGATAGGGAAGGGGCACGTGAATCGGCGGGATAAAATAAATGTTCGGTTCCAGTCCGAATTGGGGATAAAGCGGGAGAGCGAGCTTTCTCTCGTGGATCAAGTAGTCCAAGGGATTGTCTTTTCTTGCCCTGTCAGGTGTGCTCACGAAGCCATGGATCCTGATCTTGCCGATGCAGTTCGTCACACACTGAGTCATCTCGCCTTGCTCGATCTTCGGATAGCAGCCGACGCACTTCTCACTGATCCTCGTTTCGACATTGAACATGGACTTCTTATAAGGGCATGAACGGACGCACTCCCTGTATCCGCGGCATCGTGCCTGGTCAATGAGAACGACGCCGTCCTCGGGCCTTTTGTAGATGGCCTTTCGCGGGCAGGCCGCAAGGCAGGCGGGATATGTACAGTGCGCGCATGTCTTCTGGAGGTAAAACATCCATATTCTGTGGGGTAGTGTCGCTATCCAATCGCCCCTGTTGATCAAGCCGGACACTTCATCCTCCCCGATGTTCGGATAGGCCCAGTCTTCTTCCTCAGCTACGTGCTGGAGTATTTTTTCGTCCTTTTGCGCGGCTTCAAACAGGGTCTTGCCAACATATTTCTCTCCCTTCCACTCCTGCAGGCCCAGTTTCGATAGAATTCCGAGATCCCAGCCGACGGGATAGCCGCCGTAGGGCTTTGTCTCGACATTATTCCAAAACATATATTCCTGGCCCTTGCCCGATGTCCATGTTGTTTTGCATGCCAGTGAGCAGGTCTGGCAGGCTATGCATTTGTTCAGATCAAAGACGATCGCCCACTGTTTCTTCGGTCGGGTCTGGGGGTACAGGTACGCCACCCGCCTGCCCAATTGCCAGTTATATACTTTTCGCAGCAGCATTTTCCTGTTCTCTCCCTTATTTCTTGACCTTGATGAAGTCGCCTTTCATGAAGGCTTTCATCTTCTCGTCTTCATAGGTCGGCCTGATTTGTTTGGTGACGGGCGTCCACAGGCCCTTGCCGCCGATCCCACCATCTTCGGCCCTCGCGATTTTCACAAATCCCTCTCTGGGAGCGCCGTTGGCACAATGGATATCCGGCGCAAACCCTTTTCCGATCGTCTGCCCGAACATATTTTTTCGAATCAGGGAATCCGTCATGAGGGTGGGTCGCAACCATGCCCGCGTGGTGCTTTGATGGCTGCCGTATCTGAACATCGACTGGTAGTTCGTCTCCGGATTCTTGGCCAGGCCGTCCTCCCTCGCCTCATGACCTTTCACACTGCCGATCGTGGCAGGGTAACTGTTGTGCCACATCCGGGTCACACCTCTGGGTGTCCCCGGATAGTACCGAGCCCGGCAAAGGAGCCTTGCAACCTTGTAGTTGCGCTCATCTTCTTTCCACCCTTTGTAAGGGCGATCGTCGGGGTCGGCATCTATATGGATGTAATCGCCGTCTTCGATCCCCATCTCTCTGGCGTCCAGGGGATTGATGTCCAGGTACATCTCCATGACAAAGGGCAATCGCCGGTCTCTCCGATAGACATCTCCGAAGGGGCCGAACCATATGGCGACCGCATCCGTATCCGCGGGCGTGGTATGCACTGCGTGCCGGTATTTCGGCGTGTGCATGATAAACCGGAATCCATCCTCCTTCATCAGGGGGTGTTTCGTCCTGTGCAGTTCATCCACGGACATCTGTATATTCCTGACCTGCCTTGTCTCTGTGCTCATGTCCTCTGATGAGAAGTTCCAGTCTTCGGGCTTCTTTGGTCGGATCGCCGGATGGCGTTCTCCCACGATTACATTCGGCTCATAAAACGTCGAATCGATCGCTTCACGATAGACAATCATATTCTCGCCGTGCTCCAGCCATTCCCTCTCGTCCCGGTAGAACTCGAGTCTTCCCGATTTCGTGTAGTAAGGTTTTCCTTCCTGGGCCTGCTCGAAACTTGAAATGCGCGGATAGGTTCTGTAATTCGCCAGTGCGGGCTTTCCGTTACTGGCATCCCTTTCGAGATCCTCGCTCTGATAACCGACCAGGTTGGCTGAAGTGTCAATGATCCGCTGGGTATATACATCGACTCGATTCTCGTGCACGAACTTCCAGTAGTCATCGTATCGCTTGTCTTTCGTGATCTTTCCAAGGGCATGGCCAATCCCCGCGAGGATCTCGATGTCCGGTTTCGTGTCGAATATTCGCGGCAGGGGTGTTCTCGGATAGACCTGGACGAAGGGATTGGTGCAGGAGGCCGTAAAATCAAGGTGCTTGAACTCCGCCGGAGCGTCGGCCCCCCATACGATATCGGAGTACTCGCATGAAGCCGTCCACCAGTAATCCGCCACCGCTATGAACTCGAACTTCGGCAGCGTATTAAAGACGACATCGTAATGGCCCTTCGCGTTTCCGATCAAGGAGTTGGAGTTTGTGATGAGCATCGCTTTGGAAGGAGTGTTGATGTGCGTCTTGCCCGTGAAAAGATGCCCTCCGACTCTCAGCGGCCTGTCGCCATAATTGAAATAATGGGCGGATTCATATTTCAAATATTTCTTCTTCGTGATCGCCCCGGTTGGATTCATCTGAATATGAAAAGGGTCCTCGGCCACATAATTTCCCATCCCTCCTATGATGGCCGCCCTGTAATTGCCGGCATAGCTCCCTACATTTCCCCCGTAGTATCCAAGGTTCCGTGTCAATGTAGCCAAGAATAGGGACGCCCTGTCCTTCAGGTCATTATTGAAATACTGATTGGTGCCCATGCCCATGGCGAAAAGAGTTTGCTCCTTGTTGGCGGCGATCTGTCTCGCCAGCGATACAATGGCTTCCTTCTGAATCCAGGTAATCTTCGATGCCTGCTCCGGAGTGAAGTTTTTGTCGATATATTCCTTCATGAGATCGAAGACGGGCCGGACCCGAACCTTTTCCCCTGCTACGGTCGTCACTTCGAATTGCCCTTCCAGGGCGACGTCCTTCGAGAAATCGTCTCCAAAATCATCCCGGCCGACGGCCATCGGGGCATTCGCCCTGGAATCCCACACGACGTAATCGATCCATTCGTTTGCAATATCCTCCGGAACGAGTTGTTCCGTGTGCTCTTTTGTGGGCAGAATTTTTGTTTTTTTCCCGACGATCTTCGTATTGCGATTCGGGACTTTCTTTTTGTATCCCGGCAAGATCTCTTCCGCGCTGAGAAACTTGAGGGTATCCGTCCTCACAAGAAACGGCAGGTCCGTGTTGCGCTTTGCATGTTCGGCATCGTACAAATTTTCCTTGATGATGACTTGCGACAGACTGAGTGCGAGGGCCGGATCGGTTGCCGGCCTGATGACGAGGACCTCGTCCGAATGACAGGCCGTCGACGGATATTCCACGGTGATCGCCACGACCTTGGTCCCCTTGAGCCTCGCTTCCGTCAACCAGTGTGAATCGGGCATCTTGGTTGAAAGCCAGTTCATCCCCCACAGAAGGATGAGCTTGGCCCTCTCCACGGCGAAAAGCTCGAACTCGTTGGTCTGCATCCCCGTGACCATGGGGTGTCCCGGGGGAAGGTCCGTATGCCATGTGTAGCTATCCCATCCCCGTCCTCCCAACGCCTTCTCAGGGGGGACCCCCCGTATGCTTTGATCCAGCAGAGCGAGCATGTTTGCAAACCTGTAATATCCGAATATCCGTACGGCACCCAAGAAAGCCATTCCGCCCCTGCATTTCAGGGTCTGGGTGCCCGCTTTGTGGATTGTCTCGACCATCGCAGGGTCGTACCCTTGCCTGTGCAGATACTCGCTCCCTTTGTCTTCCGAATAGGTGACGGCGATATTGTGAAGAGCCTTTGCCGCCAACGCATAGGCTTCATCCCAGGGAAGCTTCAGCCATTTGTCCTCCCCGCGTCGAAAATATTTCTCCGGGGGCCTTGCCGTATTTCGGTCTCTCGGAAAACCATCCTCTACCCACTCTTTGAATCCCTTCCGGACTATGGCCCCTTTTACGCGACGGTCTCCGTAAATCCTCCTGACGAGGCCGATGCCCTTCTGGCAGATACGCGGATCCCAGCGGGCGGATGCCCTGTTGCCATATAGGTCGGTTGCTTCGCCGTATCGGTAAGAAGGGCTGATCCGAGTTATGACACCGTTTTTGACATGTGCTTTTAGAAGGCAGTTGTGTGTGTCATTGGGCGCACAGAGAAAATGAAACTCCCCGTCGGTTTTATAAATGTTCCTGTAAACCTTTTCCCAATCTCTGTCCGGATAGGTCTCGAGGGGATTTTCTGTTTTCGGCTCAAGAAAGGCGAACAGGTCGGGCTCGATCGTCTTCATGAGTATTCCCGCACTCGTGCCGGCCGCAAGTGTCAGAAAGGCCCTCCTTGACAGCTGACCCGAGCTCTTATTCGTCCCACCTTCTTTATTGTCCTTTTCCACAGACAGCTCCTTGTCCTCTAATGAATCGGCCATTGGCTCTTTGACCAGTAGAACTCCCAATCCGGCCCTCTCAGCTCTGTGCCGAAGTAAGTGAATATCACATAGCTGAGTAAAAACATGGTAAATACGGCAATGGCCCCCATCCTGGTTGAATCCGTCTTCTTAATGGTCCAGACCGACCAAGCCATCATAAATCCGACCCAGATCGTTCCCGGATTTACCAGGATAATCAATAATTGAGGGACTTCCGGCCACCAGGTTCTGAGCCAGCCGTAGTTGATGACTATTGCGAGCAGGCCGATGACGACTGCGGTCCCGACGACAAATGACTTCAGCGCGACGAACCAACCCTGCCGGTTCGAAAACCAGATGCCGACATAGTCTCGCTCTCTGTCGAGATAGGGAATCAAGGCGAGTCCCAGAAGCGCCAATCCGGGAAGGGCTATGCCGCCCATGAATGCGGAGTAAGACACCAGTTCCTGTAGCCCGAGAAAATACCAAGGGGCCTTTGCTGGATTCTCTGGGATGAGAGGATTGGCGAGCTCCCGAAGTGGTGCGTTGACGTGAAATGCATACACGACCACAGCCGCCAGACAGAATATGAAGACCGCCGCCTCGGCACGGAGAAGATGGGGCCAGCTCATTACCGTGTTCTCTACATCCTGATCGACTGCAGGGGTTTTGCCATGGGGAAGCGCCATAAGGCCATAGGTCTTGTGTGTCGAAAATTGCCCTTCCTTCTTTTCAGGGAGCCTTCGATCACCAATGGCCTCGTCCTCCGACTCGAAACCGTCCGGCCTCGTGAGCCCCCCATCTTTTCTCACTCGCCAGAAATGCACCCCTAAAAGGATGGATATGATGAGCGGAAGAAGCACAATGTGAAGCAAATAGACTCTGACAAGAGATTCCTGGCCCGGAATCGAGCCTCCGAGAAAAATTTCTTTTGAAGCGCCCCCGACGTCAAAAAAGCCGGTCACCCCAAAAATGTCTGTGATCTCCTTCGGGGACTGAACGATATTCGCAACAATGACGAACGCCCAGTATGCGAGCTGATCCCATGTCAGCAGATAGCCTGAGAGGTTCAATGCAAAGGTAAGTACAAGGAGCGCAATCCCGATGAGCCAGTTGAACTCCCTCCCCTTCTTGTATGAGCTGGTGTAAAAGACCCTTGCCATATGGAGTATGACAAAGATGATCATCGCCTCCCCGGCCCATTTGTGAATATTTCGCATGAGTCTTCCGGAATAAACAACGTAGCTGATGTCCTTTACGCTGCTGTATGCGTTTTCCACCGACGGGTGATAATAGATCATGAGAAGGGCGCCCGAGATGAAAGTGATGATAAGCAGATAGAATGCGATAAGGCCCAGCCCGAGAGTATAGGCCGGCCTTAGTGTATTCAGATGGGTCCTGACACCCTGGATGTGGAGGAAAAAGTTGTTGACCATAACGGCGGCTCTCGACCTGTCGGATGACGGTCTGCCGCCTCTTAAAAAAGAGCGTACGAATGATTGCTTAATCGTTTTTATATTTTTTTTGAATGCGTCGATTCCTGACCGGTTCGCCTCAGGCATCATCTCTCCTTATACTGAGACCTTTAACAGGGTTCCTTGCTTTACTTCCTTGGCCGCATCGACCACCAGGCTGCCATCCACACTCTGACTTATTTCAAGCCATGGCAAGGCTCTCGGTGCAGGTCCGGCAATAACCTTTCCATCTTGAGTGTATTTCGAGCCGTGACAGGGACACTTGAAACCGGTTTCAGCGATGGCTACTATACAGCCGAGATGTGTGCAAACACCGGATATGGCGTGGAGCCCGTCACTGTCTGAAAAGATGAAAACCTTTCTGTCGGCGAGTTTTTTCACTGTGCCCACAGGAAAATTCTCGGGTCTGCCGATCTTGAATTTTCTTGATTTCTCATAAAAAACGTTGGGCTTTGCCATTCTGAGCATCCCGGCTAGAACAGACAGAGATGACAAAATAACGATTCCTAAAGACGCCAGCCCCAGAACACTTCGTCGTGTCATTCCCGCTTCTTGTTGGGGTTCATCGTTCATTGATCCACACTCCCTTGTCGAGTCGCACCGGCAGAGTCGATGGATGGCTCGGATTCGTCATATTATTTAGATATTTTGTAACGCTGAAACGCTCCCGATACTTTCAATCAGCGCTGGCCTCTACTTGTTCATCCGGTTTCCACCCATGCAAGCTCAACGGCCTGTGGTCCCCCCGTGGTGAACAGGCCGGTGTAAAACCCGATCAGGCCCATTGCCGGGAAGGGGAAGCTTACGGGCAGATGCAGGGGCGGTTCGATGGCCGGCAGTTGAACGGGCCAGAGCGGGATGATCCGAACCGTCGGGGACGTGAGGATCAGATAGTTCGACCAGGTGGCCGGCTCCGGCAGGCCCATCGTGAAGTCGAGATGCAGGGATCCGGCCGCATAGGATGCGTCCAGGGAACAGGTGAACACCGCGGTGACGCAGTCCGGATCGTCCCCGTCGTAGAGGCAGTCCCCGTCGTTGTCGAGAAGATCTTCGCATTCGTCCAGGCAGGCGCTGAGATCGGTCTCCTCGGTGGGAGGGGTCGAGCCGTGGCATCCGACGCAGGACGTCGGTCCCCCGGCGCACTGGTGATGGCGGGAGAGGCCGCGGTCCTTGTGGCAGTTGTCACAGACTGTCCTCTGCAGGGCCGGGTTGTACTGGTGGCAGTAGTTGCAGTTGCCCTGGATACAGGTCAGGGGCTCATGGGTCTGGTGCCATGCCTGTCCGGTCGGATGCCCCAGGGCGAACTCATGGCAGCCTGAGCAGGAACTGAAGCTCGAATAGGCCATCGCCGAGCCCACAATGGAAAATACGAAGATGAGAGCAAGCAGGGCAATGAACGATTTTCGCGGTATCATGAATCTCCTCATTTTCCGTGGTCAATGTATTAACCTGACGAGACACACGGTCAGCTAAATCAGTAAAGAATGCATGGGTATTCTGGGATTGAAATACTACTATATCAATATATGCTTGTCAAGCATGATATTTGATCCCCCCCTTGACGGGAAATCCTCCTCGGGCTATTATTATGTTATTCAATTGATCAATTGAGGAATAGATGAATGGCCAGCAAAAACCGGATATTCAAAGACGCCATCTACGAGCAGTTCGCCCGGATCGGCAAGGCGGTCTCCAGCCCCAAACGCCTGGAGCTCCTGGATCTTCTCTGCCAGGGGGAGAGGACGGTCGAAGTCCTCTCTTCTGAAGCGGGCATGCCCGTGGCCAACGCCTCCCAGCACCTCCAGGTTCTGCGTGCCGCGCGGCTCGTGGAAGCCCGGAAGGAAGGTGTTTTCGTCTCCTACCGCATGGCCGACCAGACGGTCTGCGAGTTCTTCCGCGCCATGCGTGTGCTCGCCGAGGGTCGATTGGCCGAGGTGGAGCAGATCACCCGCCGATTCCTGGAGGGACGGGAGGGGATGGAGCCGGTCGACCGCGATGTCCTGCTGAAACGCGTCAGGAAAGGGACCGTGACCGTGCTCGACGTGCGGCCGGTCGAGGAGTACCGGTCCGGCCACATTGAGGGGGCCATATCCATCCCCCTGAAAGAGCTCGAGCGCCGCCTCGCCGAGCTGCCACGGGACCAGGAGATCGTGGCCTACTGCCGGGGCCCCCACTGCGTTCTCGCGGTGGAGGCGGTCGAGCTCCTTCATGCGAAGGGGTTCCAGGCGATCCGCCTCGAGGATGGCGTGCAGGATTGGCGCGCCCATGGATTCCGGGTGGAAGAGGGGGAGTAGAAACCGACGCCGGGGAAAAGCCGGCGATAAGGGAGGTCTTCAATGAATTTTCGGAAAAGGATGACCCTGGCCTTTGCGGCCCTTGTCGTGACGATCGGCCCCCTCTGGCTCGCGAACCGTCCTGTGCCCCAGAGAGAAATCACATGGGAGGACGTGGTCACAGAAGCCCGGGATGGGGGATACAGGCTCATTCCCATGGAAGAGCTATGGAAGCATTATCAAAAAAACCCGGAAAACCTTCTGCTGGTGGACACACGGCAGGACTGGGAGTTCCGGACGGGGCATATCGAAAGTGCCCTGCACTTTCCGATGGAACCGACGCGGTGGGCTCGATGGAGCAGGCAGGGAGCCATGAAGGCAACCCTGGGCCCCGACAAGAATCGATTCATTATCTTCTATTGAGCGGGCCTGGCATGAGTCCGCAGTGACTCGGCGGCCCGGGTGGCCGTCACGCTCGGTTATGAAAACGTTTTCCGCTATGCCCGGGGATATCCGGAATGGCAGGCCCACGGCCTTCCGACAACAAGCGCCCCGGCGGGCGCCTCCGAAACAGCGGCGGAGCCCCCGGCGCCCGGCCCCCTGCACGGATGGGCCATGGTCTTGACTCTTCTGGGGATATTCGCCGGGGGCATGGCCCTCAACCTGACACCCTGCGTCTATCCTCTGATTCCCATCACGGTCTCTTACTTCGGCGGCCGGAGCGGCCAGAGCCGGGGAAGGCTTTTTCTCCATGGCCTGAGCTACATCGGCGGCCTGGCCGTCACCAATTCCGCCCTGGGAGTCGCCGCGGCCCTGACCGGAGGCCTCATGGGGGCCATGCTCCAGAATCCCGTCGTGCTGCTCGCGGTCGCGGCTGTTCTGGTCCTTTTTGCCTCCAGCCTTTTCGGATTCTGGGAGCTGCGCCTGCCCGACGGCCTGACCCGCGCGGCCTCGAAATCCTTTGCCGGCTATTTCGGCAGCCTCTTCATGGGGCTGACCCTGGGAGTCGTGGCCGCACCCTGCATCGGACCTTTCGTTCTGGGGCTGCTCACCTGGGTGGCCGGCGCGGGAAGCCCATGGCTCGGTTTTCTGGTCTTCTTCACCCTGAGCCTGGGCCTGGGCCTGCCGCTTTTCGTCCTGGCCATCTTCTCGGGAAAGCTGGAGAAACTCCCCCGCTCTGGGGAGTGGATGATATGGGTGCGAAAACTCATGGGCTGGGTCCTGGTCGGCATGGCCGCCTATTTCGTGCGCCCTCTTTTACCCGGCGGCGCCAGGGCTATTCTACTCGCCGCGGTTATCCTCGCCGCCGGACTGCACATGGGATTGATCGACAGGACGCGGGCCGGATTTCGCGCTTTTCAGTGGATAAAAGAAGGGACATGGCTGGCGGGCCTGGTCGCGGCCGCCCTCCTGATAGGATCATGGGCCATGCACGGCCCCGGGGTGGCCTGGCAGCCTTACTCGGATCAGATCGTGTTGGAGGCCGCAAAATCGGGGAAACCGGTGATCATCGATTTTTCCGCCGCCTGGTGCTCGCCCTGCCGCAAGCTGGACGAGGTGACCTTCCGCGATCCTGAAATCGTCAGACAGGCGGCGCGCGATTTCATCACGGTGAAAGTCGATCTCACATGCAAGGGCGGTCAGGACCATGAACGTCTATTGCGAATATATGAGGTTAAAGGTGTTCCGACCGTCCTGTTTTTGGACAGTGCGGGAAGGGAGCGTCAGGACCTTCGCCTGCTGGATTTTCTGCCGCCCGATCGGTTTTTAATAAGTATGTCCAAGGTAAGGACAACTCGCGACTAATCCCATAAGGAAGGAGTGCAAAATGATTCGTGGATTAATAATCGTGCTCGTTTCGATCCTGTTCACCTGCACAATGGCAGGCCCGGCCCGGGCAGGGTTCGAGTTCCAGATCACGGAGCATGCCAAGGGCGAGATCGGCTTCTGGACGCAGGCCTGGTATCAATATGTGGAGGACGG
>CAZFWM010000016.1:0-37112 GCA_964522545.1 uncultured Thermodesulfobacteriota bacterium
AAATGTCAGAGAGCAAAAGTCCGCCCGAAGGGAGCTGAGTTCACGACATTCTGCCGACCTTACTCCGGCGGGAGAAGGGCCACGATCCTGCACATGGAGGATTCGAGTTCGATGCCTCTCAACGGGAAACAGCCGATCCAGCATCTCTGGTTGCTGACCTCGTCGATATCGCCCCCAACGTTTTCCGCGTGAATGAGCCCCTTGGGGAAGAGCTGCAGGTGCATCACCTGGTAGTACTCTTCCGGGGGGAACATCTCGTCCCAGCTCTTCCCGTACTTCTCCTTGAGCTTCTTCTCGGCCTCTGCAAAGGGGCCGGGATGCCAGTCCTTGATGATGGTGTTCATCGGGTGGTCGGCGCTCCCGCAGTCCACGCCGATCCACTTGATCTCCATGTCGAGGGCCCATTTGTGGAACTCGGGGTCCGGGCCGGGGTGCTTCACGAAGTACCGGATCTCGTCCGAGGCCTCCTGGTCCCACCCGTACCTGTTATAGCCGGTGTTGATGATCAGGATATCCCCCTTTTTGACCTCGACCCTTTTTGTGACCATCTCCGGGGAATAGAGGTCGTAGTCTCCCACTTCGTCCGAAAAGTCGACGACCACGCCCGGGCCGATCCACTCGTCGAGGGGGACCTGGCCGATGGTCCTCCCGTTTGCGTGGAAATGGATCTCCCCGTCCATGTGGGTCCCCACGTGGTTGCTCGACGTGATGATCTGACCGCTCGCACCCTGGCCCATGTGGGCGCCGGCCAGCCGCTTGAAGTACTGAATGCCAAGGGGCATGTAGCTCGGCCAGGGCGGCGTGTGGATGCTCAACCTCTGGGTCAGGTCGTAGGCTCTCACCCGGCCCATGAATTCCAGAAACTCTTCCGTTTTCATTTAGCTCCTCCCTGTGGATGATGTGATGTAGAGGCGAAAGAAAAGAAAATCAGCGACCACCTACAGAGCAGGTGGGTTGTTACGGATTCATTTGCAAAATATAGAAATTCAAGATATCAAATTGTCGGGGTTCGAGCAAACAAGATATCCATCAACGAACAAAGGAAGGTTCTTATGGGAAGAAAAAGCTCGTCGCTGGCAGGACGGTCATCGGGAGCCGGACGGTCGGCACTGAAGGAGAAGGCGCGGATCAAGGCCCTGTTCGGGCGCCACATCAACCGAGGGCAGGTGAAGTACCTGGAGGCGGCCCGCCTGGACGTTCTGGAGACCGGGCGTGAAGGGGTTCGTTTCACAGATCCCGCAACGGATCGATCCTACATCGACTGTTTCACATCCGCGGGGTGCTTCAACGTGGGCAGGCACAACCCGGAGGTCCTCGAGGCACTGGACGAGGCCCTCGACGATCTCGATATGGGGACCTACAATATGGTCTCTCCCCACAAGGTGGCCCTTGCCAAAAAGCTCGTCTCCCTGGCCCCAGGGGATCTGAACCGCCTCTTCTTCGCCGGCGGCGGCGGCGACGCGGTGGACGGCGCCATAAAGCTCGCCCGCGGGGCCACCGGGAGAGACGAGGTGATCGCCACGGTCAAGGCTTATCACGGGCACACCGGGCTTGCCCTGTCCGCCAATGGCAAGGACCACTATCGCAGGTACTTCGAGCCCCTCGCACCGGCATTCCGGTTCGTGCCGTTCAATGATCTGGGGGCGGTCGAGGAGATCGCCTCCGGGCAGACGGCCGCCGTCATCCTGGAGCCGGTCCAGGGCGAGGCCGGGATCTTCGTGGCGGATCCGGAATATCTTCGGTCGCTGCGAGAGCTTTGCGACCGCCTCGGCATCATGCTGATATTCGATGAGATCCAGACCGGATTCGGTAGGACCGGGAGGCTCTTCGCCTGCGAGCACTCCGGCGTGGTGCCGGACATCATGACGGTCGCGAAATCCATGGGCGGCGGCCTGTTCCCGAATGCGGCCGTCCTCTATCGCGACACAGACCAACTGGTCGATTACGTCGAGCGGAATCCGTCGTTTCACCCTTCGACCGCGGGCGGATCGGACCTGGGGTGCCGGGTCTCGTTAAAGGCCCTTGAATACCTGGAGAGGGAGAGGCTCTGGGAGAAGGCCGAGAAGCTGGGCGCCCGGCTCGAAGCGGCCCTGGTGGACCTGAAGAGTGAGAACCCGAAGATCATCAAAGAAGTGAGGGGCCAGGGGCTGATGATCGGCATCGAGTACATCCACGAGTTCCTGGGCCCCATGATGTCCGAGGCCCTAGGGAAAAACGGGGTGTTCGCGGCCTACTCCGGCAATGCTCCTCAGGTCATGCGATTCATGCCCCCCCTCGTCCTGACCGAGTCGGAGCTCGAGGACCTCATCGAGGCCATCCGAAAGGCGGTGCGAGCGATGAAGACGATCCTGCCGCTTGCCCTCCCCGCGGCGAAGATCCCTCCCGTCTTGAAATTGCTGAACAGTGAGAAGGTCCAGGTCGTGCTCTTCGGCTGGCTTCGCAGGGTCGAAGAAGCGGCGACCCTCGGGGCTCGGGTCATCAGAGGAGGGCGCAGATGAAGATCACCAAAAAGGCAAAGGCCGGGCTTTTCCGGGACTATTCGAGGATCGTCTCCTCGGCTCACGTGAAGAATCTGAAGTCCCTGGGCCTCGATATCATCGAAGCCCGTCGAGAGGGCCCCTATGTGCACGATACGGAGGGCAATCGTTACCTCGATTGCAACACGGCCGGCTCCATCTTCAACCTGGGTCGAAGGCACCCCGAAGTAGTGTCGGAGCTGTCGAGGGCCATGCACGGGACGGACCAGGGCAACTTCCCCATGATCTCCCGTGAAAAGGCGGCCCTGGCGAAGAGTCTGGCTGCCTTCGTCCCGGGCGAGCTCGATTGCTCGGTATTCAGCGTGGTCCGTGGAGAGGCCTTTGACTTCGCCTGCAAGCTGGCCCGGGGCTTCACTGAAAGGGGAGAGCTGATAGCACTCGATGGGTCCTGGTTCGGGCAGACCGGCTTTGCTCTGAGCCTCTCGGAGCGGGCCGACAAGGAGGACTTCGCTCCGCTCGTTCCGGAGGTCCGCATCCTCTCCCACGGCGACCCGGCGGCCGCCCAAGGGCTCATCACCAAGAAGACCGCGGCGGTCGTCCTGGAGCCGGTGCAGGCCGAAAACCACTGCCGCGTGCCGGACGGCGACTGGCTTCGGGCCTTGAGGCGTATCTGCCGCCGGGCCGGGGCCCTGCTCATCTTCGATGAAACCCAGACCGGCCTGGGGCGCACCGGCAGGCGCTTCGCCTTCGAGCACTTCGACGTATTGCCCGACGTCCTGATCATGGGTGAGGCCCTCGGGGCAGGATTGTTTCCCATTGCCGCAACGCTCTTCACACAGCGGATCAACCGTTTCCTCAACAGGCACCCGCTTATTCATCTCTCCACCTTCGGCGGATCGGACCTGGGGTGCGTTGTGGCGCGTAAGGCGCTGGAGGTCTATGAGGGAACGCGACCCTGGGAGAACGCCTCCCGTCTCGGCTCGCGGCTGAGGAGCGGGATAGAGAGGATCATCGAGAGTCATGGGAGTGTCATTCGGTCTGTTGCGGGCATGGGGCTGCTTCTTTCGATCGACCTGAAGACTCCGGCCAAGGCCAGGAGCTTTTGTAAGAAGATGGCCGGGGCAGGGGTTCTGGCCTCACCCGGTGAGGTGGCAAAGCATACGGTCGTGTTGAGACCCGGCCTAACCATCACCCAAAGGGGAGTGGATCAGATCCTGAAAGGCGTATCCGTGGCGGCGAAAGCTAGATCATAAGCAGAGATTTAAAACGAAGGTCACGAAGTATTACAATTCATGTCAGAAGATTACTAATGGGTATTATTTTGACGAATAAGCTTTTCTTCGTGCCCTTCGTGCCTTCTTCGTGCTCTTCGTGATAGAAAAAAAGACTTCGACTACAGAAGAGCGCTTCATCCGACAGGAGTCTGCCGTGAAGGCCCTGTTCTTCGATAATGACATTCCGCGAATCCTCGCCATGAGGGCGGCCTCGACCATCAACAAATATGCCGCCCTGGGGAGGCTCTCCCCTGTGCGCTACGCCGAGGTCGAGGAGCCCCGGATCCCGAATTCACGCTGGCTGAAGATTAAGAACCGCAGCTGCGGGCTCTGCGGCTCGGACGTGCACTTCTTGTTCATGGACATGGACCCTCGATGCTTTCCTGCCGCCATACCCGGGATATCGAGGAAATACCTGGGGCACGAGCTGGTCGGCGAGGTCGTGGAGGTCGGGTCGGAGGCGGGCGATTTTTCCGCAGGGGACCGCGTGGCCCTTCGCATCGACTGGCCCTCCTGCTTTCAGATGGAGATCGACCCACCCTGCCGGCAGTGCGAAGCCGGAAGCTACATGCTCTGCGAGAACCTCGGAAAGAAAAAACTGCCCCTGGTCGACACCGGGGGCGGATTTTCTCCGTTCATGGTGGCCCACAGGTCGCAGCCATACAGGATCCCCGATGCCCTGGACGACGAGCGGGCCCTCCTGCTGGAGCCGACCGCCAGCTCCCTGCACGGCGTGATGAAGAGCCGGCCCCGGGCCGGGGACGAGGTCTTGGTGATCGGCTCCGGCACCATCGGGCTGCTCACCCTGGCCGTGGCAAAGGCGCTCGAGCCGGAGGCCCGGATTCATTGCCTTGCGAGATATCCGTTCCAGGCCCGTGCCGCGGAGACGATGGGGGCGGATCAGGTCGACCTGGAGGACAAGGACCTTTACAGGCGAATGGCCCGGATCACGGGCGCCGAACATTGCCGCGGGATCCTCGGCAACGAGATCATGCTCGGCGGGTTCGATGTCGTCTACGACACGATCGGCAGCGACCGGAGCTTCCGGGACGCCCTGCGCCTGGTCCGGGCCGGCGGGAACGTGGTCATCCTGGGCATCAACTTCCGGCCCGGCAGGATCGACTACACACCGATCTGGAACCAGGAGATCCACGTGACCGGAATCAACTGCCACGCATCCGAGCCGACCGGCGAGACCTCATTCGACGTAGCGGCAAGGCTTCTTGCCGAGGAGGATTTTCCGGTCGAAGGGATCATCACCCACCGGTTCCCCATGGACCACTACAGGGAGGCGATCAAGGCTTTTCTGTCAAAAGGAAAGTCAAAGGCGATCAAGATCGTTCTGGATCATTGAAAGGGACCTCAGAGATTTATTTAAGGTGTGACGAAACGTGTTGGCTGCGGTTCGGACTTACTACACGGTTCGGGTCTTGTCCTCTTCCGTCCCCGTCCCTTTTCCCCTGTCGGCGCGCCACTTCGTGAACCGTTCGCGAAGGTCGTCCGAGGTCTTTTTGATCCTCTCATCCAGCCGCTTGCCCGCAGTGTACGCGGTCTGTTTGGACAGGTCCAAAAAATACCTGTTTCGCCTCCGCCAGCCGCGAAGCACCAGGCGGCCGTAAAGGCGGATGTAGGAATTGAGGAACTGGAAGCGGAAGAATTTCTTTATGGCCTGCAGGAACGAATAAAACCGGCTCAGGGCCTTGAACATCTCCTTCTGGAGCTCGAAGGGCGAGAGCTTGGCCGGTGTGAAGACCACGTGGTGCCCGTCGTAGAGGCTCCAGTCCTCGGAGACGATGCGCTTTTTTGAAGAAAGCTCGTTGTAGACCTTGGTGCCGGGCACGGGGGTGAGGATCAGGAACTGAACGGTGCCGATGTCGAACTTCTTCGCCCACCGCACCGTCCTGCGGATGGAATCGACTGTGTCGTGGTCCGAGCCGAAGACGAACATGCCGTGAATCCGGATGTTGCAGTCGTGGAAGCGCCCAACAGCCTCCTCCATCTGCTCCAGGCTCTGCCCCTTGTTGAACTGCTCCAGGGTCTCCGGGTTGACCGATTCGAGTCCGATGTAGACGACGCTGCAATTACTTCTTTGCATCAGCTCGGGAAATCCGGGCTCCAGGGCGGTGTCGGCCCTCACCTGAGCCGACCACTTGGGGGTGATCTTTTCCGCGATCATCATCTCCAACAGCTCCCGGGTGTGCTTCCGGTTGGCCGCGAAGTTGTCGTCGTAGAAGAAGACGAACTTGTCCGAATACTTGCGCAGCTCCCTGAGCACGTTCTGGTTGCTGCGGAACCGGTATTTTCGGCCGAACATCTCCGTGACCGAGCAGAAGTCGCAGTGGAAGGGGCAGCCCCGCGAGGTGATCATCGGCACGATCGGGCGCTTTCGTGTCCAGCCCTTGATCAGGGAGAGGTCGGGCGCCGGGAGGGCGTCCAGGTCGCGGCAGTAGGCGCCGGTCGGATTGTGGACCGTGACCCCCCTGTTCCGGAAGGAGAGGCCCGGAATAGATCCCAGCTCTCCTTCTCCGAGGACGGCTTCGAACAGGGGGATGATGCTGTCCTCGGCCTCCCCTTTGAGCACATAGTCACAGTGTTCGAGGGCCTCGTCCGGGAGGAAGGTCACGTGAGGCCCGCCCATCACCACAGGCATCCCCTCTTTCTTGAGGAGGGAAGCGAGGGCATAGGCGCGGGGCGCGGTGGAGGTGATGGTGGAGATCCCCACCGCGTCGGCCTTGAAGATGTCGTCGAAGTCGATCTCGCATATGTCCTCGACGAGAATTTTCACGTAGTAGCCGGCCTCCTCCAGGATCGTCCCGAGCTGAACGATCCCGAGCCGGGGCAGGCCGTAGCGCGTGAAGACGTGAACGTCGGGCGAGCGGGGTTCGATGAAGACGACGTTTTTCGTCGGTGCGTCGGCGGGTTTGATGGTCATTCCCTCCTCATTCAATACAGAAAACGCATTGAAGAAAAAAATAGAGACCAAAATCTGACTTTGGTCGTTTAATTACACTTTATCGAAATAATTCTATATTGGAGTCATCCATAAAATCAAGATTATCGTTTGCATGGGAATTTGATTTTTGATATATAGGGCGGATTTAGAAATTGTAAAAATCGGACCAAGAGAAGGGGATCGAGAGAGAGAAAGGGATTGATGATGGAATCGGGAATTACGGCGATCAATGAAAAGGTCAAGCAGGAGAGCACCTTTATCCAGAAACTGAAGGACGAGATCGGCAAGGTGATTGTGGGCCAGCAATATCTGATCGACCGCCTGCTGGTGGGACTCATCGCCAACGGGCACGTGCTGCTCGAGGGCGTGCCGGGCCTGGCCAAGACCATGTCGGTGAAGACCCTTTCCGACGCCATAGAGACCGATTTTCAGAGGCTTCAATTCACCCCCGACCTCCTCCCTGCCGACCTCATAGGAACCCTGGTCTATAGTCCGCGCGACGGGTCCTTTACCACCAAGAAGGGGCCGATTTTTTCGAACATCATCCTGGCCGATGAGATCAACCGGGCTCCGGCCAAGGTCCAGAGCGCGCTTCTCGAGGCGATGCAGGAGAAGCAGGTCACCATCGGGGAGGAGACCTTCAAGCTCGAAGAGCCGTTTCTGGTGCTGGCCACCCAGAACCCGATCGAGCAGGAGGGGACCTACCCGCTGCCCGAGGCCCAGGTCGACCGCTTCATGCTCAAGCTCAACATCGGCTACCCGAGCCGGGACGAAGAGCGCCAGATCATGGAACGCATGGCCGAGACGAACAAGGTGATCCGGGTCGAGTCCGTGGTGAGCCCCGCCGAGATCCTCCGGGCCAGAGAGGTGGTCAACGAGGTCTACATGGACGAAAAGATCCGCGACTACATCCTGGACATCGTCTTTGCCACGCGCGACCCCAAGGAATTCGACCTCGATATCGCCCAGTACATCCAGTACGGGGCCTCCCCCCGGGCCACGATCTACCTCACGGTGGCGGCCAAAGCACATGCTTTCATCCAGGGGCGCGGGTATGTGACGCCCCAGGACGTGAAGTCCATCGGGATGGACATCCTGCGCCACCGGGTGATCGTCACCTACGAGGCCGAAGCCGAAGAGCTGACGAGCGAGGACGTGGTGGGAAAGATCTTCGACGGGATCAAAGTGCCGTAAGAGAACGAACCCTAAGCCCGTCAAATCGTCCTCGTCATCGTTCTCGGAACGGCCTTCGAGGACGAGGACGAACACGAAGGAGCAAAAGTCCGCCAGAAGGGCGATAAGTGCATTGCATAGGAAATCCAATTTTTTCCGTTGAAGAGTTTTCACGCAAAGACGCAGAGACAGAAATCCGTGGAGCTTATGAAAATGATTTTTTCAACCACAGAGGACACAGAGGTCACAGAGAAAGAAAGAGTTTGATTGCTTTCATTTTTTCTCTGTGACCTCTGTGTTCTCTGTGGTGAATTTATATAACGTGCAGTTTGGAATGTCAGAGTGTGAGATGAGCAAAGCAAAATCATGATACCACCAGAAATACTCCGAGGCGTACGCCAGATCGAGATCCGGGCCAACCGGGCCGTGAACGATGTGCTGGCCGGCCAGTACGAGAGCGTGTTCAAGGGCCGCGGCATGGAGTTCGACGAGGTGCGCGAGTACCAGGTCGGCGACGACGTGCGCGCCATTGACTGGAACGTCACGGCCCGCATGGGGCACCCCTTCATCAAGAAGTACGTGGAGGAGCGCGAGCTCACGGTGATGCTCCTCGTGGACCTGAGCCGGTCCGGTCAGTTCGGCTCGGTCCGACAGCTCAAGAGCGAGGTGGCGGCCTATGTGGCTGCCCTTCTCGCCTTCTCGGCCACCAAGAACAACGACAAGGTGGGCCTCCTCATCTTCACGGACCGGATCGAAAAGTTCATCCCCCCCAAGAAGGGGCGGCGCCACGTGCTGCGCCTCATACGCGAGCTCCTCTACACGGAGCTCGAGGGCGTGGACACGGATCTGCCCATGGCCCTGGAGCACCTCACCCGGATGCTCCGGAAGCGGGCCGTGGTGTTTCTCATCTCGGACTTTATAACCGCGGACTTCGAAAAGCCGCTCCGCCTGGCGAACCGGCGTCATGACCTCATCGCCGTGAGCATCGCCGATCCTCGCGAGCGGCGGTTCGAACCGGCCGGGATGATCGAGCTCGAAGATGCCGAGACCGGAAAGGCAATCATCGTGGACACGGGGAGCCGGTCGTTGCGCCGGCGGTACGAGGCGGCAGGCCGGGAGCGGGCCGGGCGGCTTCGCGAGGCCTTCAAGGCGACCGGGGTCGACCAGATCGAGATCGAGGCGGCCGCGCCTTTGACGAGGCGGACCTCTGTGGAGACCGGGAGCCGGCTTGCGCGGCTTCGCTCGTGGCTTCAACGTGCCGGACGCGGCCCGGAGGCCGGACAGGACCGATTGGGCGGCGAGGATTACTACCTGCGCACCTATGTCCAGCCGCTGGTTCGCTTTTTCAGGATGCGCGAACATCGGAAATGAATTAGAGACAATCCAGCGGCTCTGCCAATGGATTATCTCAAATTCATCTGTTAACAATCAGCGACCAGAGGGCGATGATTGGGTTTGAGGCCTGAGGCGTGGGACTTGAGGGATTTTTGCTGCAGCAAATATTGGGATCCAACCCCTCGGGCCTCACGCCCCAGGTCCCAAGCTTTGTGTAAGGTGAGGGAAAAAGGGAAAGTGGAAAAATGGAAAAGGAATCCGGCATGAACGAAAAGGGCAAAGAGGGCCCGGGCCTTGATTTCTCACTGCCCGGGCGTCGTTCTGAACAAAAATCGTCGGGAACGTTGATAACGTTGCTGGCCGTGGTGCTGCTGGTCTCCCTGGCGGGAGCCGGCCTTCAGCTCATGGATCGCTTCGGCCGGGTCGAGCCGGCGGCGAGAGGCCTGGAAGGGCTCTCAACGGATGAGCTGAAAGACCTGGCCCTTCGCCTCGAGCAGCGGGACCTGGCGGGCCCCGCCGTAGAGGTCTGGGAGACCTACCTGGCCGCCTCGGACCTCGACCGTGAGGGCCGGGGAAAGATCTACTACAGGATCGGCAAGCTGCGCTTTGCTCAGAGGAACTGGGAACAGGCCCTGGCATCCTTCTACCGGGCCGAGGCCCTCTCGAAAGATGAAGCGCTCGCCGACGAGATCGGCAAGCGCGTCCAGGAGTGTTTCGAGCACCTCGGATCGTACACCGCCATGAAGTACGATCTGGCCGAGAGGACCGGTCTGGAGAGGCCCAAGGAGGCGGCCGGCAGCGACGTGCTTGCCGAGATCGGCTCCCGTCGCATCACCGAGCGGGACCTCGACACCTTGATCGAGACTCAGATCGACCAACAGCTCGAGACCTTCGGCGCCGCCCTGGAGCCGGAGGCGCGGGAAGCGCAGAAGAAGGAGATGATGAAGCAGTTCCAGGCCCCCCAGGCCCGGCAGAGCGTGCTTCAGAGCCTCATTGCCGAGGAGGTCCTCTCGAGAGAGTCCAAAGCGCTCGGCATCGACCAGGACGAGGCCGTTCGAGCCATGCTCGGAGACATCGAGCGCAAGCTCCTGGCCCAGCAGCTCATGACCCGCAGGTTCGCCGACGAGATCAAGCTCACGAACCTCGACCTGGAGACCTACTACGAGGTGTACAAGTCCGACTACCGGACCCCGGAGCGGGCCCGCATAAGCCACATCCTCGTGGAAGGGAAAGAGAAGGAGCGGGAGGTGAGGGCGCTTCTCGACGGGGGGCAGGCCTTTGCCGATGTGGCCAAGGCTCACTCCATGGACGAGGCGACCCGGGACAAAGGGGGCGAGATCGCCGACTGGGTCGAGAGAGGGGGGTGGGTTCCCCACATCGGGCCGGACGAGGGGAGTTCGGACGTGATCTTCACCACGCCCGCAGGCCAAATAGCACCGAGGTCCGTCGAGAGCGACCGGGGTCGGCACATTATCTTCGTTCACGAGCGGGAGTCCGAGAATCAGAAGAGCCTGCAAGAGGCGAGTCAGGAGGTCTACCGGGATCTGAGGGAGAGGAAAGAGCGGGAGATCCAGGAGAAGCTCTTCTTGGAGCTCCGGGAAAAGTACGACGTGGTTATTCACGCCTCCCGCCTGGCCGGGGCCGGCCGGGAAGGCGAGGGGGTTCCGGAGGGGGCGGCGCCTAAAGACGATGTAGGGGCGACCGGCCGGTCGCCCATCCCGTGAAGATAGTGCCCCTATGTGGACCCGGAAAGGGCGCGGCAAGCAGCGCCCCTACCGATGTGATGCGCATATAGAAGAATCGGAAGGTATGTCATTTCGAGCGGAGCGAGAAATCTTTTAGATATGCGAATTTTTGTCCTCATCTTTATTAATATAATTCTGCTAGCGGCCGGCTGTCACGGCGGATCGGGCGAGGTCCCGGACAGTGCCTTCGAGATCGACGAGACCTTTGAGCGGGGGCCGCTCACGGTGCGCCTTGCTCTGGACCGGAAGGAGATCACCCTGGCGGACACCGTGCGCCTCGTGATCGATGCGCGCTGCGAGACCGGCTACAGGGCCGAGTTGCCCGCACTGGGCGCCGAGCTCGGGGAGTTCGGGATTCAGGACTACGGCTTCGAGCCGCCTCTCCTCGAAGACGACGGAACGGTCCTCAACCGGCACTGGTATGTGCTCGAGCCGTTCCTCTCGGGCGATTACGAGATCCCCGCCGTCACGGTAAAATTTTTTAAGGAGGAGAGCCTCCCTTCAGAAGGGGAGGGCGAAGTCCCATCCGGACAGGAGAAAGACAAGGTCGGGCAGGCCGGAGAAGAGGCCGCCGCAGCGGACGCGGAGCAGGAGACCTATGAGCTGGCCACAGAGCCCCAGACCGTAAAGGTCACCTCCCTCGTGGGCGAGGCGCGAGAAAAGCTTGTCCTCCGGGACATCAAGGGCGCCACCCCGATTCCGGCCCCCGGCTGGCGGGAGATCCTGCCCATCGCGGGCCCTGCGGCCCTCATCCTGGCCGGAGCCGTCGCCGGGATCATCATCTTTATGCGCCGCCGCCGTGCCCGGCCCGCTCCGCCCGTGCCGGCCCACGAGATCGCCTACCTCTCCCTGGAGAAGCTCATAGCCGAACAGCTCATCGAGGAGGGGAGGATCAAGGAGTTCTACTTCCGGGTCACGGCCATCATCAGGACCTACATCGAGAACCGCTTCGGCCTGCACGCACCGGAGGAGACCACCGAGGAGTTTCTCGCCGATCTGGCCGGCTCCGACGCGCTCCAGGAGCGGAATAAAGGGCTCCTGGCCCAATTCCTCGAGCACTGCGATCTGGTGAAGTTCGCCAAGTACGGCCCGAGCCAAGAGGAGATCCAGGGTGTCTTCAACACGACCAAGGCCTTCATCGAAGAGACGAAGGCCGAGCAGAGCGTAACTTCAATGGGGCGTTCGTAACGAAATGGAATTCTACCATCCCTGGATACTCTGGCTCCTGCTGCTCGTCCCGGTGGTCATCTTTCTCCATCTGAGGCCGGGGCGCACGCCGGCTCTGCGGTTCTCCTCTCTTGGCGAGGTGCGCCACCTCAGGCCTTCCGTGCGCTCGCGCCTTCGGTGGGCGGTGCCGGTCATGAGGGGGGCCGTGCTGGTCCTGCTGGTGGTGGCCATGGCCAGGCCCCGGCAGGGAGTCGAAGAGGTCCGCGAAGTGACCGAAGGGGTGGCCATCGAGATGATCGTGGATCGATCGAGCAGCATGGGCGCCGAGATGAGCTACGGGGGCGAGGGATTGAACCGCTTCGAAGTGGTGAAGCGGGTCTTCGAGGAGTTCGTGGCCGGTAACGACCGGGGCCTCGAGGGCAGGCCGAACGACCTCATCGGGATGATCGCCTTCGCCCGGTACGCCGAGACGATCTGTCCCCTGGTCCACGCCCACGGGACCCTGCTCCAGTTCATGCAGAGCGCCAAGCTGGTGGAGCCCCGATCGCCCGAGGACAGCACATCCATCGGAGATGCCCTGGCCCTGTCGGCCGCTCGTCTGAAGACCGCCGAGGAGGAGATGGAGGAGTACGGCCAGGCAAGGGCCTTCAGCATCAAGAGCAAGATCATCATTCTTCTCACCGACGGGATCAACAACTCGGGCAAGCGGGACCCGGTGCAGGCGGCCGAGATGGCCGCGGACTGGGGCGTGAAGGTCTACGCCATCGGGATCGGCGGCCGGGAGGGGATGGGGCGCATCAAGACCCTGTTCGGAAGATTCGCCATGCCCCTGGGGCAGGGCGTGGATGAGAAAACCCTGAAGGCCATCGCTCAGAAGACCGGGGGCCGCTACTGGACGGCCGAGGACGCAGAGGCCCTGCGCTCCATCTACGAGGAGATCGACCAGCTCGAAAAGACCGAGATCGAGTCGGTCCGCTACATGGACTACGAGGAGCGGTTCCTCCCCTTTGCCCTGGCCGCCCTGCTGCTGCTCCTGGCCGAGGTGATCCTGGCCAACACGATTTTCCGGAGGGTTCCGTAGCCATGGACATTCACTTCCACGACCTGCGACTCCTCCACCTCCTCTGGGCGGTGCCGATCCTGGTGCTGTTCTTCATCTACGTGGGACACGCCAAGCGCCTCGCCCTGGAGCGATTCGCAGAGGCCGGGATCATATCGAGGCTGAATCTCTCGGTGAGCCGGGCCCGGCAGCGCCTCAAAGGGGCGCTTCTCGTGGTCACGGTAATCCTGATCGTGGCGGCCCTGACGCGGCCCGCCTGGACCCCGGTGGCCGAGCGGGTGGAGAGGCGCGGCCGCGATGTGATTTTTCTCCTCGACTGTTCGCGCAGCATGCTCGCCGAGGACCTCAAGCCGAACCGGCTCGAGAGGGCCAAAATCGCCATCAACGACGTCCTCGCCGAGCTCCAGGGTGACCGGGTCGGCCTGATCCTGTTCGCCGGCTCGACCGTGGTGAAGTGTCCCCTCACCCTCGATTACGGGTTCTTCCGCATGGCCCTCAAAGATGTCTCCGTGACGAGCGTGGCCCGTGGCGGGACCATGATCGGCGACGCTATCCGCAAGGCCCTGGACGAGGGATTCGACGACCTGGAGAAGAAGTACAAGGACATCATCCTCATCACCGACGGAGAGGATCAGGGGAGCTTCCCCGAGCAGGCGGCCGAGAAGGCGGGCGAGCGAGGGGTGAGAATCATCGCCGTGGGCCTGGGGGACGAGAGCCGGGGCGAGCTCATCCCCCTGACCGATAAGAGCGGCAGGCGCTCCTTCGTCAAGGACGGCGACGATTTCCACCGGTCCCATCTCGACGCGACCACGCTGCGCAAGGTGGTCAACCAGTCCCGGGGGGGAAAGTACTTCGGGGTCGGCACCGGGACCATCGATCTGGGGCAGGTGTACTGGGAGCTCGTAGCCTCGGCCGAGAAGCGGGAGGTGGAGTCCATGATCCTCACACGGTACGATGAGAAGTTCCAGTGGTTCCTGGGGATCGCCCTGTTGCTCCTGGCCCTGGAGGCGGTCCAGTCGGAGCGAAAGGTCCGGGCAGGGAGGGGGCGATGAAGAGGCAGGAAGCGCGAATAAGGAGAACCGCTGCTTTGAGATATCTGCTGGCGGCCCTGGTAGTTTCCCTGGCCGCGGCGGGTGCGGCCGAGGCCTCGCCGCGCTCCCTGGTCTCGGAGGGGAACCGGCTCTACGAGAGCGGGAAGTACGTGGAGGCCCTGTCCCGGTACGAGGAGGCCGGGGTCGATCTGCCGGACTCGGCCGTGGTGGCCTACAACAAGGGAAATGTCTTCTTCCGGCAGGACGAGCTCGAAAAAGCCCGGGAAGCTTTTCAGGAGGCGGCGGGCCGCTCCGAGAGCCTCGCCCTCGAGGCCCGGGCAAAATACAATCTGGGAAACACCGCCTATTCTCAGGGGATGCGCCAGATCGACTCGGATCTACAGAAGTGCCTGGGGTTTCTCCAGGAGTCGGTGATCTTCTACCAGGAGGCCCTGAAGCTGGACCCGGAGGACGAGGAGAGCCGTTACAATATCGAGGTGGTCCGGCTCACCATCAAGGATGTGCTCGACCGAATCAAGCAGATGGAAGAGGAGCAGAAAAAGAACCAGGAGGCCATGAACAAGATCAAGGAGGAGCTCGGTCGGCTCATTCGGGAGCAGGGAGAGGAGATCGAGGCGACCCGGACCGTGGCCGAGGAGAAGGGCGCGGAAGGCGCGGCCGGCGAGGACTTTTCAGAGGTAGAGGCGTCCCTGGCGGATGACCAAAAACAGATCCAGGAGGATACCGAGAAGCTAACCGACGAGATAAGCACCATGGCCGAACAGGCTCCGGAAGAGGCAAAGGGGCCCCTCACCGAGGCGTCCGGGCAGACAGCACAGGCCGCCCGTGCCCAGGAACAGGCCGAGAGCCACTTGAGAGAAGGGGAGCTGGAGCAGGCTCAGCCGGAAGAGGAGGATGCCCTGGAGGCCCTGAAGAGGGCGAAGGAGGCGCTGTCTAAGGGACAGTGCCAGCAGCCCCAGCAGGGCGACCAGCAACAGGACCAGCAGCAGCCCCAGCCTCAGGAGCAGGAGCCCCGGGAGGAGAGGAGCGAACAGGCCGCCGGTGCCAGTCCCGATGATATCCTCCAGGAGGAGGAAGAAGAGCGTCGCGACAGACAGGAGAAAAAGATCGGCCGCATGCCCAGGGTTTTGAAGGACTGGTAGGATTTTATCGATCCCAGAGGCTGGGATCGATAAAATCCTTGGAGGCCCCGCCTCCCTCCAATAAAAAATTAATGTCTGTCCAGAAATAGCCAATATTTATCTCGTTCCCAGACTCTGCCTGGGAATGAAAATCTTGGGAGGCTCCGCCTCCCTCCAATAATGAGAGCAGTTTGGTAACCTCGCACATGCCTGTAAGCATAGTTTTAAAAATGGGGCAGAGCCCCGAGGATGTTCGTTCCCAGGCAGAGCCTGGGAACGAGATACAGGTCAGTCGGCGATCGCGTAATGTGCGTTTTTTTCCGGCCATTGCTCTGCTTATCATCCTCGCTCTCCTCGCGCCCGCATCCGCCCGGGCCAAGGGCGTGCGCGTCCGTGCCGAGGCGGAGCCGAAACGCCTGTACCGGGGAGAGTCCATCCAGTACAGCATCCTCATCGAAGGGGCCGATCCCGACGAGGACCCTGACCTCTCCGGCTGGACCGATTTCACCGTGTCCGGCCCGAACCGCTCGGACCAGTCCTCCCACTCGATCCAGATCATCAACGGACGCATCACAAAGGATGTTCAGAAGCGGATCGCCTTCACCTACCAGCTCAGCCCGAAGCGAAACGGCCGCATTCGCATCCCCCCCGCCTCCGTGAAGGTCGGCGGAAAGGTCTACAGGACCCGGCCGATCGGCATAGAGGTGGCGGAGCCTCAAGAGGGAGAAGACATCAAGCTCCGCATCACACTCTCCAAGGACCGGTGCTATGCAGGCGAGCCGCTCGTCCTCACGCTGACCTGGTACTTCGCCGTGAACATCCAGGGCGGCCAGATCCAGTTTCCCTTTTTCGATGAAGAGGAGGACTTCCGTTTCGACGATCTGCCGGTGGACGCGGCCGGGAAGAAGGTCTACGAAGCGCCCGTGGGCCCCTTCGGCATCAAGGGGGTCCTCGGCCGAGGCGAGCTTGATGGACGGCCCTTCACCACCCTCACCTTCAAGAAGGTGGTCATCCCGCGTCGCCCCGGTGCCTTCGCCGTCGATCCGGCCGTGCTCATCTGCGAGGTGGAGTCCGGGCTGCGGCGCGGCTTGATGGGCTTCATGGAGAAGGGGACCGAGAAACAGGTCGTCCCCTCCAACACCCTATCCCTCGAGGTTTTCCCCCTCCCGACCGAGGGCCGTCCCGCCGGGTTCACCGGGCTCGTCGGAGAGTATCGGGTCGAGACCACGGCGATCCCGACCGAGGTGAATGTGGGGGATCCGATCATCCTCAATATGGAGATCTCCGGGCCCGAGTACCTCTCCCTGGTCGAAGCGCCCGACCTGTCGGCCCTCCCTCGGTTCAAGGAGGACTTCAAAATCACGCCCGAGACTGGGGGCGGCAGGGTGGATGACGGGAAGATCATCTTCTCGAGCACGATCCGGGCGACCCACGCCGGGGTGAGCGAGATCCCCCCGGTGGAGATCGCCTACTTCGACCCGGCCGAGGGCCGGTACAGCACGGCCCGGAGCCGGGCCGTCCCGCTCGAGGTGGCCGAGACCAAGGTGGTCACCCTCGCCGACGCCGAGGGGATCGATATAGGGCCGATCGGCACGAGGATCGAGGACGCGGCCGACGGGATCGCATACAACTACGAGGACCTGGACGTCCTCGAGGACGAGGAGTTTGCTCCCCTGGAACAGGTCCGGATGCCCGGCCTGCTGACGGCCCTTATCCTGCCTCCGCTCCTGTACGCGGGCCTGGTCGGATTCCAGACGCGGCGCCGCCGATTGGATGAGGATGTCGTCGGGCAGGCCTACAAGCGGGCCGGCCGCAAGGCGCGCCAGGACGTGGAACGCGCGGCCCGGCTCACAGATGACTCCGCGCGCTTCTATCCGGAGCTGGCCGGGGCACTCACCGGATACATAAGGGAAAAGCTGCGCGTCGGCCGGGGGCACATGACGAGTGCTGAGGCCGGGGAGGCGCTCCGGCGGGCCGGGGTCTCCCAGGAGCTGCTCGTCGAGACCAAGGCGATACTCGAGACCTGCGACGCGGGCCGGTTCGGGGCGTCCGGCGGGACCCGGGACGAGAGGGAAGCTCTGGTCAAGCGGGTCCAGGGCCTCATGGTCCGGCTGGAGAAGGCGCTTTGATCGGGTCGAAAAGAATTTTAACGCAGAGGCGCAGAGACGCAGAGAAGGACTTTTGAAATGGATTTTTTTCACCACAGAGGACACAGAGGTCACAGAGAGAGAATGAATGGAATCAGATTCTTGCTTTCTCTGTGACCTCTGTGGTGAATTTATAAAATGCAAGGAATAGGCTGTCCTTAGCGGAGTTTGATCATTTTTCCTATGGTAAAAATATCACGATTTATCCTGGTTCCGTGGGTCGCGGTGCTCGCCTTTATCCTTGCCACGACCGTCCTCTTCGGCGCTGAAGCCGGGGCCGCCGGGATCAGCGACTCAGAGATCCACGACCTCTTCAGCCAGGCAAAAGAGGCCTTCCGCACGGCCAACACCGCCGCGGCCAGGGGAGAGGTGGAGGCGGCGCGCGACCTGTACGGCAGGGCGATCCTCCGGTTCGAGCGGATCGCGCGCGAAGGGGGTGTGCGAAACGGCAAGCTCTACTACAACATCGCGAACGCTTACTTCCGCAAGGGCGAGCTCGGCCGGGCCATCCTCAACTACCGGCGGTCGGCCCGGCTCATCCCGGCCGACTCGAACCTCCGGGAGAACCTCGACTATGCCCGAAGCCTTCGGCTGGACAAGATCGAGGTCGAGTCCGAGAAGAGGCTGCTCGAGACCCTCTTCTTCTGGCACTACACATGGCCCACCAAGGTCCGGTTCCTCCTCTTCGTCCTCTTCTTCGCCCTCGTCTGGCTCCTCCTCATAATCGCCCGCCTCGCGCCCCGGAGTCCGGGCCTGAGGGTCGGGATGGTCCTCTGCATCATCCTCTGCTCCGCCATGCTCGTATCGGCCACGGTCAGCTCGGCCCGGACCGCCCTGGTGAAAGAAGGGGTCATAACCGCTGAAGAAGTGGTCGCACGCAAAGGGGACGGCGAGAGCTACCAGCCGAGCTTCACCGACCCCCTGCACGAGGGCACGGAGTACACCGTGCTGGACCAGCGCGGCGGGTGGTCCCGGATCCGGCTCCTCGACGGCCGGGAGTGCTGGATCAAGGATACGGACGGGGAGGTCATCTGACGCTTAATAGGGGTACGGCATGCCGTGCCCTTACATCATGTTCGAAAAGGAACGTAGGGGCGGGCTTTATGCCCGCCCGCTTTATTCCTGCGCCTGAATCAGACGTTGCGGGTGGGGATGAATCCCGCCCCTATATTTTGAGAACCCCAGATTTCTCCCTTCGGTCGAAATGGCAGGAAGGTGATCGAGATGACATGATGCGATCGGTGTGTAGCTGCGGGCGGAATGAATAGGTTCGATAAATTCCGGATTTTTCCGAAGCCTATATCCTTGACAATTAAAAATCAGTAATTATATTCTTACGGATTTCCAAAAGAAGAATAAATATATGTAAGAAGGTTAAAAATGGGTCTCAGGGTCTGGTTGAAAATAATCGCTGTTCTGCTCCTGGCTTCAGCCATGCCGGGTGCCCGGGCTTGGGCAAAGGCGGTGCCGGTCGGTCCGGACGATGCCCGGCGGACTTTCGTTGTGGAGACCGTGGAGAAGGTCGGACCGGCCGTGGTGAACGTCCAGACCGAGATCCCGGAGGGGCGGAGCGTCAACCCTTTTTATTCGATCGACCCCCGTTTCGACAGCTACTTTAAGCGATTCTTCGAATTCCCGCAGCAGCGAAACTATTCCCGCCAGAGCCTCGGCTCGGGCGTGATCATCGACGGGTCGGGCTACGTGCTCACCAACGAGCACGTGGTTATGAGGGCCTCGTCGATTCTGCTCACCCTTTCTACGGAAGAGACCTATTCGGCCGAGATCATCGGGTCCGATCCGACCTCGGACCTGGCCATCCTCAAGATCGACGTGGACCGGCCGCTCCCCACCATCCGGATGGGGACCTCCAAGGATATCATGATCGGCGAGACGGTCATTGCCATCGGAAATCCCTTCGGGCTTTCCCACACGGTGACCACAGGGGTGGTGAGCGCCGTGGGTCGGTCGGTCGAAGTGGACAATCGGGTCTACCGTGATTTCATTCAGACCGATGCCTCCATCAACCCGGGCAACAGCGGCGGCCCGCTCCTCAATATCCACGGCGAGCTGATCGGCATCAACACGGCGATTCACGGCAGCGCCCAGGGGATCGGCTTTGCCATCCCCATCGACCGGGCCCGGCGCATCGTGGACGACCTCATCAAATACGGAGAGGTCCGGCCCATCTGGTACGGTCTCCGGGTGAGGAGCCTGGAGCCCCAGATCGCCCACCTTTTCGACAGCCCCCCGGGGAACGGTGTGGTCGTCGTGGAGGTCACGGAGAAGGGGCCCGCCCAGGGGGCGGGGATCCGGGTCGGGGACATCATTGTCTCCCTCGGCGGGACGGGAATCAACAATCGCAAAGAATTCTACGATTTCCTGCGGGGCTTCACCGTGGGAGACCCGGTTGCCTTCGAGGTGCGCCGGGGGGTCGTGAAGCATGTCATGACTCTGAAGGGGGAGGAGATCCCCGCCGACGAGCTGGATAATTTCGTCTGGGAGTCGGTAGGCCTGGTAGTAGAGGAGCCCTCCCGTTCGAGTCGGAACCGGCGCGGCGCCGTACCCGGCCTCTACGTCTCTCGAGTCCGCCAGGGGAGCCAGGCGGGCCGGAGGAACATCCGGCAGGGCGATTGGATCGGTCAGGTCGGCAAGGACAAGGTCCGGTCCATGGAGGACTTCAGGTCGGCTATTGCCAAAATGCTGTACCAGGAGAGCATGCTTTTGCTGGTCTTCCGCGGATCGAGGGGATACTACGTCGCTATCCCGCTTCAGTAAGGCAGATGCCTTCAGCCGAAACCCTCACCCAAACCCTCTCCCAAGGGGAGAGGGCTTTTAGGTAGACTGATGGGAAACAAGAAAAAGGAAGCGCTGCCCGGCTATCTGATGAAAAGAAAAATACTCTATGATTCAGAGGCCTCCCCGGATCGTCTCCAGGCCCTGGCCGAGCAATTCGTCCAGGCGGGGCAGTTGAGCGATGCCGTGGAGTGCTACAGGAAGGCCGGAGCCGTTGAACAGATCGAGGCGCTTGTGGACGAGGCGGTCGCCCAGGGAGATACATTTCTTTGTGAGCAGATCGCCTCTGCAAAAGGCCGGACTCTGGCGGAAGAACAGTGGGCCGGGGTGGGGAAGCAGGCGATGGAAAAAGGAAAGTACGGCTATGCCCTGCGCGCCTTTGAGAAGATCGGAGACGAAGCCGCCATTCAGCAGGTGAAGAAGACCATGGAGCCGGAAGAAGAGGAAAGTTAAGGGAACGGAAATTGACCAAACGTGACTATTACGAGGTCCTCGGGATCTCACGAAATGCCTCAGAGACAGAGATCAAGAAGGCTTACCGCCAGCTTGCAATGAAGTACCACCCGGACAAGAATCCCGGCGACAATGAGGCCGAGGAGAACTTCAAGCAGGCCGCAGAGGCTTACGAAGTGCTGCACGACTCGGAAAAGAGGAGTCTCTACGACCGGTTCGGACACGAGGGCCTCAGTCGGACCGGATTCACCGGCTTTACCGGCTTCGAGGACATCTTTTCGAGCTTCAGTGATATCTTCGAGGATTTCTTCAGCTTTGGAGGAAGGCGTCAGCGCTCCGGCGGCCCCCAGTCCGGATCGGACCTGCGCTATGACCTCGGCATTTCGTTCATGGATGCCGCCCTGGGCAAGAAAACCGAGATAACGATCGATGTGATGGAGGGGTGCCCGGAGTGCCGAGGGAGCGGCTCCGAGGCCGGGACCGGCCCCGAAACATGCGCCCATTGCGGCGGGCGGGGCCAGGTCGTGCGATCCCAGGGTTTCTTCAGTATCGCCACCACCTGTCCTGTATGCCGGGGTCAGGGACGTGTTGTGAGACACCCATGCCCTGAGTGCCGGGGAGGCGGCCGCGTGCAGAGGGAAAACCGCGTGAGCGTGAAGATTCCAGCCGGAGTCGAGAGCGGCTCGCGGCTGAGGCTCGAGGGGAGGGGCGAAGGAGGCACTCGCGGCGGTCCGCCCGGCGATCTCTACATCGTCCTCCATGTCGAGGCCCATGAATTCTTCGAGCGCGAGGGGGACAACATCCACTGTGTGTTTCCGCTATCCTTTGTGCAGGCGGCCCTGGGTGCCACGATCGAGGTGCCCACGCTGGAGGCGACCGCCAAGCTCCACATCCCGAAGGGGACCCAGCCGGGCGACACGTTCAAGCTCAGGGGACGCGGCGTGCCGAACCTCAGGGGATTCGGACATGGCGATCAGATTGTGCACGTGGAGATAAAGATCCCGAAGAAGCTGACGAAGAAGCAGGAGGAGCTGCTCCAGGCCTTTGCCGAGACCGAGGGAGGCAGTGGCGAGCAGATGAGCCACTTTGAAAAAGTGAGAGAATTCGTGGAGGGAATGAAGAAAGGGAGATAGCTGAATATCTTCTTGATATAACAAAATAGGGGCACGGCATGCCGTGCCCCTACATCGATCTAGAAAGCTGAAAGCTGATTGCTGATAGCAGGCAGACGCGCCCTGGCGCGGATGCCTTCCGAGAAAGGAGGAGCACTACATGATTCGGGTTGACAACCTTTGCAAGCGATACGGTGATTTCACGGCGGTCCATGACGTATCGTTCCAGGTGAAGAAGGGGGAGATCGTCGGGTTCCTCGGTCCCAACGGGGCCGGGAAGACCACCACGATGCGAATGCTCACCGGGTACATGCCTGCAAGCGAAGGGGAGGTCAAGATCGCAGGCTTTGATGTCTTCGACGACGATCTCGAGGTGAAGCAGCGGGTAGGCTATCTCCCCGAGCATCCCCCGGTCTACAACGACATGTCAGTGCGCGGCTACCTCAAGTTCATCTCCAAGATTCGCGGGATTCCGCGCCCCGAACGCTCCGGGGCGGTCGATCGGGTGATCGCCAGGTGCGGGCTCGAGGAGGTGAGCGGCCGGATCATCGGAAAGCTCTCCAAGGGATTCAAGCAGAGGGTGGGGCTGGCCCAGGCCCTGGTCCATAATCCGGAGGTGCTCGTCCTCGACGAGCCCACGATCGGGCTCGACCCTCGTCAGATCCTCCAGATCCGGGAGCTCATCAAGGAGCTGGCCGGAGAGCACACCGTGGTCCTGAGCACGCACATCCTGCCCGAGGTGGAGATGATCTGCGAGAGAGTGTTGATCATCGATATGGGTCGCATCGTTACCGACGGCAACCTGAGCCAGCTCACCCAGGAGGAGAGCCTTGAAAAGGTCTTTCTCAAGGCGACCCAGATGGATAGGGAGGAGATCCAATGAGAAACATCGCCGCCATAATAGGAAAGGAGCTCAGGTCCTACTTCGTCTCACCGGTCGGCTACGTGGTCATGGCCGGGTTCATCGTTCCGGCCGGCTGGTTCTTCTTCAATCTCCTGGCCCAGTTCAACCGGATGCTTAGCATGTACCAGGCCTTCCGGAGGCCCGATATCCTGCAACAGTTCAACTTGAACGACATGGTCATGACCCCGTTCCTCTACAACCTGACCATCGTGCTGATGTTCATCATTCCGCTCATCACCATGAGGCTCTTTGCCGAGGAGAGGAAGCTGGGCACGGAGGAGCTTCTTCTCACCCTGCCGCTCCGGACCACCGAGGTCGTGATCGGCAAGTTCGCCGCGAGCTTCATCTTTTACCTCATCATCCTGGGGCTCACCGCCATCTACCCCCTGTTGCTCTTCGTCTTCGGGAACCCGGAGGTGGGGCCGATCCTTGTCGGCTACCTGGGGCTCTTTCTCCTGGGCACCTCTTTTATCGCCGTCGGGATTTTCGCTTCATCCCTGACGGAAAACCAGATCGTGGCATATGTGGTCAGCTTCGTTGTTATTCTCATGTTTTTCATCATCGGATGGCCGGCCCAGACCGTGGGCGCATCCAATCTCGGTGCCGTGCTCTCCTACCTATCCCTGGTCGAGCATTTCACCGATTTTTCCAAAGGGCTGATCGACACGAAGCACATTGCCTACTATCTCACCTTTATCCTGTTCTGCCTGTTTCTGACCAAGCGTTCATTCGAATCGCTGAAATGGAGGTAATGGGGCGATGAAGAAGTTGGGACAGATATTCGGAATCATCGGAGTGATCCTGCTGCTCTTCGGCATCGTGGAGTTCCTCATCCGCATGTCGTTCTCTACCTATAATCTGATTCACATCGTGGGCGGGCTGGTCCTGTTGCTCACGTACGGGATCACCAATGCGGCGAGCCTCAAGACCGGTATCGGAAGCCGCAAGACGAAGTACGGGACCAACGCGGCCGTCTACATCATCGTCTTTCTGGCGATCCTCGTGATGGTGAACTTTGTCCTGAACCGGCATAGCAAACGATTCGATTTCACGGAATCGAAGCGTTTCAGCCTCTCGGACCAGACTGTAAAAGTGCTTGGCTCACTGGAGGAGCCGGTGGAGCTACTGGCCTTCTTCCAGCAGGGTGAGGGGGGCCCGGTGGAGGATCTGCTCAAGTCCTATGACCATGCTGGAAGCATGATCTCCTACGCCTTCGTCGATCCGGTAAGGCATCCTGAGAAGGCCAAGGAGCATGGCATCTCCCAGACTGACGTGATCGTCGTCTCCAGCGGGGACCGGGAGACCCATGTCTCCGAGCCGACCGAGGAAGCGATCACCAACGGGATCATCAAGATCTCGAAGCGGGCGGAAAAGAAGGTCTACTTCCTGGACGGGCACGGCGAGCACGACATCATGAGCGAAGAGGAGCAGGGGTACATGGAGGCGCGCAAGGCCGTCGAGAATGAGAATTACGCCAGCGAGAAGCTACTGCTCGGCGCACAGGAAAAGGTTCCTGAGGACTGCGCCGTCCTCGTGGTGAGCGCTCCCCAAAAGTCTGTCCTCGAGAGCGAGCTCAAGATGATCGATGAGTTCCTGAAGGGCGGGGGAAAGGCGATCTTCATGGTCGAGCCCCGGGAGTCGAAAGAGCTCGCAGGCTTCCTCGACGGCTGGGGGATCGAGCTCGGAGACGATATAATCGTCGATATGGTGATCCGGCTCTTTGCCGGGGCCTCTCTGGGCATCGAGCCGATCGTGGAGGATTACGGAACCCACGCGATCACCCAGGAGTTCCAGCAGCGGACCATCTTCCCCATGGTGCGGTCGGTCTCGGCCTCGAAGGCTCCGGCCGAAGGGATCGAGGTGACCGAGCTGGCCACGACGAGCTCCTCGAGCTGGGCCGAGCAGGACCTCGACAAGCTGTTCGAGAATAGCGAAGCCAAGCAGGACACGGAGGAGAGGGTAGGCCCCGTGCCGATCGCAGCGGTCGCGGAGGACGCCGGGAAGGGAACCAAGATCGTCGTCTTCGGCGACGCCGAGTTCGCGAACAACCGCTATTTCAATTACTACTACAACGGCGATCTCTTCATGAACGCCTTGAACTGGCTCGCCGGAGAGGAAGATCTCATCTCGATCCGCCCGCGCATGGCCAGGGCCTCCCGCGTTCAGCTCACGGCGGATCAGACGAACCTGATATTCTATCTCTCGGTTCTGATCATCCCCGAAATTCTGCTGATCTTTGGGATCGGAGTCTGGTGGAGAAGGAGGTAGGTCGATGAAGTTCCGCTACACCCTGATTTTTGCCGTCATCCTTGCCCTGCTCGGCACCTATGTCTACCTGATCGAAATCCGCAGGGCCGAAGTGAAGGAGAAGGCCGAGGAGGAGGCCCGCAGGGTTGTGGCCGTCGACTGGGACGAAGTTGAGACGATTCAACTCGAAAACGAGCACGGCCGAGTCGAGCTTCGGCGCGAGGTGGAGCCCGCGGTGATGCAAGAAGAGGGAGATGAGGGAGATGTCGGTGAAGTCGACGGAGAGAAAGAAAAGGAGGAGACCTGGAAGCTCGTCTCCCCGATAGAGACAGAAGCCGATCTGGCCACGGTCAGGAGCATGGTCAACGCGCTCAAGGACCTGAAGCGCGAGCAGGTGATTGAGGAAGAGCCTCAGGATCCGGGACGGTTCGGCCTGGCCGATCCGTCGATCGAGGTGACCGTGAGACCGGCGGAAGGGAAGGGGAAGGCGGTCGTTCTCCACGTGGGCGAGAAGAGCCCGGTGGGGAGCAATTCCTACGTCAGGGTGAAGGGGGAGGATCGGATCCTGCTCGGAAGTGCCAACCTCGAATTCACCCTGAATAAAAAGCTCTTTGAACTGCGAGAGAAGAGGGTCGTGGCCTTCCAGCGTACGGAGTTGAAGTGCCTCAAGGTCGCATCCGAGAAGGGGACGGTGGCGCTCGAGAAAGAGGATACCAAATGGAAGTTGACCCAGCCCATACAGGCCAGGGCGAGAGAGAGCGAGGTGAACACCATGATAACCGCACTCACCTCTCTGCGGGTCGAGGAGTTCAGGGAAGAGGCCCCGACCGATCTGGCCAGGTACGGTCTTGATAATCCCAGAATGACGGCCGAGCTTACACTGGGCGATGACAGGGCCGTAAAGAAGGTCCTCCTTGGCAAGCCGGCAGGATTCGAGGGGGACAGGATCTATGCCAAGCGGGCGGAGAAGCCGCAGGTCTACGTTGTCGGGTCCAAGGTCTTCGATGACCTGTCCAAAGATGTGGAGAAGCTGCGCGACCGAAAGATCTTCGACTTCAAGCGCTATCAGGTGAAGGAGATCTCCATTGAGAGGCCCGGGGCCGAGACGATCGCCCTGAAGATGGGGGAGGCCAGCAAATGGCGCATCGCCTCGCCCATCGAGGCCCGTGCCGATGGAGGACAGGTGAGCAAGCTTCTCACCAACATTGCGGATCTCGAGGCCAAGGATTTTCTGGCCGGCGGGGAGGGGACGGAGGTCGAGCGCGGCTTTGCATCTCCTCACGCCACGATCACTCTGAGCAAGGACGAGGGAGAGGTGGTCGCCCGGCTCATCCTGGGCAAAGAGAATCGCAAAGAAAGGACCCTCTTTGCACGCAGCGATCTGGACGGCACGGACTATCGGGTCTCCGCAGAGCTTGCCGACCTTTTGCCCAAGGAGGCGAAAGAGCTCCGCGACGGGAAGGTCCTCGACTTTGCCAGGTACAAAGTGAAGGTGATCGACATCGCGCAGGGGGAGGAGAACATCGTCCTCGAGAAGGGCGAGCAGGGCAAGTGGGAGATGGCGGAGCCGGAGGAAGCCGCGGCGTCGCGGACCAAGGTGGACGACCTGCTCTCCGGTCTGAACAAACTCGAGGCCAAGGAGTTCATCAAGGCCGATGAGACGAGCTATCCTCTGTACGGGCTGGTCAAGCCGAATGTCATGGTGACGCTTTCGACCGAGGACCGTGAAGAAGAGCTGGCCCGTCTCTTGGTGGGGGGCAAGGTGACCGACAGTGACGACGTCTATGTCAAATGGACCACGGAGCCGTGGGTCTGCGTGGTGGACGGTACCTTTCCGGCCTCCATTCCGTCCGGTCCCGAGGCATTCACGGAAGAGCAGGAAGAGCCCTCTGTCGACCTTGACACACCGGGCGATGATGATTAGCTTCTGCATGGACAGCAACTGCATGCAATATACGTTTTAAGAAAGGAGAACAGAGCGATGGGAAAGGTGATAGGGATCGACCTGGGAACCACTAATTCGGTCGTATCCGTTATGGAGGGTGGAGACCCCAAGGTGATTACCAATGAAGAGGGAGGGAGGACCACGCCGTCGACCGTAGCCTTCACCAAAGAGGGAGAGAGGCTCGTCGGGACGGTCGCCAAGAGACAGGCCGTGACCAATCCTGAGAATACGGTTTACTCCATAAAGCGCTTCATGGGGCGGAAGTACAATGAGGTCAGCGAGGAGATGACCATGGTCCCTTACACGGTGATCAAGGCATCGAACGGGGACGCCCGGGTAGAGGCAAGGGACAAGGAGTACCCTCCGCCCGAGATCTCGGCCATGATCCTCCAGAAGCTCAGACACTCCGCCGAGGAGTACCTCGGTGAAAAAATCACCGAGGCGGTGATCACGGTACCCGCCTACTTCAACGACAGCCAGCGCCAGGCGACCAAGGACGCCGGCAAGATCGCCGGCCTGGAGGTGAAGCGGATCATCAATGAGCCCACGGCCGCCGCCCTTGCCTACGGCCTCGACAAAAAGAAGGACCAGACGATTGCCGTGTTCGATTTCGGGGGCGGCACATTCGACATATCGATTCTCGAGGTGGGGGACAACGTGGTCGAGGTGAAGGCCACGAACGGCGATACCCACCTGGGCGGAGACAACATCGATCAGCGGATCATCGACTGGCTCGTGGCCGAGTTCAAGAAGGACCAGGGCATCGACCTGAGCCAGGATCGCATGTCCCTGCAGCGCCTGCGCGAGGCAGCAGAGAAGGCCAAGATCGAGCTCTCCACCACACAGGAGACCGATATCAACCTGCCCTTCGTCACGGCCGATGCCTCCGGACCCAAGCATCTCAATTTCAAGCTGAGCCGCTCCAAGTTCGAGCAGCTTGCCGGCGACATCATGGAGAAGACCATGGGGCCCTGCCGCAAGGCCATCAAGGACGCAAACCTCAACCCGAATCAGATCGACGAGGTGGTCCTCGTGGGGGGCTCCACCCGGATCCCGAAGGTTCAGGAGCTCGTCAAAGAGCTCTTCGGCAGAGAGCCCCACAAGGGGGTGAACCCGGACGAGGTGGTCGCCATGGGCGCCGCCATCCAGGCGGGCGTGCTCGCCGGCGAAGTGAAAGACGTCCTCCTGCTCGACGTGACGCCCCTGTCTCTTGGCATCGAGACCCTGGGCGGCGTGTTGACGCGCCTCATCGAGCGTAACACCACGATTCCCACGCGCAAGAGCGAGATCTTCTCTACGGCGGCGGACAGCCAGACGAGCGTCGAGATCCACGTGCTCCAGGGCGAGCGGGACATGGCCAGGGACAACCGCACGCTGGGCAAGTTCCATCTCGTGGGGATTCCGTCGGCGCCGCGGGGCGTGCCCCAGATCGAGGTGACCTTCGATATCGACGCCAACGGAATCGTCAACGTCTCGGCCAAGGACATGGGCACGGGCAAGGAGCAGAAGATCACGATTACGGCCTCCAGCGGCCTCGACAAAGATGAGGTCGAGCAGATGGTCAAGGAGTCCGAGGCCCACGCAGAGGATGACCAGAAGAAGCGTGAGGAGGTGGAGGCCCGAAATCAGCTCGACACCCTGATCTACCAAACGGAAAAGCTATTGGGCGAGCATAAGGATAAGCTCAGTGCGGACGATCTCAAACCGCTCGAGGAAGCCCTTGTCGAGGGAAAGAGCGCCCTCGAGGGAGAGGATACGGACCGCATAAAGAGCTCGATCGATCAGATCACCAAGGCCTCTCACAAGCTTGCCGAGGCCATGTATCAGCAGGCCGGCGACGCGGAGGGAGGGCCTGAGGGCGCTCCGGGCGGTGGAGAAGGAGGCGAGCCGGCGGCCGGAGGTGATGATGACGTGATCGACGCCGAATACGAGGAGTCTTAATCGGAGAGTGTCGGGACGAGGGGCCGTGTGGGCCGATCCCCGCGGCCCACGCCAAGCGACCCGGCCTATCGCGCCGGGTATAGGAGAACGAGATGGGTGTTAAAGGATGGGACCCTTTTCAGGACCTGAACGAGCTCCAGGAGCGGATGAACAGACTCTTCGAGGAGAGCATCTCCCGCACCCGGAGCGTGGAGGATGGACTCCTTACAGGGGCTTGGTCGCCTTCTGTGGACATTTACGAGACCGAAGGAGGGCTGGTGCTGATCGCCGAGCTCCCCGGGGTTGTCAAAGAGGATATTCACATCGATATCAAGGAAAATGTCCTCGTTCTCAAAGGCGATCGAAAGCGGGATGCGAGCGTCAAGGAGGAAAATTATTACAGGATGGAGAGCTATTACGGCCAGTTCAGCCGGACTTTTACCTTCCCCTATTCGGTGGAGAGTGAAAAGATCATTGCGAGCCTCAAAGACGGCCTCCTGGAGATCCGGCTCCCCAGGTTGAGAGAGAAAGAGGCCAAGGCGATAACCGTAGAGATCGAATAGCCGGGCCCTAGCTTGCGATGCAGGGGCGGGGCTTTCCCCCGCCCGCTTTTTTTCAGGGCCTTTCTCGCAGTTTATCATAGAAGTAGAACTTTTTTGGTGCTGGCTTCGTTGTAGAGGGGAGTGCCTTACGGAAGCTCTCCGCATCGAAGTGAAATGTCTGAACGAGCAAAGGAGTGGACCAGGATGCCTGACGAGGAGCGCAACCGGGAGGAAGAAAAAAAAGAGACGGGGATCAAGGAAGAGACAGGGTTCAAGGTGTCGGATCGTCGGAGGTTCGATGAGAGCGGCTGTGTGAAGGAAGAGAAAGGGATCAAGGAAGAGAAAGGGATCAAGGAAGAGAAAGGGATCAAGGAAGAGAAAGGGATGAAGGAAGATCAAGGGGAAGCGGAAAAGGCGGGGGAAGAGACCGGGGCAAGCTGTGCGTGCTGCTCCGAGGAAGAAGTGGAAGAGAAAAAGGTGGAGGATAAAGGGGAGGAGCCGGCCGGGGAAGAAGGGAAAAAGCGATCGCTCCGCGACCGGATCTTCGGGGCCAAGGAGAAGGAAGGGGAGCCCCGAGCCAAGGAGAGTGTACCGCTGCCGGAGATGAATTTCACCATGTTCCTCCTCTCTCTTTCACAGTCTGCCTTTATCCATCTCGGAGAGATTCCCGATCCGATCTCGAACGAAAAGAGAAAAGACCTGACCATGGCAAAACAGACGATCGACATCCTGGGGATGCTTAAGGATAAGACCCAGGGCAATCTGACAAAAGATGAGGACGGCTTTCTCGAAAGCATTTTGTATGATCTGAGAATGCGATACGTAAAGGAGACCCGTTAGGGTACATTCTGAAAGGAGTTGAAGAGGTGCTTGAGACAGGGAGTTCGAAGCGGGAGAGAGCCAAAAAGGGCTTGGTATATCTTGTGGTTGGGCTGGTTGCGGCCGTTGTAAGCGTGGGAGCGCCCCGGCCCGGCGAGGCTTTTTTCGGCGAGGACAAAGGGGAGGCGGTCGCCATTTCCACGATCGAGCTCCCATCGTTTACCGAGTTGACCAAACGGTACGGACCGGCGGTTGTCAACATCAGCGCCAACCAGACCGTGAAGAGCGGGGAGATGTATCATCAATTCAAGCACCCCTTTGATGGTCAGCAGATGGACCCCTTCGATCTTTTCAAGTTTTTCGGGGTCCCCCCTCAGCAGCGGGAGTACAAGCGAAGGAGCCTGGGGTCCGGGTTCATCATCAGCAAAGACGGTTACATCCTGACGAACAATCACGTGGTGGAAGAGGCGGAAGACATCAAGGTGATACTCTATGAGGAGGAGGAGTACGAGGCCGTAGTGAAGGGGCGCGATCCGAGGACCGATCTGGCCCTCATCAAGATCGACGCAAGGGGCCTGCCCACGGTGGTCATGGGCGACTCCGACACGCTCGAGGTGGGCGAGTGGGTGCTCGCCATCGGCAACCCCCTGGGATTCGGCCACACGGCGACCACCGGGATCGTGAGCGCAAAAGGGCGAAATCTAGGGCTCACCCAGTACGAGGACTTCATCCAGACGGACGCCTCCATCAATCCGGGCAACAGCGGGGGCCCCTTGTTCAACATGCGGGGTGAGGTGGTCGGGATAAACTCCGCCATCGCGTCCACCACGGGCGGGAGCATCGGGATCGGATTCGCCATCCCGGTGAACATGGCAAAAGACATCATCGACCAGCTCAAGGAGAGAGGGAAGGTGGTGAGGGGGTGGCTCGGCGTGATCATCCAGGAGATCGACAAGGAGAAGATGGAGGCCTTCGGCCTGGAGAGCGACCGGGGGGCCCTGGTCTCCCAGGTGGTCGAGGATGCCCCGGCCGAGGAGGCGGGACTCAAAGTGGGAGACGTGATCGTCGAGTTCGAGGGCATGCCGGTCGATGATTTCAATGATTTTCCTCCCATGGTGGCCAGGACACCGGTGGGCACGAAGACAAAGGTCAAGGTGATCCGGGAAGGCCGCGAGAAGACCTTCACCGTGAAGCTCGGGGAGCTGCCCGACGAGCCTATGCTTTTTGCCAAGGCGGTCGAAGAGGAGGGGGAGACCCTGGGCCTCCGGGTGCACACCCTGACCCCCGAGATGGCGGTCAGGCTCGGGGTCGGAGAGGATGTGAAAGGGGTCGTGGTGACCGAGGTGGAGGCTGAAAGCCCTGCCGAAAAGGCAAACCTGCGGCCGGGAGACATCGTCATCGAGGTGAACCGCAAGCCGGTGGGAGGTGCCGCGGAGTTTGCCGAAGAGATCGGCGATGCCCCGGCGGGCAAGATCGTCCTGCTCCTGGTGAGGAGGGGCCGCAACACGATTTTTATCACTCTGAAGAAGCCGAGGAGTTGATTTCGCGGGGAGGTCCGCAGAGAGCTCAACAACAAAGCCCCTCCCCGTGAGGGGCTTTGTTGTTATGGGGGATGATTCCATAGGAAATCCAAATTTTTCCGTCGAAGAGTTTTAACGCAGAGGCGCAGAGACGCAGAGGAAGAAATCCGTATCGAATGATTTTTATGTCATTAAGGTCCTTCGCTTCGCTCAGGATAAACTCCGCGAGAAATCTTTCCGGGAGTACAATCTGAAAAGAAAAGATTTCTCCCTGCGGTCGAAATGACATGTCCGACTTTCTATGAAATCAGCAATTGGTAAGCTTAAAGGGTTGAATCGATTTATGAACAGACCTCTGCGTCTCTGCGTTGAAAAAAACAAATGAGAAAAAGCCCGCCCGGAGGGCGATAATTCAACGCCTCAAGCCAATAGCTTACAGGAGGCAGACCGAATGCGATCTCTAGAAAAATTCACCCTAAAGGCCCAGGAGGCGCTGCTGGCGGCGCGCAACGCAGCCGAGCAGCGCGGGCACCAGCAGATCGATGTGGAGCACCTGCTCTGGGCGCTCCTGAGCAAGAGCGAGGGGATTGTTCTTCAGGTCCTCCTGAAGCTGGGGGCGGCTCCGGAGCAGATCATCCAGGGGGTGGAGCGCCTCCTGGACGACCTCCCCAAGGTCTCGGGCGCCGGCCAGGTGTACATGACGCCGCGTCTCGACAAGGTGATCGAGGCGGCCTTCGGAGAGATGGAGCGCCTCACCGACGAGTTTCTCAGCACCGAGCATCTCCTCATCGCCATTGCCGACGAAAAGGGGGGCAAGTCGTCCGATATGCTCCGACGCAGCGGTGTGACCCGGGACGGGATCTACGCCGTGCTCAAGGATATCCGCGGCACCCAGAGGGTCACGGATCAGAACCCGGAGGAGAAGTACCAGGCCCTGGCCCGCTATAGCCGGGATCTCACGGACCAGGCCCGCAAGGGGGCCCTCGATCCGGTCATCGGCCGGGACGAGGAGATCCGCCGCGTGGTCCAGGTCCTCTCACGCCGTACCAAGAACAACCCGGTCCTGATCGGCGAGCCCGGCGTGGGCAAGACGGCCATCATCGAGGGGCTGGCGCAGCGGATCGTGAGCGGCGACGTACCCGAGGGTCTCAAGGAGAAGCGCCTGGTGGCGCTGGACATCGGGGCCCTGGTTGCCGGGTCCAAGTACCGGGGCGAGTTCGAGGACCGCCTCAAGGCGCTGCTGCGAGAGATCGAGGAGGCCGGCGGCTCGGTGATGCTCTTCATCGACGAGCTCCACACCCTTGTCGGAGCGGGCGCGGCCGAGGGGAGCATGGATGCTTCGAACATGCTCAAGCCCGCGCTGGCTCGGGGGGAGCTCCGGTGCGTGGGGGCCACCACACTCAACGAGTACCGGAAGTACATCGAGAAGGACGCGGCCCTGGAGCGCCGTTTCCAGCCGATCCTCGTGGGAGAACCCAAGGTGGAGGACACCATCGCCATTCTCCGCGGACTCAAGGAGAGATACGAGGTCCACCACGGAGTGAAGATCCAGGACTCGGCCATCGTGGCGGCGGCAACGCTCTCGAACCGCTACATCACGGACCGGTTCCTGCCCGACAAGGCGATCGACCTCATCGATGAGGCGGCCTCGCGGCTGCGCATCGAGATCGACAGCCTCCCGGTGGAGATCGACGAGGTGGAGAGGCGGATCATGCAGCTCGAGATCGAGCGGGCGGCGCTGAAGAAGGAGACCGACCCGGCAAGCCGGGAGCGGATGGAAAAGATCGAGAGGGAGATCGCTGATCAGCGTGAAGTCGCCGGGGAGATGAAGGCCCACTGGACGAGCGAGAAGAGCGCGATCCAGGCGATCCGGGAGATCAAGGAGCGAATCGAGAAGGCCCGGATCGAGGGGCAGCAGGCCGAGCGCGCCGGCGACCTGGAGAGGGCCGCCAAGCTGCGGTACGGAGTGCTCGCCGACCTGGATCGCGACCTCCAGACCAAGAGCGCCGCCTTCGAAGATCTCCAGCGTGAAAAGAAGATGCTCAAAGAAGAGGTCGATGCAGAGGATGTGGCCGAGATCGTGGCCAAGTGGACCGGGATTCCCGTGACCCGGATGCTCGAGGGCGAGATGGAGAAGCTCGTGCACATGGAGGAGCGGCTCGGGCGGCGCGTGATCGGCCAGGAAGAAGGGATCCGGCTCGTCTCGAACGCGGTCCGACGAGCCCGCGCCGGCCTCCAGGATCCGGACCGGCCCATCGGCTCCTTTATCTTTCTCGGCCCCACCGGGGTCGGGAAGACCGAGACGGCCCGTGCCCTTGCCGAGTTCCTCTTCGACAGCGAGGCCGCCATGGTCAGACTCGACATGTCGGAGTTCATGGAGAAGCACGCCGTCTCGAGGCTGATCGGGGCGCCGCCCGGCTACGTGGGATACGATGAAGGGGGGCACCTCACCGAGGCGGTCCGCCGCAGGCCGTACTCCGTGATCCTCTTCGACGAGAGCGAGACGGCCCACGCCGATGTCTTCAACATCCTCCTGCAGATCCTGGATGACGGCCGCCTCACCGACGGACATGGCCGGACCGTGGACTTCAAGAACACGGTCATCATCATGACCTCGAACATCGGGAGCCAGTGGATCCAGGACCTGGGCGAACAGGAGCACGAGGAGATGCGGCGCCGCGTGACCGAAGCCCTGCGCGCCAGCTTCAAGCCGGAGTTTCTCAACCGGGTCGACGACATCGTGTTCTTCCATAACCTCTCTGCCGAGCACATCCGGCTCATCGTCGGCATCCAGCTCGACCACCTGGCCCGTCGGCTCGAGGAGCGCAAGATCGAGCTCGCCTTCACCGAGGCCGCCGAGAAGCTCCTCGCGGAGCGGGGGTATGACCCCGTCTACGGGGCCCGGCCGCTCAAGCGGGTCATCCAGCGCGAGGTGCAGGACCCGGTGGCCATGAGGATACTCCAGGGTGACGTGTCCGAAGGGGATAGGGTCTCCGTGGATGTAGAGAGCGGGGAGATTACGTTCGCATAGAGGCGGTTTTTATCCCCGAAAGGGATCAGGGATCAGATAGGGGCCGACCTGTGTGTCGGCCCGTCCTTCGCAGGGCCATCCTTTCTTGACATAGAGGGGTTTCATCCCAAAAACAGTGTTGACAACGCCTTTCGTACGGTTTACTATTTTCATGTACTTGATAATAAAATAAATTTATTTATAAAGATCTTCCCACCTGAAAGACACACCCATCGAGGAGGCCAGGATGAAGATCACAGAAGTCAAAGTGTTCCCGGTCGATGAGGAGAAGCTCAAAGCCTATGCGATGATCGTTTTCGACCAGTGCTTTGTGGTGCGCGACCTGAAGATCATCAGCGGAACGAGCGGCCTCTTCGTTGCCATGCCCAGCAAGAAGAGGAAGGACGGGACCTTCAAGGACGTAGCCCATCCTCTGAACCGAGAGACGCGCAAGGAGATCGAGAAGGCCGTCATCGACGAGTATCATCGCGAAATGGATCAGCAACAAGAGGACCTGATGCCGACGCCGGTTGAGTTGCCCTTTGGCAGGGTGGAGGAGCCCGGATCCGCGCTGGATCCCCACCCGGAGGAAGTGACGACGACCAGTGAGTCGGATGGGGGAATGAAAGACGATTCGGAAGAGCCCGATGATGGAGGGATTAGATTCTAGCCGCTTTTTGAGTGAGTCATACTGGGGCGTCGACAAGCGGTAAGTCACAGGATTTTGGTTCCTGCATTCGGAGGTTCGAATCCTCCCGCCCCAGCCATCGCACACAGCCAAGCCCTTCGACGATCAGGTCGAAGGGCTTTTTTTGTCAGTGAGATGGCGGTTAAGACTTGATGGCATGAGAAATCCTATTTTCTCCGTCAAAGAGTTTTAACGCAAAGACGCAGAGACGGAGATTCGAGGAACTTATGAAAAAAAGTTTTTTCACCACAGAGATCACAGAGGACACAGAGAGAGAATGAATGAAATCAAACTCTTTCTGTCTCTGTGCACTCTGTGTCCTCTGTGGTGAATTATTATAATGTAACGGTTGAAATGTCAGAGATTGAATGTCCGCCCGGAGGGATAAGTTCAGAGGCAGTTGCCTCGTCATCAAGGCTGTGAGAAAATTGTTGTTCAGTTTACAAATCGCCGCATTGCAGTAGTGAGAGTTGAATGGTCTCTACCCTTTCGAGCAAACCTACGGCACAGAGGTGCTGAGCATGCAGATCAAATCCACATTCTCTTCGTTTCGGCCATGGGTCTCCTCGTTCGTGATCCTGGCCGCGATGATTCTTTTTGTCGACCTCTCCGGCCGCTCCCCGTCGGCCTTCGGCGACGGCGGAATCACTATCACGCCCGAAGCCCTGCTGAAGACGGGGCAACAGGACCCATCGACCTGGGTGCTTCCGAACGGCAGGGTGATCACTCCCACAGGTGTGGAGGTCGCCGTCGACAACCTCCCCCTCGGGCTCGCTGTCTCCCCGGACGGGGCCTACCTCTTCGTGGCCGCATCGGGCAGGGGCCTGCGGACAGTCTCCGTGGTGGATGTAGCGCAGGCGCGGGTCGTGGACGCCGTAGAGCATGACGCCCTCTTCCTGGGGATCGCCGTGAGCCCGGATGGGCGGACGGTCTATGCGTCCGGGGGCGGGGGAGAAGCTGTGCACGTCTACGACTTCGAGAGCGGCGATCTGGAGCTGATGACGAGTTGGGAGGTGAAGGGGTTCCCCGCCGGGATCGCCCTCTCTTCGGACGGCAGCGTCCTCTACGCGGTCTGCCAGCTCAGGAGGCGGCTCAGGGCCATTGCTACCGGCACGGGCGAGATCCTGGATTCTGCGCCGACAGGGCCCGATCCGTACGACGTGGCCCTCCACCCCGGCGGGGTCAAGGCGTACGTCTCCTCCGAGCGCCACGATCGAGTCGATGTGTACGACATCTCCGATCCCGGGGGGATGAGGCTGGTGAAGGCGATCCCGGTCCAGAAGAACCCGGAGGGGCTTGCCGTGAGCGAAGACGGCTCCAGTCTCTACGTCACGAACGCGGACGAGGACTCGGTGAGCGTCGTATGCACCGTCTCCGACGCGGTGGTGGCGACCATCGATCTACGGCCCTATTTGGATGCCTCGTACGGTTCGTCTCCGAACGCCCTGGCGTTCTCGCCGGACGGGACAAGGCTCTATGTGGCCCAGGCCGTCGACAACAAAATCTCGGTGATATCGATTCCCGATGGGGAGCTGATAGGCGCCGTACCCACGGCGTGGTACCCCACGGCCGTGGCCGTCTCTCCGGACGGCTCGACTCTGTTCGTTGCGAACGCAAAGGGGACGGGGAGCGGCCCCTCAGGCGACGCGGCCAGG